>JAYUCP010000253.1:0-12246 GCA_043740245.1 Acidobacteriota bacterium | reverse complement strand
CCGTGACCCACATCAGGGTCTCCAGCGCGCGTTGCATCAACGTCATGATGAGTGCGTCAGACATAAGCGAAGGGATGAAGGATGAAGGATGAAGGATGAAGGATGAAGGCGTTTTTCATCCTTCATCCCTCATCCCTCATCCTTCTTCAATAAACGCTGTTGATCAATGAGCCGATGATCAGATACCAGCCGTCCACCATCACGAACAGCAGCACCTTGAACGGCGTCGAGATCAGCACGGGCGGCAATTGCATCATGCCCATCGAGAGCACGACCGAAGAGACCGCCAGATCAATCACCAAAAACGGAATGAAGAGCACGAAGCCGATCTGAAACGCGGTCTTCAATTCCGAAATCATATAAGCCGGGATGAGCGCCAGCGTCGGCACATCCTCCGGCACGTGCGGGCGCGGGCTGGCCGAGAGCCGCAGGAACAGCGCCAGATCGCGTTCGCGTGTGTGTTTGAGCATGTAGCCGCGCAACGGCACGAGCGCGCGTTCCAGCGCATCCATCTGTGAGATTTGCCCGGCGCGCAACGGCTCAAGCGCCTCGGCGTAAATGCGCTTGCCCACCGGAGCCATGACGAACAGCGTGAGGAAGAGCGCCAGTCCCAACAGCACTTGGTTGTTGGGCGCTTCCTGAATGCCGAGCGCCTGCCGCAGAAAATGAAAGACGACGATCAGCCGCGTAAAACAGGTCATCGAAACCAGCACCGCCGGGATAAAGCTGAGCAACGTCAGCAGGACGATGATTTGCACCGGCAGCGTGGCTTCGATGTTTTGCGTCAGGTCCAGGCGCAGCGTTGGCGTGGGTTGCGCTTGGGCCGGCGCGGCGGCGGCTAGCGATGCTAATGAGCCGAGCAACAGCGGCAATAGCAGCAGCCGCTGCAAGCGAGTCGTCAATACTTCGGCAAACGGTTTGCGGTAACTCATTGACCATTGCCTGGTGGTTGCGCGGCGTTGTTTGCCTGCTGTTTCAGCCGTTCATCCGCCAGCGCCAGCGCATGCTCGAAGTCGGCGCGCGCGGCGTTGCGCGGTTGATCGGCGGCCAACAAATCCGCTACCGAACGCATGGGTGGAATGTATGAGCGCGGCCTTTCTTCGTGCGCGGCCAGCAGGGTGATGGCTTGGGCGGTCGCGCCGATCAGCAACAGGCGGTCGCCAAAACGCACGGCTGAAAGTTGCCGCCGTTCGCCTAATGAAAGCGTGCCGATCAGGGTCAATTCCACTGCACTGTTGTCCGCGCCGCCGAATGGCGCGCCGCCCAAACGGCGCAAGCCCCAGGCGGCCGCTGCGATCAACCCAACGATCAAGAGCAACGCGCCGGTGGTGCGCAATAACAGGCCGCCCGCGCTGGGCGCGGCTTCGACAGCGGTTTCGGGCGGTTGGGTCATGAAAGGAAGCCGCTCGTAATTCTCTTGTCCGGCGGCTGGCGTGGCGGGCTTTGTCTGTGCCGTGGCAGTGAACAGACAAGCGCAGATCACGGCGCTCAGCAAGCTGTAACTGATTCGTTGACGTGCACCGCGCATCAGCGTTCCTCGGAGACAATTTCGTTGATGCGCACACCGGTGCGGTCTTCGATCATGATGATCTCGCCGCGCGCGATGCGTTTGCCGCCCGCCATCAGGTCAACGCCTTCGCCGGTTGAGCGCGGCAATTGAATGATGCTGCTTTGTTCGAGCGCCAGAATCTCTTCCGCCGTCAGTTTGGTGCGGCCCAACTCGACGGCGAGCGAGACGCTCAAATCCAGATAATTGCTCCAGGCTTGCACCTCAGCCTGATTGGCGGCGCGGATGGCGTCTTCATTGGGCTTGAACATAGGCAGCCGGGTTTAGAGTTGGACGATAAATTCGGTGATGTAAATCGCTTCGACCCGCGGCTCTTCTGACGCGGCGCGGGCGGCGCGCAACAGGTCTTTGCGCAATTTGGCCTTGCCCTCGGCGGTCAACACTTCGGTGGAGGTTTTGGTGGTCAGCACCGCGAGCATGGCGTTGCGCACGCGCGTGGTAAAAAGGGAGTCAGGTTTTCCTTTGCCATCGGACGCCTCTTCGCCGCCGATGCCCAGGCTGACGGTGAGGCGCAAGTAGCGCGCTTCACCCGCATCGGCCAGGTTGACAATGTAAGGTTGCAATTCGAGCACGTGCTTGACCTTGCTATCATCGGGTAGCGTGAGGGCGGAGGCTCCTGGTTTCTTGGCCGGGGCCTCTCCATCAGTGGCGGCTTCCTCGTCGCTTTCAGCCGCCTGTTTTTTGCTCTTGGCAGCGCTGGATTTCGCTTCGACCTTGCTTTTTTGCAGGTAGAAATACGCGCCGCCGCCGCCCGCCAGCACGACGACTGCGCTGACGATGATGATCAGCGTTTTCTTCGACCCCTTGGCCGGAGCCGCACCCGGATTGCTTCCACTATCTGCCGCAACTGAATCAGACATAAGACCTCCGGTTCCTCGTCAGTGCGAGTTGCGTGCCGCGCTTGGGGCGGTTCGCTTAGAAACACACGACGAAGCAATTGAACGAGTTAGTGCGCTGGCGTGGTTGGAGTTGGGTCAGCAGCGTCGGCAAGCCGATAACGGGGCATCGGTTTTCTGACACTTGGCGAAACCGGCGTGCGGGGCTGGGCGTCTGCGCGCGGCTGGCGTGTTGAGGCGCTGAAGTGATCCTGCTCGGCATGCACCCTCCGGCGATTCGCCGCGCGCTGCTTTACGTTTATCAACAACAAATCATTAGGCAAATTTTTGCAGCCTATGCTAATCTCGCGCGCGACCAGGATAACCTGAAATGTGCATCCTCCCTTGCCTCAGGTTTAGGCGTCTGAAAATCCCTTTTGTTGCTCTTACACTCCCTGAATTGATTCGAGAACGTAGTATTTCCTCGAACAAGCAAAGTTGCCTGTTTATTGCTTAGCCCCGTGAGACTGCCTTGCGCAGTGATTTCGCTGGTTATCCCCGTGTACCATGCCAAGACCAAGAATGCGCGCGAGAATGTGCCGATGCATCTCATAATCCTCAATCAGTTTTTCTATCCCGATCATTCGGCGACCAGTCAATTGATGACGGCGCTGGCCGAAGATTTGGTGCAACACGGAATCAAGGTAACCGCCCTCGCCAGCCAGGGTTCATACAACGGCGGGCGGGCTTTTGCGCAACACGAGATGCATCACGGTGTGCAAATCGAACGTGTTTGGGCGACCAGTTTTGGCAAGCAGAATTTATTGCGCCGGCTGACCGATTATTTGACGTTTTATCTGGGGGCGTGCTGGCGCTTGTTACGGCTGCCGCGCCAGGCCGCTGAAGAAACCGTGGTGATGGCGCTGACGACGCCGCCCCTGATTGGCTTGGTAGCCTGGCTGGCCGGGCGTTGGCGCGGCATGCGCTTTATCGCCCTGCAAGAAGATATGTACCCCGATGTGGCCGTCGCCTTGGGTGCTTTACCCGCCAACAGCCTGGTTACGCGGTTGCTGGATTGGCTGACGCGCTTGATGTTGCGCCAGGCCGACCGCGTGATTGTGTTGAGCGATTGCATGCTCGAACGTGTGCTGGCCAAATTCGGCCCGGAACCAGAAACGGAGAGGCGGGCAACTGCGCGGGCGCGCATTGACGTGATTCACAATTGGGCTGATGGGCAAGAGATTGCGCCGCTCGCGGGCGAGAAGGCGCGCTTTTGGCAAGAACGCGGCTGGCCCGAACTGAGCGATAAATTGGTGATCCTGTTCAGCGGCAATCTGGGTTTGGTCAATGAGTTTGCGACCGTCCTGGAAGCGGCCCGTCTGTTGAACGCGCGTTCTGACCTCGCCTTTGTCTTTATCGGCGAGGGCGCGCGCAGCACCGAGATCACAGATTTTGCGCAGCGCCACCAACTCAACAACATCGTGCTGTTACCATACCAACCGCGCACCGAGGTGCGCCGTTCTTTGAGCGCGGGCGATGTCTTGTTGATTACTTTGGGCGCGGGGCTGGCGGGGTTGAGCGTGCCGAGCAAAACCTATAGCAGTCTGGCGGCCGGGCGTCCTTTGTTATTTGTCGGTGACCGGCGCAGCAGCACCGCCGCGCTGATCGAACAGCATCAATGCGGCGCGGCCTTGGGCTGCGGCGAGAGCGCAGAATTGGCGCGAACGCTGGCCGCCTGGGCCAGTGATCAATCTATGTTGGCCGGGATGGGCGTGCGGGCACGCCGGCTTTTTGAAGAGCAATTCGACCGGCCACACGCGGTGCAGGCCTATTTACGCAGCTTCGCATTATGTTTCTCACGCGTCCCGCACGGTACGGGCGCAATACTGACAGACTATCCCCCGCTCGAAGCCGTCAATCTCAAAGACCCTGTCGTCTGAACCTTGGTGCTTGAGCTTGACCTTGCCTCCCCAGCGCTCCAAACGGCTGACCCAGTTTGTTGGGTTGCCGGTTGATAATTCTGGTGCTTTTGATTCAAAAGATATTTGAGAAGTCCGGCCCCCTCTTTGTAGTAGCGAATTTATTCGCTCGGTCACATAACGAATAAATTCGTTACTACAAGGGCGCTGCTTTTTTCCGAACTTCCCAAATAACGACGAACTCGATCCCTTCATCCACGCGAAGGTGCGCTATGAAATCCTATTTCCTACTCTTCACATTGCCTTTGTTGCTGACCCTGCTTGTGACGCCGCTGGTGCGCAGATTGGCGTTGCAATGGGGCGCGGTAGACGTGCCGGATCACGAGCGGCGTATTCACACACAGACCATGCCACGGCTGGGCGGGCTGGGCATATTCTTTTCGTTTGCCTTAACGCTCGCCTGTGTGCCGTTGCTGCACAACCTCGTCAGCCAAGGCCTGGACCAACGCTGGCAGAGTCTGGAGGCGTTGTTGTTGCCGGCCACGATCATTTTCCTGTTGGGCGTGTATGACGACTTTCATGGCTTGAATGCGGCGGTAAAAATCAGCGTGCAGGTCTTGGCTGCCGCGATACTTTATGGACAAGGTTTTGGCGTCAACGCGCTTTCGGTTCCCTTTGCCGCGTCCTGGGAATTGCCCATGTGGCTGAGCTTCCCGCTGACGGCGTTGTGGGTGGTGGGGATCACCAATGCCTTCAATTTGATTGATGGGATTGACGGCTTGGCGGCGGGCGCGGCGGTCTTTGCGATGTTGTCGCTGTTTATCACCTCATTGTTGCAGGGGCATACCGAAATCTGTGTGGTCAGCCTGATCATTGCCGGCGCGGTCATGGGATTTTTGCGCTACAACTTCAATCCGGCTTCGATCTTCTTGGGTGATTCGGGCAGTCTGTTCCTGGGCTTTATGTGCGCGTCGCTCTCGCTGGTCAGCGCGCAAAAAAGTTCGACGCTCGTGGCAGTCGCCATTCCGCTGGTTTCGTTCGGCCTGCCGGTGGTCGAGGCGGGACTTTCGATAATGCGCCGTCTGCTCAGTGGCGCGCCGGTTTTCCAGAGCGACCGCCGCCACATTCATCATATCTTGCTTGAGCGCGGGCTGAACCAGCGCCAGGCGGCGATTTTGTTGTATGCGGTGTGCGCGCTCTTCTCGCTCTTCGGCATTATGCTGCTCAATCCCGGACGCAATAACATCGCGCTGGTGTTTGCCATCCTGGGAGTGTGCATTGTGCTCGGCGTGCAACATCTGCGTTATGAGGAATTCGGCGCCTTGGGCCATCAACTGCGGCGCGGCATGCGCATCCGCCACCGGGCGCTGGCCGTGGATTTGCAAATCCAGCAGGCGGCCGCCGAATTGCAGCGGGTGTCCAGCTTCGACGAATTGTCCGATGCCTTGAATCAGCTTTTCACCACCAGCGAATTTGACAGTGTGTTGCTGGAAGTGCACAACCACCCGTCCCGCGCGGGTTTTGGCGCAGAGGCGGCGCATCAGCACGGTTTCGGCTCCGGCGCCGGCACGCTGCACCTGCCCAGCCGCCAAGCCCCGCATCGTGTGGAGTGGAGTTGGAATTGGCAGAGCGAAAAGATCGAATTGGCCGAGGTGCTCGCTTCGCCGCATTTCTGGTCGTTGCGCGTGCCGCTGGCTAGCGCCAAAGGGTATTCGCTGGGCGCCGTAACCTTCTTCCGCCACGTGATGGCTGGCGACCTGGCGGTGGATTTAACCAAAATCTGTGGCGGCTTACGCGACGAACTGGCTGCGGCAATCGAACGGCTGGAAACCGCTGACCAGCTCGAAATCGAACGCCAACCCTTGCGGGCCAAGACGGCGCAATTCTCTTTTTCCCGCAGTTAAACAGCGCGGCAGGTTCAGGCAGCGGCAGGCCAATTCTGTTGGCTTGCCGCTGTTTATATTTTCTCGCCGAGGCAGCTCACCGGACTTGAACACATCTGCGTTACGCTGCGATGATCTGCGGCACTGTTCTAAAGCGTTCAAGAAAAAGAAATGTACCGTAGGTTGTCCAACCTGCGGAGCACTCACTTGGCAAGCCGACCGGACTCCAAAGGACTTTTTGCCCAAGTGCTCCGCAGGTTGGACAACCTACGGTACGGCTATTCTTGAAGCTTGGCGCACGGCCTGCTTGAGGTGCGCTGACGGTGTCTGAGAAACCCATGCCTACTTCCACTTTGCCCGCTTGGGTACAACCCGAAAAGCTCTCCTTGGAAACACGGCTTTTGTTGACGGCCACCCGCATCGGCCCCGCCGAACTTAGCGCGGAGTGGGCCGCCGTGTTGCCGGCCATCCAGTGGGACAAGCTCTTGGCCGAAGCGCGGCGGCAAGGCGTCACGGCGCAGTTGTGCCATTGGCTGGAAGCGGCAGGCGCCGCGCCCGCCGCAGTCTTGGCTGAGTTGCGGCAGTTGCGGCAAAACAATACGTTGCGCAATTTGCGGATGACGGGGGAACTCTTGGAAGTCATGCAATTGTTCAGCGCCAATGGAATTTCGGCCATTCCGTATAAAGGCCCGACCCTGGCGATGCTGGCCTATGACGATCTCGCCCGCCGCCAGTTTAGCGATCTGGATATGCTGATTCGTGAAGAAGATTTGGTCGCGGCGGGCCAGTTGCTGATCGCGCGCGGGTATCAACCGCTGGTGGATTTCGAAGCCGCCCACGATGCCACTTTCCGGCGCGTTCACAACGTGCTGGAGTTTACGCATGCGGGGAAAGGCTGCATGGTCGAAGTGCATTGGCGCTTGGCCGGAGTCTTGCTGCCCTTTTCCATGCATGAAATCGGCCAGCAATTAGTCGAGAGTTTCCCAGGCGGCAAACGCATTTTTACCTTTGCGCCAGAACCCTTGTTGGTTTACCTCTGCACGCATTCCGCCAAACATTGCTGGGCGCAACTAAACTGGGCCGCCGATTTGGCCAACCTGATCTATCGCCAGCCCGCATTGGATTGGTCAACCATGTTTGCGCTCGCCGCGCGGCAACGCTGTGTCCGCGTCCTGCGCTTGGGGCTGTTGTTGGCGAGTGAGCTGTTAGCAGCCCCCTTGCCTGAGCCAATCCAACAACAAGTCCGCGCAGATGCCGTGGCGCGCAAGCTCGCGCAACGTGCGCTGGGTTGGTGGCAACTGCCCGCCAGCGCCGCGCCTGGCCCGGAAAACCGGATGTGGGAGCGCAACAAGCTTTTCTTTGCGATGCAAGACGACTGGCCGGGCCGCGTGGTGTATGTTTACCGGCTGCTGACAACCCCCAATTTCGGAGACTGGCAATGGTTCAAATTGCCGCCGCAGTTGACGCCGCTTTACTTCCTGTTGCGCCCGCTCAGATTTCTCAGCAATCTATTCCGCTCACTTTGGCAGCGCTAATCGGTCAAGCCAGCGCCACCGCAATAAAATACCAAACGCGCTGACAAGCTGATGACGCGCTGCCCAAGACGCCTTGCCACATAAGATGGTCAAGTTGAAATAAATCGCACGCCCCGCCGGCACCGGCTATTCGGCGCAGCGTCCGGTGCTTTGGAAAATCTTTGCGCAACTGGCGGCCGCAGGCCCCGCCAAATATAGCTCCGCCTTGCTCAACCACAAGATATTCGACACGCGGAATGGGGCTGTGGAAAATCTTGGGGAAATGTGCGGATGTCACTCTCTAGGGCCTATTGCCATTGGGCCCGCTCTGCGTATAATCGCCCCCGCACGACTCGGTAACACAGCAGTAAGACAATTCAAGCAAACCCCCATCTTTTAGGACGAAAAGCAGGCAGGACGAAAAGCAGGACAGACGCCGAGTCTCGTTGTCGTTTTTTCTCTCTCCCCCGCACGAACCCCACACCGCGTTACGGTTTCAATTTATGGTCATGGCTTGGCGTTTACCCCGTCAGGCAAACTGAACTATTGCGTATATGAGTTGCTGGGAAGTGGCTCAGACCGCGCAGAATCGCAGCAAGCCCCAAATGCGGCGAGGATGGGGCGAAACCACTTCTCCTAAACTAGGGAATGGCTTGAAAATAACGCTGCCAAATCAACCACGGAGAGCACGGGGAGCACGGGGAAAGCCACTACAGGCTATTTGATTTTCCCCGTGTGCCCCGTGTGCCCCGTGTGCCCCGTGCTCCCCGTGCTCCCCGTGGTTTGGCAGGGTTATTTTCGAGTTGATCCTTACTATCTATTTCTGCAAGGAGCGCTGAGATGAGTGATCTGGTTAGACTGATTATCGGTGCGTTACTGCTGGTGATTGCCTGTTGGTATTGCTGTTCGTACCGCCTGGCAGTCACTTTGACAGGCGCCGCCGTCACCGCGCCCGCCGCAACTTTGGCCACCGTGCCGGCTTCGCTTGAAGCCAGGTTGCAAGGCGGCAAACTTGTGCTCAACGGTGTGTTGCCCAATGCGGACGCCAAAAATCGCCTGCTCGCCCGCGCCACAGAACTGTATGGCGCGGCTGGGTTCACCGACAACACCTTGCGCGTCAGCGGCCCCGGCGTCGGCAATGTACAAGCGGGTGCGGGTTGGCTGGATTGGGCGCTGGGGTTGTTGCCGATCCCGAAAAAGCTGGGCACGGAAGGCGCGCTGGCCTTGTTGACCGACGAAGTGACCGTGCGCGGCGTGTTGCCCAATCAAGCGGCGCGCAGTGCCGTCTTGCAAGAAGTCACCGCCCTGCTGCCCGGCACCGTCAAGCTCAACGACCTGACGACTGTCGCGGGCAATGCGCTGAGCGAAGCGCAATTGAAAGCGCAGAGCGATCTGAACAGGATTTTGCTCAAGGGCATCGAATTCGCCAGCGGCAAAAACGACCTTTCGACCGCCAGCACGGCACCGCTGCTGGAAGCCGCCGCCGCGCTCAAAGCCGTTCCCGCTGTCAAAGTCGAAATCGGCGGCCACACCGATAACGTCGGCAATGCCGCGTCGAACAATGCGCTGAGCCTGGCCCGCGCCAACTCGGTCAAAAAGTTTTTGACCGGGCAGGGCATCGCCGCCGACCGGCTGACGGCCAAAGGCTACGGGCCAACGCAACCCATCGCCGACAACGCCACCGACACCGGCAAGCAGCGCAACCGCCGCATCGAATCCCGCATTCTGGGCGGCAATGCCGGTGGCGCAATACAAACTGGCACACCCCAACCCCGCTAAAAGAGGAGAAATCGAAATCATGGAAATGCTACATACCATACTCTGTCCGTTGCTCTTCTTGCTGGCGGGCGCGTTCCTGCTGCCCGCGCTCTGGAACTTGCTGTTCGGCGGCAAGAATCAATCAGCGGTTGATCCAGCTTGGGAAGCCAAGTTCAGCAATGCCGAGCGCGATCTCGAAAGCGCGCGCGCCGAATTACGCACGCACAAGAGCGACCTGGCAACGTTGCGCACCGATCTCACCACCGCGACCAACCGGCTGAATGACCGGGAGTCCGCGTTTGCCGAATTGGAAGCCAGCGCAGGCGCAGCGGCCAAGTCCGCCGCCGGCTTGCAAGCCAAGGAGGCCGAGATTGCCAAACTGAAGGCCGAACTGGCGGAGTGGGCTGGCAAGCTAAAGGCTGCTGAAGCCAAAGCAGTGGCGGATTTGGCAGCGGCCAAGGCTGAAGCCCCCGCAGCCAGCTTGACCGCCGAACTGGCTGCGGTGAAAGCCAGTCTCGCGGGCAAGGATGGCGAAGTCAGCAAGCTGTTGGCGCGTATCGCCGAATTGGCCCCGCTCACGTTGCAATTGAAAGAGCGCGATTTGCGCTTGAAAAATATCGAAACTGAAATCAGTACCGCCGCCCACGTCAAAGATGACGAGATCGCCCGCCTGACCGCCGAACTCGCGGCCACCGCACAAGCCCACGCCGCCGTGACCGGCAAATTGCACGAACGCCTCGGCCCGCTGGAAAGCAACGCCGCGCAACTCACCGCCCAGCTTAGCGCCCAGCTTGCCCAGCTTGACGGATTGCGCCGTGAACTAGAGGCGCGCGACGAACGTTTGCGCGAGGCCGACAATCGACTTTTCGATCTCGAAACCCGTTACAAGGCGCTCGAGAAAGAAAAGATCAGCGCTATCGCCGAACGCGACAACGAGAGCCAAAAGCTCAAATTGCGCCTGGGCGAATTGGAAGTCACGGCGGCTGGTGCGGCGGCGGCGCTGGCGGCTGCCGATACGATGAAACCCGATCTCGAAGCCCAACTGCGCGATCTCGAAGCCGGCAATAAAATGGCGCTGGGCGAAAAAGACGCCGAGGTCGCGCGCTTGCGCGCGCGCATCGCCGCATTGGAACGCGCCGACGCCAGCGGCCAGACCCGCCTGACCGAGTCAGAAGCCAATCAGTCCGCCGCCGCCAAAGACAAAGATGCCGCGATTGCGTTGCTGCAATTGCGCGTCAAGGAACTGGAACCGCTCAGCGCGCAACTGACCGAACGCGATAACAAACTCAAAACGCTGGAGTCCGATCTGAGCGCCGCCAACACGCGGCTGACCGAGCAAGTGACCAGCGCCGCCAGCGCCAAA
Organism: Acidobacteriota bacterium; assembly: GCA_043740245.1. GTDB lineage: Bacteria > Acidobacteriota > Blastocatellia > RBC074 > RBC074 > JACPYM01. Next base: position 1,427 of record JAYUCP010000253.1, on the reverse strand, counting down.
GACAGCGAGATCGCACAACTCAAACTCGAACTGGTCAACGCCGGCAAAACCAAAGACGTAGAGCTTAACCGGCTCGGTCTGCGCTTGAATGAACTGCGCGGTGTGCGCACGCTGGCCGCCGAGTTGTCCAGCCGCCTGACCACGACACAAGCCGAACGCGAAGCTGAACTGGCCGCGCTCAAAGGCCGCCTCGCCAGGCTCGAACCGTTGGAAGCCACCGTGGCGGCGCGGGCTGTCGAAATCACCAAACTCGGCGACGCGCTCAAGCTCAAAGATGCTGAGTTGCGCCAAATGCACGAACGCATCAACGCTGCCGCTGCCACCCAGCAACAGCAATCCGCCACGCTGGGCGCGCGCGCCACCGAACTGGCGCAATTGCGCGAGCAGTTGGGCGAGCTTGACCGCTTAAACGCGCAACTGGCCGAACGCGATGCCAATCTGCGCGAATGGGAAACACGCCACCAGCAAACCGTCGCCGAGCAAGACGAGGCGGCGGGCAAGTTGAAATGGCGCGTCGGCGAGTTGGAAGCCTTCATCAGCAACCGCGATGAAGAAATCGGCAAGCTGAAAGGGCGCATCAGTGAACTGGAGGCGCTGGGCGCGCAACTGGCTGAACGCGATGCGCAACTGGCCGCCAATGCCAAGCATTTGAAAGAAGGCGAAGCCCAGTTCAACAGCGCCCTCTCTGACAAAGACGATCAACTCGGCAAATTGCGTTGGCGCGTCGGTGAATTGGAAGCCAGCGCCGGTCAATCCGACGCGCAACTCAGCGCGCGTGAAGCGCAATTGAAGACCTTGCTCAACACCAAAGACAGCGAGATCGCGCGCTTGACCGCGCGGCTCGCCGAACTCGGCACGGCCAGCGTGCGCCTGGCCGAGAGCAACAGCGAACTGGCGCGCTTACGCACACGCTTGCACGAACTCGAAACGAATGCAGCGCCGCGTCAAAGCGCAGTCGTCAAACCCAAGCCCGCGCCGACACCGGCGCAACCAAAGCCCGCGCCCAAGCAGCGTGTTAGCGCCCGCGAGGCGATGGAGGCTTATCGCAAAGCGCCGCCCAAACGCGGCGCCTACGACGACCTCAAACTGATTTACGGCGTCGGCCCCGTGTTGGAGAAGCTGCTGCACAAACTAGGCATCTACTTCTTCAAACAGGTTGGGCGGTGGAATGAGGCCGACATTGATTTCGTGGACACGCAACTCGAACACTTCAAGGGCCGCATCCGCCGCGAGAACTGGGTGGACAGCGCGAAGGAAGAGCATTTGAAGAAATACGGTAAACAGCTTTAGCTCAAATTGCGATTGAGTGTAAGGCCTTGCGTGCGGTGGGCAGGTTCTCAACCCATGTGCGCCAGGTTAAGGATAAGTCTTTTAGAATCAGTACGCAGGTCTTGTATGTCGTTGATTCGCCAAACCCGGAAAATGGC
>JAYUCP010000252.1:0-5031 GCA_043740245.1 Acidobacteriota bacterium | reverse complement strand
AGACGCCTCCGAGTCCGTCTAAGGCCACCGGGGCAGACACACAGGTCTGCCCCTACGGTGGGTTCATCATCCCACCCCATTTCACCACTACCCAATTTCTTGGGAAGTAAAGACGATGAGACTAGCTTGGCGAAATTTGAGTCACGACCGGCTGCGTTTCGCGGTCACGGTCATCGGCATCGTCTTCGCGGTCTTTCTGATGGTCTTTCAAGGCAGCCTGCTGGTGGGCTTTGTCAACGCCGCTTCCAGAATGATTGACGCGAGCGACGCCGACATCTGGATCGCTGCGCGCGGCGTGCCTTGCTTCGAGTATCCGGCGCTGTTGCCGAACCGCTTCCGCGAACTGGCGCAGGGCGTCCCCGGCGTCGCCACGGTCAACCGCGTGGTCACTGGGGCGACCTCGTGGCAAGCGCCGTCGGGGGCGCGGCAGTTGGTAGTTTTGGTCGGGGCCGAAGCGGGTGCGGGCCGCAATTTCCCGCTGCCCCGGCTGCACGCTGAAGCCGATACGATGTCTCCTGATGCGGTGCTGATTGACCGTAGTAACGCCGTGCCGCTTGAAGCAACCGCAACGCCCATCGAGGTCGAAATCAACCGGCGGCGCGCCCACGTCGAGCGCGCCATCGAAGGCTTTGGCTCGTTTCTCGGCAGCCCCTACGTCTTCGCGGCCTACGCCGATGCGGTGAGCTATCTTGGGCTGGGGAGCGAAGAGACGATGTATCTGCTCGTGCACATCGCGTCGGGCTACGCGGTGGAAGCAGTGCGGCGCGACTTGCAAGCCCGGTTGCCCGAAGCGGACGTGTGGACGCGGGCTGCCTTCGCCAAGCGTTCGCGCGATTTCTGGCTCAACCAGACCGGCTCGGGCGGAGCGATTTCGCTGGCCGGGCTGCTGGGGTTTTTGGTGGGGCTGGTGGTCGTCTCGCAGACGATCTACTCGACGACGATGGATAACCTGGAAGAGTTCGCCACGCTCAAGGCGCTGGGCGCGTCGCGCGGCTACGTGCAGGGCGTCGTGCTGACGCAGGCGCTGGCGAGCGGCGTGGTCGGTTCGCTCATCGGGTTGGCCGTGACGTTGCCGCTGCTCAGGCTGGCGCGGCAAGGCATCGCGTGGATTCACACGCCGTGGTGGCTGCTGGCCGGGATGATCCTGGTGAGTTTGCTGATGTGCGGCCTGGCGTCACTGGTTTCGATCAGAAAGGCGGTGACGGTTGAGCCGGGCCGGGTTTTCCGCGCTTGAACAGCAAGCGCGGAAGACGCCGCGCCAAGTCTGTGTGACACGCGCGTGTCACCAATTTCAAACGGAAGCATTCACAAAATACGGAGGCACAAAACAATGCCGGACTTGATGACCATTCCTGCCGAATCGTTTCGGACGGATGCGGCGCTGCTGCGCGAACTGCACGAATTGGCCACCCCCAGTTACGAAGACCCCAGCGCATTGCTCGCGCGCGATGCGGCCCATTGCGACAAACTCTATCTCGCTCGTGACGCGGACGGAAAATTGACTTGCTTCTTCTTCGCAGGGTGGGAGACGGTAGCCGTGCCCGCGCAAGAGGAACTGCCCGCGCTCTACCTCGGATTTAGCGCCGCGCGGCAAGACGTGAAAGCTGGCGGCCACGCCGGCTTGCTGTATCACCGCTGTATCACCGCAGCCTACGAATGGGAACGAGAGCAGCGCCGCAAGCTGATTTTATGGGGCACCACGGCGACTCCGACGGTCTATCGCTACGTGCACGCCTTTCTGGCGGAAGTGGAGCCGCGCCTTGACGGCAGCTATTCACCGTCCGGCGCTGAATTTGCACAGGCTCTGCGCCGCAAGCTGGCGCCGCAATCCGGCGCGTCCGCGCACCCCTTCGTGCTCAAAAACGTGGCGCACGCCACCCGCTACGCGCGCGCAGAGGTGGAGCGGCTAGACCGCATTACCCAAACCACCGCGTTTTCGCTCTTCCACGAGTTGGGGGTTGATGAGGCCAACGGCGACCGGCTGCTCTTCCTGGCCCGGACGCCGGACAAACTCAGCTTCGACCCGGCACGGCAAATGAACGGAAAGCCACAGGAGGCGGGCGCAATCCGATGATTTTAAGCGCACTGCAAATCGCCAACTTGATTGCCTTCGCAACCTGCTTCGGCAGCTTCATCTGGGCGATGAAGTATCACTTCCGCACGGTGGACAAAGTTCCATTCGGAACGCGGGTGATCCAAGTCGTAGGTGGAGTTTTCACGCTGGCTCACCTCGTCGCGTTGCTCCAACCGGGCGGCGCGCAAGGGCCGCTGGCTATCGCCGCATTGCTGCTCTACGGCATTTCGTTCGCGCTGTTTTGGGCTTGTGTGCGCACCACCCGCGCGCAACCGTTTTCGCTCGCCTTCAGCCAGGATAGGCCGGAACGCCTGATGACGCGCGGGCCATACCGTTACGTCCGGCACCCGTTTTATGCCGCGTACTAGTTAGGTTGGATCGCGGGCATCGTGGCCAGCGCGCAACTCTGGCTATTGCTCTCGCTGCTCGTGATGGGCGTGATCTACTACCGCGCTGGCGCGCTGGAAGAGCGGAAGTTTCTCGCTGGCGAGTTGTCAGAGGTTTATCGCGAATATCGGCGGCGCACTGGGATGTTCGTCCCGCGCCTTTGGCCGGGCGCAGCGCCTGTTGCCAGAAAGGAACCTGTCTGACCGCGCGTCAGCACACGATTTACAATCAACGAAAAGGATCGTTATGCCTGACATCATCGCTCAAAGAGTTATTTCAGTCATTGCCGCGACGCAGGGAATACTGGCGGAGAACATCACGCGCAAAAGCACACCCTTCTCGCTGGGAATAGATTCACTGGATGCGCTCACCGTCATCTTCAATCTGGAGAAAGAGTTTGGCTTGAGAATGCGTGACGAGTCGTTGTTCGTCAGCAACATCGGAGAAGTAGCGGAATGGATTGAACAGAATTTGTCCGGTGCTTCTTCCGGCGTAGAGGCAAATGTATGAGACAGCAGCGGGTAGTAGTCACTGGTCTCGGCGTGATCTCAGCCATCGGCAATACCCGCGCTGAGTTCTGGCAAGCGCTGCGGCAAGGGAGCTGTGGCATCAGGCCGATTGAAGCCGTTGATCGCGCACAACTGAAGTATCAGAACGGCGCTGAAGTGCGTGGCTTCGACCCACTTATGCATTTTCAGAAGAAGCAAGCCGAGTTACTCGACCGCTTCGCGCAATTCGGGCTGGTTGCCGCGCGCGAAGCAGCGGCCGATGCAGGTATTGAGTGGACGCCGAGACTGCGCGCAAATGCTGGGGTTGTCTGCGGTTCGTGCTTGGGTGGGCAGGCGAGCATGGACGGCGTTTTCGTAGACTTATACCTGCATCAAAACAAGGGAACCCACCCGCTCTCGCTGTTGCGAGTGATGGCGCATGCGGCAGCCAGCCACATCTCAATGGAGTTTGGCGTTACCGGCCCTTCCTTTTCGCTCTCGACCGGCTGCGCTTCGGCGACACACGCGCTTGGGCAAGCATATTGGCTGGTGCGGCATGGCCAGGTCGAGGCGGCAATCGCTGGCGGGAGCGAAGCGCCGTTCAGCTTTGGCCACTTGAAAACGTGGGAAGCCTTGCGCGCGCTGGCGGCGGATACCTGCCGCCCTTTCTCGAAGAACCGCAGCGGAATCATTCTGGGAGAAGGCGCGGCGATGCTCGTGTTCGAACCGCTCGAAGCCGCACTGGCGCGCAGAGCGAAGATTTATGCGGAACTGGTTGGCTTCGGCATGTCATCCGACGCGGGGCACATCATCCGGCCTGCACCGGAAGGCGCGGCACAGGCCGTCAAAACCGCTTTGAAAGATGCCGAACTCCACCCGGAGCAGATCGGCTACGTCAACGCTCACGGCACAGGCGCGCCCAACGCCGACGCCAGCGAAGTTGCGGCTATTCGTTCGGTCTTCGGCAAACACGCCGACAAACTTGCGGTCAGTTCCACCAAATCCATGCATGGGCATGCGCTGGGCGCGACGGGCGCGTTGGAAGCTGTCGCGACAATTCTGGCGTTGCGGGATGGCGTGCTGCCGCCGACGGCGAATTTTATCGAGCCTGACCCGCAGTGCGATCTCGATGTCATACCGAACGAAGCGCGAGAGACAGAGGTTGAATACGCCCTGTCAAACTCTTTTGCCTTCGGCGGGACAAATGCAGTGCTGGCTTTCCGGCGCTGGGATGGCTGAGCGGTTCTGCCTTCGCGCGACGGGAGCAACAGTAAATTGCAGCGGCTCATTGCCGCACACCAGTTTCGCAGTGATGGCTTTTGACCGCCATCACAACCAACAGGGAACGCCTCCCCGTTGAAACCCTCAGTCTGAGCAGGCTTCACGCCGCCTCAGACTTCCACAACCAGGAAGCGCCTTCAACCACGCCTTGCCCAACGTCGGCGCTTTTTCGGATTGGAACCTTTGACTACAGATTGGGCTGAAGCAGTTTTTATTTTTGGCGTTGCGGCCAGACGCTTGGTGAGCTTGATTGCGGCTCGCAGATACTTTTGCAAGTAGGGCTTTTTCAAATCCGCTTGGCTGGCGATACGAATGTGGCGAATTAGCTTGCCCGTGCCTTTCAACACGCCTGCCGGGTCGGCCATCTCCGCGCCGCGTTGAAAACCGAGATTGGCATAGCGGCTGTAAACGGCAATATGGCAGAAACCTTCCTGCCATTTGTCCGTGAACGAAAAGGCGAGGGCGACGGCGTTGTAGGCGTCGTGGATGAACTCATTCGCCATAGGCGCTTCGGCCAACACTACCTAGCGCAAGGCCAGCGCCAGTGCGCCGACAGCTACGTCATAGACGGCTAGGAACTTCAGCAACTCTTCGCTGGGTGGTCTTTGCGGCGGCATCACTTGCCTCAAAAGCTGTTTGAGAGGCTCTGTCAAAGTCTTGCAAGGGCAATGGCATTGAATTAAGCGTTTTCCTTGCTGCTACCTCACGGTTCTAGCGAATTTTTGCCGGAAAAGAGAATTGGGTTAAGCTCGTGGAATGAGCAAAAAAATCGCTGTCGCCCACGAGCGCGTAGATGACCTG
>JAYUCP010000251.1:0-31446 GCA_043740245.1 Acidobacteriota bacterium | reverse complement strand
GCCACGCAAATCGCGCGGCTTTACGCCGACTTCCTCGACGCGTTCATCATTGATTTTCAGGATGTTGCTTTGAAGGCTGAGATCGAAGCGCTCGGCTTGCCCGTTTACGTGACAAATACCGTGATGAGCGGGGCTGGCGAGAAGCTGGCCCTCGCTCAAGTCACGGTTCAAGTAGTTGAGGAGGTCACTTCCTCAAACGGTCGAGTCGAGTTGCAGAGTTAAATCGAACGCTATATCGGCGAGTTCTCGTAGTCGTAAAGCATCGGCGGTTCTTTCCCCAACAGCCGCGCGTAGGTGTAAAGCTGGCCGCGATGATGCCAATGCTCGTCATAAGCAAAGGCAAAGAACTGCCACGCCGGGAAGCTGCCGTACCAAGCCTCAACAGGCTTTTGCAAATCTTCGTCAGTCATCGCCTCCGCCGTTTCATCCAGCGCCTGATGATAGCGGCGCGCGTAGGCCTGTAAATCCGCCACCGTTTTCAATTCCGCCAAGACCGCCTGACCCGCCGGTTTATCCGGCACCGCCATGCTTTCGGTCTCTTCGCTCAATTTGCCGCTGCGAATGTTGGCGGCCAGCGTCCGCTCCATCGTGTAAATATGCATGACGAGTTCGCGCACGCTGCGCATGCCGTCTTTCGGGCGAAAGTTCAGATCGGCGTCGCTGAACGTGCCGAGCAGGCGCAACGTCACGCCGTGAACCATGTTGAAATAAAAGCGTTGTGCTTGCAGTGCTGCTTTGTTCATTGCTTCTCCTCGTGTAATCGGTGCGGTACCCGGAGCGATAGCGACGGGGTGTTGCAGTCGCTCTACGAACGATGCACCCGGTCGCTACCGCTCGCGGTACCGCACCGGCTTGTTCTCTGCTTGATTCCGACGAATTGGAGAGTACACAGGCCGAGTGACAACAGTATGTCAGCAGGGGTTTGCTACGCCGAATTTTTTTCAAAAATCTTGCGCGCCTCTTCCGCCACCCGTCGCTTCAGCGATTCCGGCTCCAGCACACGCGCCGCGCTGCCCCAACTCAAAATCCACTGCACCGCCTCGCGTTCGTAGCGCACCCGCGACGTGACCAGGATGCCGTCCGGGAATTCCTCAATGCTGTCAATGTAGTAAGCGTGTGACTCTTTCACCCAGGGCGCGACCTCGGCGTCGAACCAGACGCGCACGGTGAGGCGGCGCTGATCGTCTGCGGGCGGTTCCATCTTGAAGCCCGGCTGCTTTTCAAAGCGTTGCTCCAACACCTCCAACTCGCTGACGCGCTCCATCCTGAAATTGCGGATGTCCTGCCGCCAGTGGCAATAGGCGATCAGGTACCATGATTCGCCGTAGCGCAGCAGCGCATACGGATCGGCCTCGCGCACGCGTTCGGCGCTCAGATCGTCGCCCGCGAATTTGGTGTGGTAGCGGAAACGCACCGTGCGCCGTTCGATGATCGCGCGGCGCAGCGGCAACAGCTTCTCCGCCATCGTCTCGCCGCTCAAGGTTTCGGGCGTGACGAAATGGATGCTCGCGCGCAATTCGGCCACCTCGGCGCGCAACCGTTCGGTGACGACGGCCTCGATCTTGTTGACGGCATTCTGCGCGCGCTCGCGGTACTGAGCGTCGAAGTTCTGCGCCATGAATTCGCCGCCCAGCAACAGCATCGCGGCTTCATCCGAAGTGAAACTGAGCGGCGGCAAAAAGTAACCCGCGACCAGCGCGTAGCCCACGCCGGCCTGCGACATCACGGGCACGCCGGTTTCGCAGAGCGCCTGCACGTCGCGGTAAATCGTGCGCTTGCTGGTCTCGAACTTCGCCGCCAGGTCTTCGGCACGCACGGTGCCGCGCCGTTGCAACTCCAGCACGATGCCGAGTAGCCTGTCCATCCGGTTCATATTGATTCTATGTACGGCAAGCTGTCAGCTTGCCGGTGACTTGGATTGCGTTAAATTGAATGCCTACGAGCCACCAGCTTGCCAGTGACTTGGATTGCGTCTGATTTGAAGCCTGCGGCAAGCTGACAGCTTGCCGTACATTTTCACTCCCTCTGTATGCGCTACATCTTAATTCCAGTCAAAGACCTGACGCGCGCCAAACAGCGCCTGGCGACCCTGATGTCGCAAGCCGAGCGCACGCAACTGGCCTGGGCCATGCTCGAAAACACCTTTGCCGCCGCTGCGCAAACGCGCACGATTGACCGCGTCGCCATCGTCACGCTTTATCAACCCGCGATTACATTGGCCGAAAAATATGGAATGGAAGTGATCCTCGAACGCGAACAGATTTCAGAAAGCGCCTCGGTGGATTTCGGTTCGCAAGAATTGCTGAAACGCGGCGCGGAAGCCGTCTTGCGGCTGCCGCTTGATCTGCCGCTGATCACGGCGGCAGACATCGAACAAATCCTGGCCTGCGATGCACACGCGCCTTCGACTATCATTGTTCCTTCGCACGAAGGCACCGGCACGAACGCCATCCTGCGCCGCCCGCCGGCGCTGTTCCCCTCGCATTTCGGCCCCGGCAGTCTGGCCAAACATCTGGCCGAAGCTGAAAGCATAAACGCGCAATGCCGGGTGCTCGAACTCCCGCGCCTCGCACTCGACATTGACGAACCGCAAGATGTGGCCGCGTTGTTGCGGCACGGCGGGGACACGCCCATTCAACAGTTGCTCAATCAGATGGCGCTGGGCGCACGCTTGGTGCGGTACAGCGAGCGGTAGCGTATCGGCTGCTTGCGGCAGTGCTGCCACACGCAAAGCATCAGGCTGTTGCAAACTGCTTGCTCCCGGCTGAATGTCACGGTAGATTCGCGGCGCTTATTGATCGCCTCATTCGAGTTTACCTATGGCCCAAACCCAGTCGCCAGAGACGCGCCACATCTTTATCAGCTACACACGCGCGAATGCTGATTTCGCAAACCGCCTGGTTGCTGATTTGCGCGTTGCTGGTCATCCTTGTTGGATTGATACCAGCGACATCGAGGGTGGCGCTGATTGGTTCAAGACCATCATCGAGGCCATCAAAAATTGCTCTGTCTTTGTGATCGTGGTTACGCGCGCGGCGCTGCAAAGCCAGTGGGTGCGTGATGAAATCTTGTGCGCCAGAGACAACGGCAAAAAGATCATTCCACTGCTGCGGGAAGACGTCTTTGGTGAAGAGTATTTTTACCTCTTGAAAAGCTATCAGGGCATCGCGTGCTCCGACAGCGAATACGCCACTGCCTTGCCCAAGCTGCTGAACGTGCTGCCCAGTCCGCCCGCCGCTGGCCTGCCCCGCGAACTGGCACTGGCCTACCTGACCAAACTCAAGCAGAACGAGTTGGCGTTCATTGACCGCTACACGCCGCTCAGCGGCGGTTCGCAGCGGCGCATACGCTTGCGCATTGCCTGTAGCCTGGAACCGGCGGGCCGGGACACGCCCACGCAGCCTTTTGTAGACGCGGTCACAGAGATTCCCCGCTTGCGGCGCGCCGTGCTGTTGGGCGAACCGGGCGGCGGCAAGACGACGATCCTGTGGAAGCTGGTGGACAAGCTGGCCGAGGCGGCGCGCCACGATCACGCGGCCCCGTTGCCGCTGCTGATCCCTCTCGGCTTTTGGACGCGGGCCGACCAGCCGTTGCGCGAATTCATCGCGGCGGAGTTGGAAGAACAACTGCCGGGGCTGGGCGCGGCGCTGGATGGGTTGCTGGCCGCACAACGCGCGGCCTTGTTGCTGGATGGCTTGAACGAATTGCCGGTCGGCCAGCGCGCGGCCAAATACCCGCAAGTGAAACGCTTCATCGAAGCGCACCCGGCGCCGCTGGCGGTCGTCTCTTGCCGCCAGGAAGATTACGCCGAGCTTGAACTCGGCTTTGACCGCATCGTCATCAAGCCGCTCGACGCCTTGCAGATTCGGGAATTCGCCGGGCGCTATCTGGGCGCGGAGCGCGGCGAGTCGCTGTTCTGGAAACTGGCCGGTGAGGAAGCTCGGCAACACCTCGCAAGGTTCACGCAAGCGTTTGCCGGCAAGCTGGCCGAACCGGAGCGCGTGTTTTGGGTAGAGGCCCAGTTACCCGACGGTCTGCGCTGGGGCTGGTCAGAGGATAAGGACAGCAACTGGTATTGGGAACGCTGGCTCAGCCTCCGCGAAACGCCGTCCAGCCTGATGCTGCTGGCGTGCAATCCGTACATGCTCTGGATGCTGACGCGCGTGTTCGACAAACGGGGCGAATTGCCGGTGAATCGCGGCGCGCTCTTCCGCGAATTCGTGGCGGAGTTACTGGCGCGCGAAAGCGAGCACGAAGAAATCAGCGCCGACGATCAAACGCTGCTCATCGGCAAGCTGGCCGAAGTCGCTTACGCCATGCAAATCCAGCCTGCCGCAGCGGGCATGGCCGCGACGGTGCTGCCCGTGGATGAAGTGCGCCAGCGGCTGGACGGGCGTTTGCTGCGGCTGGCGAGCAGCGCCAGTCTGCTCAGCCTGGGCGAACAGGTGCGCTTCACCCATCAGCTTTTGCAGGAGTATTTCGCCGCCCAGTTTATGGACAACGAACGGCGCGCCGGGCGGTTGAAAGCTGACGCGTTGTGGCCGCCCGGCCGTTGGTGGCAGCGCAACAACTGGGAAGTGGCCGCCAGTTTGCTCGCCGGGCTTTACAGCAACGATTGCACCGAGGTGTTCAACTGGCTGGCCGCCGCCAATCCCGAAATCGCCGTGCAGGCGTTGGAACGCAGCGGGGCCGTGTTGGCTGAGGCGACGCGCGCGGCCACACTCGCCGCCTTGCGCGACCAATGGTTGCCGCGCCTGGACAATCCCGACCTCGAACCCGCAGCCCAGGCCCGCGCCGCCATCGGGCGCGCCCTGGGCCAATTCGGCTTGGACAATCGTCCGGGCGTGGGCTTGCGTGCCGACGGCTGGCCCGACATCGCGTGGGTCGAGATTCCTGGCGGTGAGTTTCAGTATGGCGCTGCCAAAGTTGAATATGCGGCCAAACCGCAACGGCTGACGCTGCCCACGTTTTGGATCAGCCGCTACCCGGTGACTTACGCGCAATTCCAAAGCTTTGTGACCGACCCGGAAGGTTATGACGACCCGCGCTGGTGGGCGGGTTTGAAGGCGGATGATGACGACCGCCGGATAGACGAACCGCGTTTCAAATTCGACAACCATCCGCGCGACACGGTGAATTGGTATCAAGCCCTCGCCTTTTGCCGTTGGCTGTCGTGGCGCTGGGGCGGCGGGTACGACTTGAAAAAGATTGACGAGTGGAAGGCGCGGTTGCCGACCGAGTTTGAATGGGAGAAGGCCGCGCGCGGGACAGATGGACGGGTGTATCCATACGGCAACGAGTTCAAGGCCGAGCTTGGCAATACTCATCAAACCGGTATCGGCCAAACCAGCGCGGTCGGCATCTTCTCAAATGGCGCGTCGCCTGATGGCGTAGAAGAGATGAGCGGGAACGTGTGGGAATGGTGTTTGAGCGATTACGCCAAGCCGCAGCTTGAGGCGCGGAAAGAGAAACTGGGGAACGAAAATAATCGTGTCCTGCGGGGCGGTTCGTGGTTCTACGACTTTGACTATGCGCGCGCCGTCATTCGTGACTTCAACTCGCCGGGCAGCCGTAACGTCAGTACCGGTTTTCGGCTGGCGGTGGTGTGTCCCCCTTCTTGATCGGCTCTGAACACTGTTCTTGGGGCGGTGCGCGAAGCGCAGGTGCGTATGCACCAGCCCCCTGCGCCGCTTTGGGCGCAGGCAAAATTTTTCAACCTGTGCAAGTGGCTGGCGAAGCCTTTGGAGTGCGGCGGCTCGACGCCGCTTTGGTATGCCTCTCGGCCTTGGGTAAAACCGGTAGCCAAAGACACTGTGGCTGTCCGTAGCCTTGCTTGCTTGATGCGCCGAAGGGTATACCAAAGCGGCGTCGAGCCGCCGCACTCCAAAGGCTCCGCCAGTCAAATAAGCACAGGCTTCCATTAGTTGTACTTGCACAGGTCGAAATTTTTTCCTAGGAGCGCAGGCATCCATGATCTTGTTGGGAGCTTGTTGGTGAATCCGCCACGCTGGCTTCCATGCCCTGAAAGGGCAATATTCAATAGCCGTGGGCAACGCCCACGGAAAGGCGCGGGGGCTTGCCCGACCCTGAAGGGGTCGCATCCGACTTCAAATGCGGCCCTGTCAGGGCCGGGAACCATTCTCACGCATTCCGGGGGCGCTGCTGCCCCCGGCTATTGAATATTGCCCTTTCAGGGCATGGAAAACACACTGATGAATTCGCCAACACCATCAAGGCTGCCCGCGCTCCCAGGCGGCGGCTAGCCCATCGAACTCACACGCTCCGGCTGAATCTTAAAGATCACGCGCTGTTCGCCGGGTTGGCCGAAGGGATAAACATCCTGCCCCAGATACTTCTTGGCCATCTTGTTGATGTGCTCGTCGGCGCCGTCGGTCGTGCGTTCGATGACCTTGCCGCGCACTTCGAGATGGCGGTACGGGTTCTCAGGATCAATGAGCATCACCGACACACGCCCGTCGCGTTGCAGATTCTTGTCCTTCTGCCGGCCAATCGCGGTGTTGAAGACCACGTGCGCGCCATCGTAATCAATCCAGACCGGCGTGACTTGCGGCGCGCCGTCCGGCATCAAGGTCGCCAAACCGGCGAAGATCTTTTTCTCGAACAGGTCGTTGAATTTGTCAGGGATCGGGGTAGCCATAGTAAAAGTCCTTTCTTCAAAACGAAGGTTGTTGGTGTGACGGCTGCGGGGCAGCGCCGGATGCGCCGTCACCGTGCTGTGCCGGTTGCGCAAAGAATTGATTTAAGCCGCCTCTTGCACTTTCTCTTGCACCCAAAGATTGAGCAAGGTTTCAGACGAGATACCACGCTGTTTAGCCTGCTCGAGCACTTTGGCGGAGAGGCTTTTTTCGAGCGGAAAGTAGGTGCGCTCGGTTTGCAAATCCACCTCGAACTCGACTTCATAAGTTTGATCTTCGAAGTCTGTCGTGTCGTGCGTATCCCAAAACTCACCGATCGCTTCATAAGTACTGGCTTGCGAGATAGAACTTTTACGTTTTGCCATAACTCCTCCGTTCTGTTTTCGTCATTGCCCTTGCGGAAACAATCAACGCTTCCCTGGTTTTCTTGTAAACAAAAAAGACAGTCAAGTAGCGCCCGGCATCCGTACGCCCATAGGCGGCATACAAATCTTCCCCGACACGCTCGCCTTTTTCAATAAAACGATAGTGCGGGCGGCTGGCAAAAACCTCTGCCACCTCAGACTTGCTGACGCTGTGCTTCCAAGCCAGCTTATCAACAATGCGCTCAATCCAAAGCAAGCCACCTATCTTCACAGCCGCCTCCTAACGAAAGGCCGTTATAGTGCCAACTCCGCCATCATCCGCACCGCCTCAATGTCCGAAGTCCCGCAAATCATCGTCGTAATGCCGCAATTCTTCCACGCTGCCAGCCGTTCGGCAATGCGCGCGCGCGGCCCGCACAGGGCGACCTCATCCACCAACGCATCCGGCACCGCGGCCAGCGCTTCCATCTTTTTGCCGGTTAGATAGAAGCCTTGAATCTGCTCCGCCGCCGCTTCGTAACCGTAGCGGCAGGCGATGTCGTAATAAAAATTCTTGCCCTTCGCGCCCATGCCGCCGATGTAAAGCGCCAGCGTCGGCTTGACCTGATTGCGGCAGGCGTTCACATCATCGCCGAGGACTACGTGAACGGTCGGCGCGATGTCGAAGCCGCTCGTCATCGTCTTGCCGTTGCCCGCCTTGGCAAAGCCCTCATCCAGCCATTCGCGGTACGTGCCCACGCGCTCCGGCGAAAAGAAGATCGGCAGCCAGCCCTCGGCCAATTCCGCCGCCAGCGCGACGTTCTTCGGCCCGACCGCCGCCAGATAAATCGGGATGCTCGGACGCAGCGGATGTTGAATCAGCTTGAGCGGCTTGCCCAAACCGCTGCCGCCCTGGCACGGGATGTCGTAATGCTCGCCGTGATGGACGAGCGGCGCCGCGCGCTTCCAGATGGCGCGCATGATCTCGATGTACTCGCGCGCCCGCGTCACCGGCTTGCCATAAGGAACGCCGTGCCAGCCTTCGACGACCTGCGGCCCCGAAGCGCCGATGCCGACGAGCATGCGTCCGCCGGTCAACAGATCAATCGTCGCCGCCGTCATCGCCGTCAGCGCCGGCACGCGCGCGGTCATCTGCATAATCGCCGTGCCGACGTTGATCTGTTTGGTCTGCGCCGCCAGCCAGACCAGCGGACTCACGGCGTCCGAGCCGTAGGCCTCCGCCGTCCAGAGCGAATGAAAGCCGAGCCGGTCGGCTTCCTGCGCCAACGCGACGTTGTCAACGGGGACGGAACCCCAGTAGCCAAAATTCAATCCGAGTCTCATCGAGTCGTCCTCCTGAAAGTAGCTGAAAAGAGGACAAGGCGCGCCGCTTGGTAAGAGCATGGAGTTCAGCCTTCAGGCTGCCGCCCCGCCGCAGGCGGGGCAAACAAGCTAAAGCTTGAACTCCATGCTCCTCTCTTTTGATTGCGCCATTGCCCTGCTGAATTTGTTTGAACCAAGCCGACACTTACAACTGCGCGCTCAATTCTTTGATGTATCGCAGCTTGGCTTCGGGTGACTCCGCGACCGGCTCACAATGCGTTTGCCAGTACCACTCTGCCGCTGTCTTATCCTTGTCGCCACGCGCCAAACAGCTTGCGTAAAAAAGCCGCATCGTCCGCTCCGCAAGTCCTCGTATCAAGCTGCTGGCGGTCAACTCATCAAAGCGCGTCAAGGATTCAAGCGCACTGCGCAAGCGACTCACCGCTGCGTCTTTGTTCCCGGATGCCGGAAAGATCGCCAGCAACCGCGCGCCAACCGCCTCGTGCAACCGGTGCCGCTGCACATCCCGCACCGCCTGCCCCAGCAAGGTATTGTGCGCGCCTTCCCACGCCTCGAAGATCACGCAATCGCGCAACAGCCGCGGCAGCACCGAGAAATTCTCCATCGCACCGTTGCCGCCCAAAATCTCAATCGCCCGCCGCACCACCTGCGTCGCCGTCACCGAGGCGTAGTACTTGTTGAGATTGACCATGAACCGGAAGAACTGTTTGTCCGTCTCTTCGGCCTCGCCCAATTCGATTTTGTCGCGCAAGTGCGCCAGGTAAAAGCTGCCCGCCGTCAGCCCCATCACCTCGCAGCGCATCTCGGCCAGCGTTTCCTGCACTAACGGGAACGCAGCAATCGGTTGACCGAAGGCTTGGCGCTGCTGGGCGTATGTCCACGCCACCACGTAAGCGCGCCGCGCCGCCGCCGCTGAACCTACCGCGTTGTAAAGCCGCGAGGTGTTGATGACGTAATCCATCGCATGCTGAAAGCCGCGTCCGGGTTCACCGATTTGATAGGCCAGCGCGTCCTTGAAATCCACCTCCGCCGTCGCCAGCGACTTCGTGCCCAGCTTGTCTTTCAAGCGGCGGATGTGCATTCCGTTCAGCGCGCCATCGTCCAACCGGCGCGGCACCAGAAACAAACCCAAGCCCTTCGTGCCCGCATTCGCGCCTGCGGGCCGCGCGGTGATCAGGGCCAAGTCCGCCGTCACGTTTGAGCAAAACCATTTCTCGCCATTGATGCGCCACGTACCGTCGGCGTGCGGTGTCGCCACGCAAGCATTCGCTCCCACGTCCGAACCGCCCTGCACTTCGGTCAGGAACTGCGCGCCGTGATAGCGCGTCTGGTAATTCTCATCCAGCAAACGCGGCAGGTATTTCGCTTTCAACTCGGCGCTCGCGGCGTATTGCAGCGTCTTGATGACGCCCGCCGTACAGGCCAGCGGGCAGTTGTGCCCCGCTTCGCCATTGTAGGAAGACAGATAAAACAATGCTTGCGCCAGCACGTTGTTGCCCGGTTCGGCATAGACCGCCAGCGCGCCGCTGCCGTAAATATAGCGGCCCGCCAAATGATGATCGGCGGAATGGATGACCTCTTCGGTGCGCGCGCCCACGGCGTTGAAGCGTTCGAGGCGCGGCAGGTTGTGCGTTTCGTTGGCGCGGCGCACGGCGGCATCCACGACGGTCGCGGCTTCACCACCGAATCTCGTCAAACGCGGCTCGTGTGCGCGCAGTTTTTCAGCGCCCCAATAAAACGCCAGGATGTCGCGCAGATGTTGATCGGAGGTGAAGAAGTTTTCCGGCTGCGCGCGTTCCCAATCGGCAAGCTGCTGGCGGCCCTGCGTCACCAAATCGCCGGTGGCTTGCAGCCGCAATTCTGTTGCTGTTGTGCTCATCGTGACCTCACTTTCAATAAACAAACTTGAGGGAAAAACAGCGCAAGTTACCCATTAACGCTGCTACTCCGTACTGATTGACGAACCACAAAGTTGCTTCGCGTTTCTGCCATTGCAGTCCCCAAGCGACTGACTTGAAAATCAAAAACTCCATCCTTGCTGGGCCATAAAACCTTCGAGGTCAGTGCAGGCAATCCCAAAGTGTTGACAGACGTTCGGGATCTTCGCAGCGTGGGGCTTGAATTGTTCCTGGGTTACGACGCTACCTTGCTGAACCTTGGCCGCCGCAATCACAAATGGATCCGCCACCGGTGTACCTTTGAGTAGCGCCTTTGTACCGATCAGGGTCTGGAAATGCGGAATGGCAAAAATTTGTTGAACGAATGCCAATTCTGCACTTGAGGGATTCGCAAAGATGTGACGACGCTGCCGCGCCCAGTCCTGAATGAAATCGGCATCGTTATAGGCGTGCAATTCATTGAAAACTTCGCGCACGGAAACCAAGTTTCCGTGCGCAATCAATTCATCAAGTCCCGTCCAAAGAGAGCGAAAGGTGCCTGGATAAAAGTGCTTGAGGACAATAAAGGCACTCGTATCGAACACGTAAATCATGCCGCGCCTCCTTGCCGCAACACGAGATTTTCCAACCCGGCCACACTTTTCGTTTTGACCCCAAGATAGTCCGCGACCTGTTCGAGACTGAGCTTGCCTTGATAGTGCTTGCCAAAAACGAGTTGCAGATAGCGTTCGCCAAGATAGGTCGCCTGTGTTGCGTAGTAGTTACCGCCCGACCCTTCCTTTTCCAGATCAGCCCCAGCCGCCCAATCTTTTACCTTCGCTTGGTAAAACGCTTTGGATACAAACTGTTTATCGAGTAAGCGGCGCAACACAACCTCCCGGCTCACGCGGTAGCGGCTGGCTAAGTTCCTGATGGCTTCGTCTGTCATGCGCAACCCAACATGAACCTGCCGGTCGAAATCGGCGGAAGGCAACAATAGCTCGGCGGCAAAAGCATTGCAGAACTTCTCGCTGCGTTTTTCCTTTTGCGGCAACTTATCAATGTAGCCAGGGTCGAACTTGGAAATACCATCCACATGCAACAAGAGATGCCCAAGTTCGTGAAACAGACTGAAGATCTGCCGTGTCTTGCTGGTGCTATTGTTGATGAAGATGATTGGAAACTCAGCGTCTAGCAGACAAAACCCTGAAATTGCTTTCTGCTTAAACGCTTGTTTGAAAACAAAGACGCCTGCTTCTTCAACGGCGTTGCGCCAAGCTTTGAGCGCCTCCTCGTTAGACTGCCAGGCCGCCTGAACTTGGACTGGTATACCGAGGTACTCGCGCACCATTGCGGTTTGTCCACGCAAGTCGGGGTCAACGGTGAGGCTTCTGTCCCTGAAGATTTTTCGTTCGCTCGGATTGCGGCCATCATTCAATTCCGCGAGCGACAATTGCAACGCTTGCGCGAGTCGAAGTTGATAGCGGGTGTCTGCTGCTAAATTTTCAAGCTCGAACTCCGGCAAAGTACGAAACTTCTGTTTCAGATTTGGCTCAGCAGGAGGCTGTGGCAAAAAGAAAACTGCCAATGGACGCTTATAAAGCTTGTAGGCCAGCTTTTCTAACTGTGCGTAAGTCGGCGCAGAAACACCAGCTTCCCAGTCCCGCACCTCGGCTGTATCCCGTTTTAAGTGCGAAGCGACATCCTGAATTGAATAGCCTTGCGACTCACGCGCCCATTTCAGGATAGTTGGTTGTATGCCTACGACTTTTTCAGTCATGCCGCAAAATCACCTTTTTTACATTCAACGTGCTAGCACAAACGCAAGCAAAGAGTACTCGGATTCACGGGCTTTTGTCACGCCGGAGGCACTGGCTCAACGTCAAACGGCTGTGTTTGAAATGAGTCACTGGCGCGTGTCTTCGCTCAAATTGGGGCTTCTTGACGCTCCGTGAGACCGTCCACTAGAATCCCGCTTCGTTTTGCGACGCTTTTGTCGCAAGCACATCCTGATATGTCACCAACCTTGAGGTCGCAAAAGCAGTAGCCATGAACGCCGTAGAAAAAGTCCTGACCAAAATTTTCGGTTCCGCCAATGAACGCTTGTTGAAAAAGCTCTGGCCCATCGTCGGCCAGATCAATGCGTTCGAAGCGCAGATCAAACCGCTCTCTGACGAAGCGTTGCGCGCCAAGACCGTCGAATTCCGCGAGCATCTGGCGCGCAAGCTGGAAGGCTCCGAAGAGTTGGAGAAAGAGGCGCGCAAGCTGGTGGAGCAGGAGGCGTTGGAAGAGATTTTGCCGGAGGCTTTCGCCTGTGTGCGCGAAGCGTCGTGGCGTTCGACCGGGATGCGCCATTTCGACGTGCAGATGATCGGCGGCATGGTTTTGCATCGCGGGATGATTTCAGAGATGCGCACCGGTGAAGGTAAAACGCTGGTGGCGACGTTGCCGGTCTATTTGAACGCGCTGCTGGGCAAGGGCGTGCACGTCGTGACGGTCAACGATTATCTGGCGCGGCGCGACGCCGAATGGATGGGCAAGATTTATAAGTTCCTCGGCATGACGGTCGGCATCATCCAAAACGACCTCGACGATTTCGAGCGGCAGGAAGCTTACAAGTGCGACATCACTTACGGCACGAATAACGAATTCGGCTTTGATTACCTGCGCGACAATATGAAGTTCGATGTGGCGACCTGTGTGCAGCGCGGCCATTATTTCGGCATCGTGGACGAAGTGGATTCGATCCTGATTGACGAAGCGCGCACCCCGCTCATCATCTCCGGCGGAGCGGACGACACAACCACCAAATACTACGAAGCCGACGCGGTGATCCCGAAGCTGACGCCCGAGGTGGATTATCAGGTGGACGAGAAGCAGCATCGCGCAACGCTGACTGAGCCGGGCATCGAAAAATCCGAGCGCATGCTCGGCTACGGCAACCTGTTCGACCCGTCGAATATGGAGATGCTGCATTGCCTGAATCAGGCGCTGGTTGCACATACGCTGTATCACCGCGACAAGAATTACATCGTCAATGACGAAGGCGTGGTGATCGTGGACGAATTCACCGGGCGCATTATGACGGGCCGCCGCTGGTCGGACGGCTTGCATCAGGCGGTCGAAGCGAAAGAGGGCGTCAAGATCGAGCGCGAGACGCATACGCTGGCGACGGTCACGCTGCAAAACTATTTCAGGATGTATCAGAAGCTGGCCGGCATGACCGGCACCGCCGAAACCGAGTCGGTGGAATTCGCCAAGATTTACAACCTGGATGTCGCGCTGATTCCGACGCATCGCCCGATGGTGCGCATTGATAACTCCGATATCATCTACCGCACGCTGCCTGAAAAATGGGAAGCCGTTGTCGAAGAGATCAAGGAACTAAACGAAAAGGGCCAGCCGATCTTGGTAGGTACTGTTTCGGTCGAGAACTCCGAAGTGATTTCAAATAGCTTGCGCGTGCACGGCATCAAGCACAACGTGCTGAACGCCAAGCCTGAGAACGCCGGGCGCGAAGCTGAAATCGTCGCGCAGGCCGGACGCAAATGCGCAGTCACGATCGCCACGAACATGGCCGGACGCGGCACCGACATCCTGCTCGGTGGCAATGCCGAATATCTGGGCCGCGAATTGCTCAAGCGGCAAGAAGTCAATCCTGACGAAGCGACGCCCGAACAGCTTGAATCGGCCATCGAACAGGTCAAACCGAGTATCGAAGCGGAGCACGAGGAAGTGGTCAGGCTGGGCGGCCTGCACATCCTGGGCACCGAGCGCCACGAATCGCGCCGCATTGACAACCAGTTGCGCGGACGTTCGGGCCGCCAGGGCGACCCCGGCTCTTCGCGCTTCTTCCTCTCGCTGGAAGACGATCTGATGCGCATTTTTGCGGGCGACCGTGTGAAGGCCATCATGCAGCGGCTGGGCATGGAAAAAGGCGTCGCCATCGAATCGAAGATGGTCAGCAAGCGCATCGAGGCCGCGCAAAAGAACGTCGAAGCGCACAACTACACGATCCGCAAACACCTGCTCGAATACGACGACGTGATGAACAAGCAGCGCGAGACGATTTACAGTCTGCGCCGCGAGTTGCTGGAACAGCCCGACCATCGCGGCGAATTGCAAGAGATCGCGGGCGAGGTGCTCGACGATTTGCTCGACCAGTTCATGAGCCTGGACGTCGCGCCCGACGAATGGAACTTCCAGGGCTTCAAGGTGCAGGTGCAATTTGAATTCGGCCTCGACGTGGACGAAGCGCGCATCATTTTGGACAAGCTGGAACGCGCTGAGATTCGCCAGGCCATCTGGGAACAACTCCAAAAAGATTACGCCGAGAAAGAGCAACTCGTCGGGCCTGAGGCGATGCGCTATTACGAACGCATCATCCGCCTGAACATCGTTGACGCGCAGTGGAAAGATCACTTGATGGCGATTGACCATTTGAAAGAATGGGTCAATCAGGTCGGCTACGCGCAAAAAGACCCGCTGGTCGAATACAAGAAGCAATCCTTCGAGATGTTCGAGCAGATGCTCTATCGCATAGACGTCGAGACGGTGCGCATGCTCTACCACTTGCAAGTGACGGTCGAACAGCCGCCCGAAGAGCGTTTGCAACGCCGTCAGCGCCGTGGACAGATGACCTTCACCAAAGCCAATGCGGGCGCCGCTGCGGCTGGTGAAGATGCAGGCAAGCCGCGCACGGTGGTGAGCGATCATCCAAAGGTCGGACGCAACGACGCTTGTCCTTGCGGTTCGGGCAAGAAATATAAAAAGTGTCATGGCGCAGATGCCTAACGAACGGAGGAAACTACTATGACGGGTCTGTCGAGTCTGTTGGGAATGATGCTGACGGGATTGATCGTCGGCGCAATTGCCAAATTAATTATGCCGGGCAAAGACCCCGGCGGGATCGTCGGCACCGCGATCATCGGCATGATCGGCGCGCTGATTGGCACCTTCATCGGGCGCATGTTCTTCAGCAATCCCACGTATATTGCGCAGTGGCCGATGGCCATCATCGGCGCGTTGATCTTGCTGGGCGCGTATCGCCTGCTATTCGGCGGCAAGCGCGCTGAGTGAGCGGTTGACCGAGTGTTGGGCCTGTTGTATGTTCACCAGCGGTTTCGGCACCCGTAGCTCAGCTGGATAGAGCGTCAGCCTCCGGAGCTGAAGGTCCCGCGTTCGAATCGCGGCGGGTGTATCAAAGAAAAAGGGATGCGTGTTGCGCATCCCTTTTTCTTTGCCTCGATGACGGCTTTAGCGAAACGTTCGCATTGCCGGATCAGCCAAATGCGGGGTGTTGTTAAAACTCAGCAAGCGCAATTCACCCGCGTGCAATTTGAAGGTCGTGATGCCAGCGTTATAAAGCACGCCCATCAAGCTGAGGATTTTGGCATCCGTCAGTCCCAGCGCCAGCCCTGTCCAAATCGCGATAGGCGTGGCGGAAGTAAAGATCGCAATCTGCTTTTCTTTCCGTTCAAGCAGTTCCGGCAAGCTGCTTTCAACACGGCGGCGAAATGTTAGCCAGCTTTCGCCTTCATACTCCGGGTAACGATTTTCCATCCACGCTTGAATCACCGCGCGATCACAACGCCCAACCGCCGCGCGCGTCGTATTCGGTTCGGTCAACAACAACGTTTGCATCTCGGCAAAATCTGCCGCAAAGGATGCATCGTCTGCGCATAGCTGCGCTGCCAAGCCGCGATAGACGGTCGCCAAACTGAATTCGCGCCAACGCTCATCTACGACAATCTCTGCTTGGGTTGTGAAAGTTGATTGGCTGTGCGCTTGCAAACTCGTGCTGAAGATTTGCGCTGTTTGTTGTTGCCTGTGCAAGTTACCCGTGTAAACAGCCTCCAACGCGATTGCTTGCGCCGCCCAATAACCGCCCAGGTGCTGGGCTTGTTGTTGGCCCAGTTCCGACAACACATCGTAATTGTCACGCGGGCCTGCTTGTCCGTGACGAATGAGATAGAGCGTGCTCAAACAAAACCTCGCTACAAAGTGCGTGAATTCAAGAATTCTTCTTCAGCGTTGCAAGCATGCCAAACCAGCCGCCCGCGCCCGCCACCAACGCGCCCACGGCAAACAGCTTCCACGAATGAAAGCCCAGGCCCGCGAGCAACACGACAACGCCCAGCAACAAGGCGGCGCTGTAAAGCTTGGTTTCTTTGATCATGGTTTGGTGTTGCGGCTGCGTGCTGATTTTAGGCAATAAAATGGGGGTGATTGCTCACCCCCATCGTTATTTTTCTGAACAATGAATTGGGTCTCCCCAACTCAGCCTGGTATGAAGTAGCTTTACTTCTTGCCAGCCTTCTTCGCGGCTTTCTTCGCGGGCTTGGCGGCTTTCTTCGCCGGAGCCTTCTTAGCTGCTTTCTTTGCTGCCATGGCGTTTATCTCCTTTCTCTCTGAATAGCCTGACCACAAGATGATGTGTTGAAGTATCTCTTGTGGCCTAGAGCGATTAACACACTAGATGTGCTTATAAACTCGTTCAATCATATGTGTCAAGAAAAAAGTTTGTTGATGACAATGCATGCGCCGCATCAACATGCGCGCGCGCAACGTCGCGCAATTTGAAAAACGCTAAATCGCCAATATCCATGCACCTTTCAGCAATCACTGGTAAATTCATTTTTGCTGGCGCGCAAAATCAGCAACACAACATTTGTTTGCGATCACAACTCATACGATAATCGCCGTGCACAAATTTTCATCGAAGTTTCAGCAGTCTCAACACATCAATCACTCAAAGGAGAACGCATGCGCAACCGCCGCCTGATTCGCTTGACCGCCACGATCGCCCTGTATTTACTGGCACTCCAGACGTTTTCACCCGCTTTCACTGCCAATGCACGCAAGCGCGACGCGCGCGCCAATAACCTTGCGCAAACCAACAGCAAGGTTGATTGGGAAGAGAAATTGCGCGCGTTGCCGAAAGCAGAAAACTTGCGCGATTACATGCGCGTGCTGGCGGCTGAGCCGCATCACTTGAGTTCGCCCGCCGACAAACGCAATGCCGAGTGGATGCGCGATCACCTGATTTCATGGGGCTTGCAAGCGAAATTGGAAGAATACGACGTGCTCTTCCCTACTCCGAAAGAGCGTGTGGTCGAGTTGACTGCGCCGGAAAAATACGTCGCCAAATTGAAAGAGCCGGTGTTGAGTGAAGACGCCGATTCAAGTGATGAAAATCAATTGCCTGTCTACAACGCCTACTCAGGCGAAGGCGATGTCACCGCGCAGTTGGTCTATGTGAACTTCGGCGTGCCCGCCGATTACGAAGTACTGGCGAAGCTCGGCGTGGACGTAAAAGGCAAGATCGTGATTGCGCGTTACGGCGGCAGTTGGCGCGGCATCAAACCAAAAGTTGCATATGAGCACGGCGCGGTGGGTTGTTTGATTTATTCCGATCCGAAAGATGACGGCTACTATCAGGGCGATGTTTATCCAAAAGGGCCGTGGCGGCCTGAATTCGGCGCGCAACGCGGCAGCGTGATGGATATGCCGATTCATCCGGGCGATCCGCTGACACCGGGCATTGGCGCGACCAAAGACGCCAAACGGCTGACGCGTGAAGAAGCCAAGACGATTTTGAAAATTCCTGTCTTGCCGATTTCGTATGGCGATGCGCTGCCGCTGCTGAAAAATTTGAGCGGGCAGGTTGTGCCCGACAACTGGCGCGGGGCTTTGCCGGTCACTTATCACACGGGCCCTGGCCCCGCGACGGTGCATCTAAAAGCCAGCTTCGATTGGAAGCTGGTGACGCTTTACGACGTGATTGCGAAGATCGAAGGCAGCACCTTTCCTGATGAATGGATCATTCGCGGCAACCATCATGACGCCTGGGTCAACGGCGCGTCTGATCCGGTAAGCGGAATGGCGGCGGTGTTGGAAGAAGCGCGGGCCTTTGGCGAATTGCTCAAACAGGGTTGGCGTCCGCAACGCACCATTCTCTTTTGCGCGTGGGATGGTGAAGAGCAAGGCTTGTTGGGTTCGACCGAATGGGTCGAGCAGCATGCCGAAGAATTGCGGCAAAAAGCGGTCGTATACATCAACAGCGACAGCACGGGCAAAGGCCTATTCCGCGCAGGCGGCTCGCATTCGCTTGAGCATTTCGTCAACGACGTGGCTCGCACGGTCAACGATCCGAAACAAAAGAAGTCGCTGTGGGAGCTGATGCAAGCGCGCCGCATGGAGCAGCCGCGCGGCGAAGAGGAAGGCAACGAACCGGGCAATCGCGCGGATTTGCGCATTGGCGCGCTTGGTTCAGGTTCCGATTACACGGCGTTTATTGATCACCTCGGCATCGCTTCGCTCAACGTGGGCTTCGGCGGCGATGGCGGCGGCGGTGTCTATCACTCGATCTATGATTCCATCGCCTGGTATCTGAAATTCTCGGATGGCACGTTTGAATACGGCCGCACGCTCGTGCAAGCCGCTGGCACGGCAACCCTGCGGTTGGCGGATGCGCAAGTGCTGCCGTTCGAGTTCACCAATTTGGCTGAGACGATCAGCGGTTATATTGATGAGTTGGCGAAGCTGCCAAAGCAGAACGTTGATCTCGCGCCGTTGCGCAAGGCTGCCAATCAGTTGCGCATAGCGGCGGATAGCTATGACCGCGCAGTGCGCAACAGGCCAAGCAACAACGCGACACTTTCAACGCCTGAGTTGAAGGCGCTGAATGCGCTGCTCTATCAGTCAGAGCGCAAACTTTTGTCTGACGCGGGGCTGCCGCGGCGTGAATGGTTCAAGCACCAGATTTATGCGCCGGGCTTTTACACCGGCTATGGCGTAAAGACCTTGCCCGGTGTGCGCGAGGCGTTGGAGCAAAAGAATTGGGCCGAGGCCAACGAACAGGTCAAGGTCGTCAGCCAAACACTGGACGGCATGGCTGCTCAGGTGAATGCGGCGGCGCGCAAGCTGCAAGGCCAGTAAGCAAAAACCCAATCAAAGCGAATCTCAACAGCGGTGCTGTGGACAGTGCAGCACTGCCGTTGTCAGCGGAGGCAGCGTGAAAAAGTTCGTCGCGTCTTGGCTCGTAGTTGTTTGTTGCGCAGTTTCAGCAACGCCGCAAAATAATCCGGCTTCGTCGCTCTTGCTCGCTGGCGGCATCGTAATTGACGGCACTGGCGCGCGTGGGCGGCAAGCCGACGTGCGTATCGTCGGCGATCAAATCAGCGCAATTGGCAAACTGAAACCGCAAGCTGGCGAACGTGTGATTGACGCGCGCGGGCTGATCGTCGCGCCAGGTTTCGTTGACGTGCACAACCATTCCGAACGAGGCCTGCTGACCGAGCCCACCGCACGCAGCCAAGTGCTGCAAGGCATCACCACACTCGCCGTCGGGCCGGATGGCGGCTCGCCATATCCGCTGGCGGAGTATTTGAGCAAGCTGGAACAGCAACACACTGCGGTCAACGTGCTGGCGTTCATCGGCCACGCGACCGTGCGGCAGCAAGTGCTGGGGCAGGATTACAAGCGCGCGGCGACTGAACGCGAGATTGCGCGTATGTGCGAGTTGGTTGAGCAAGCGATGCGCGAAGGCGCGGTGGGGCTTTCGACCGGCTTGGAATACGACATCGGTCATCCCAGCACTACCGAAGAGGTGATCGCGCTGGCGCGTGTGGCCGCCAAATACGGCGGCATTTATATGAGCCACGTGCGCGACGAAGCCGATGACGCAATGAACGCCTTCAAAGAAGCCATTCGCATTGGCCGCGAGGGCGGCTTGCCGGTGCAGATTTCGCACATCAAGCTCGGCACCGTTGGGGTGTGGGGCAAAGCGCGCGAAGCTGTCGCCTTGATCGAAGCGGCGCGGCGCACTGGTTTGGATGTCACGGCTGATTGTTATCCGTATGACGCCTGGGCTTCGACGATCACGGTGCTGGTGCCGAGTCGAAAGCATGATGATCCGGCAATAGTGAAAAAAGGCTTGGAGGATGTGGGTGGCGGCGGGAATGTGCTGGTGACGAATTGCACCGCGCATCGTGCCTATGAAGGCAAGTCGCTCGACGAGATTGCGCGCGCCAACAATCAGACTGCCGTCGAGGTTTACATGCAAATCGTCAAGGACGGCGGCGCGAGTGTGGTTTGCAAATCTATGATCGAGCCTGACATTCGCACGTTTTATCAACAGCCTTGGGTGATGGTTGCCAGCGACGGCGGGATCGCGAACCGGCATCCGCGCGGCGCGGGCACGTTCCCACGCGTGTTGGGGCGTTATGTGCGCGAATGGAAATGGTTGAAGCTGGAAGAAGCCGTGCGCAAGATGAGCGCGTATCCTGCGTGGCGGCTGGGGCTGCGTGAGCGCGGCTTGCTCAAAGTGGGGATGAAAGCCGATGTCGTCGTGTTCGATGCGAGCAAGGTGTCGGATCAATCAACAATGACGAAGCCGCTGACTGAGCCAGTCGGCATCCAGTTCGTCATCGTCAATGGCGTGCCGGTTGTCGAGAATGGTCAGGTGACCAGCGCCCGTCCCGGCGCAGTGTTGCGGCACAACGCCACGCCGCGTCAGCAAAGCAAGTAACGAATGCGCCGCGCGCCGGCTTATGACGAAAAGCCTTTGTCGCGAAACGCAAACAGATAAAGACCCGCGCCGATAAAGGGCACGAGCAGAATGATGGCAATCAGCACGACTTTGGTCGCCCAATCGCGCGCTGAATTTATGACATCGTTGATGGCAAAGATGTCCAAAATTGCGCAGGCCAACCACAACAGTGTTCCAAACATAATGCACAACTCCTTAAGATTTGTTTTCAAGTTGCTGAAGGCCCCTGCTGGCGGCCTTTTCAACACAGCGAGCCTTACGAACCTGAAAAATTGTTTGTTCCTCAAGAATCCCTATGCGCCCAGCCGCGCTTTGACAAGTTGGCTGACGACTTTCCCGTCCACCGTTTGGCCCGCGAGCTTGACCATCACGGCTTTCATCACCTGCCCCATTTCTTTCGCTGAAGTTGCGCCGAGTTCGGCAATGGTGGCTTCGACAATGCCAGCGATGGCGGCTTCGTCGAGCGCGGCAGGCAGGTAAGCTTCGATCATTTTGATCTCAGCGGCTTCTTTCGCGGCGAGTTCGGGGCGGCCGCCTTGCGTGTACTGCTCAACGCTGTCGCGGCGTTGTTTGACCAGCGATTGCAGAATTTTGAGCGCCTCGTCGTCGGTGAGCGCGGCCATCTTGTCAATCTCTTTGTTTTTGAGCGCGGTTTTGACCATGCGCAAGGTCGAGAGCCGCTCGGCCTCTTTGGCCTTCATTGCGGCAGTGATGTCTTGGTTGATGCGTTCCAGAAAAGTCATGGTTTAACTCCTATTAAATCTTGCGGGCATATTTAGCGTTCTCGCGCGGGCCTGTCAAATCAGGCCAAAACGCGGCCTCAAGCTCGTTGCAGCGCATTTTGAGGCTTGGTTGCGCGGCTTTCGTAAATTTGTTAGGCTGCGGCTTCGCTTAACATCACGCGAAAGTGGCGGAACTGGTAGACGCGCTAGACTTAGGATCTAGTGCCCGCAAGGCGTGGGGGTTCGAGTCCCCCCTTTCGCATTCACCTATGAAAACGCCGCGACTCATCAACTTGGCCGCCCACTATTTCCAAGCCTGCAATCCGGTCTGCCGCAAGCCAATCTGAATGATTGGCAGAAGCTGCGCCGCAAGCCCTGCGCGGGCGTTTACCGCGTTTGAATAATTGTTGAAGAAAGGTATCGAACGTTGAAAGCACAAGTCGCCCTAGTGGATGTTTCGGAGGTCAAGAAAGACCTCACCATTGAAATAGATGCCGCCGAGGTCAAGGCCGAATTCGAGAAAACCTACGAAGCCTATGCGCGCCAGGCGCGGGTGCCGGGTTTCCGCCAAGGCAAAATTCCGCGCCACATGGTCAAGCAACGCTTTGCCAAAGATGTCAAAGAAGAAGTGTTGTCGCGCTTATTGCCGCACGCGCTGGGCCACGCGCTGGAAGATCACAAGTTGAATGTCGTGGGCGAGCCTCAGATTACCGATCTCACGTTTGCGGAAGACAGCCCGCTGAGTTTCAAGGTCAGCGTCGAAGTGATCCCGAATTTCGAGTTGCAAGAATACAAAAGCCTCAAGGCTACC
Source organism: Acidobacteriota bacterium (assembly GCA_043740245.1). Classification (GTDB taxonomy): domain Bacteria; phylum Acidobacteriota; class Blastocatellia; order RBC074; family RBC074; genus JACPYM01. The sequence continues at coordinate 9,140 of JAYUCP010000251.1, read as the reverse complement.
AAGCGCGTGCGTCAGGTGACCGATGAAGACATCGAAAAGATCATCGAACGCTGGCGCGAGAATTCGGCGGAGTTCGTGACCGTGGAAGACCGCCCCGCGCAAACCGGTGATTTCGTCTCGGTCAATCTGACTGGCAAGTACGTGGTGGCCGAAAGCGCACCGCCAGAGGAAGACTTGAAAGCCAATGACGTGCAGATCGAATTGGGCGCGGAAGGCGTACAGCCGGAATTCAATGAACACCTGCTCAACGTCAAAGATGGTGATGTGCGCGAGTTCCGCGTGGCCTATCCCGAAGATTTCACTTCGCAAGGACTGGCGGGCAAGACGCTCGATTTCACCGCCACCGTCGTCGCCGTGCGGCAAAAAGAGCTGCCGGAATTGAATGACGAATTCGCGCAGCAATTCGGCCAGGAATTCGAGACGCTGGAGCAACTGCGCGAGCGTGTGCGTGAGGACTTGACGAAATCCGCCGAACGCGAGGCCGATGTCCGCCTGCGCGACGAATTGGTGGAGAAAGTGCTCGACTCCTATGAGTTTCAGGTACCCGATGTGCTGGTCGAACAGCAGGCGCAGAGCCGCATGCAGAATTTCGCTTACCAACTGGCCCAAAGCGGCTTGCCCAAGGAAGTCGCCCAAACCATCAATTGGGAAGAGCGCTTTGGCGAGGCGCGTTTGATGGCTGTGCGCGATGTGCGTGCGGCGTTGGTGATCGGACGGATCGGCAGCGCCGAGAAAGTGCACGTCACGAGCGACGAAATTGACCGTGAAATCGCGCAAATGGCCTATGGCATGAAGCAGTTGCCACAGCAACTAAAGGCCCGCTTGACAAAGGAAGATGGGCTTCCTAGTATCGAAAACCGGTTGCGCTATGGGAAGGCGGTTGACGTGATTATCAACCACGCAGAGATTACGGTCGAAGAAGTCAGCGCCGCACAACTCGCCGCCGAGGCGCAAGCAAAACAGGCAGCGGCGGCTCCCGCAACTGAAAATCAACCGGCAGAGCAGGCTTGATTGGGTCAGCGCCGACTATGCGCGACTCAACGCAAGTAATCATTTACCAAACCGGCCACAACATACCGGCCAGCACTTTTTTGCGGCTGACCGGCATTCCCCGAATAGGTTCAAAAAGCAGTTATGATCAATTCGCAAGCTTACGTGCCTTATGTAGTAGAGCAAACCTCGCGCGGTGAACGCATCACGGACATCTTTTCGCGGCTGCTCAAAGACAACATCATCTTTCTGGGAACGCCGATTGACGACATGGTTTCCAACCTGATCGTCGCGCAGATGCTCTTCCTCGAATCGGAAGACCCGGATCGGGAAATTTCGCTGTACATCAATTCGCCCGGCGGCGCGGTGACCTCAGGGCTGGCGATTTACGACACCATGCAGTTCGTCAAGAATCCGGTGACTACTTTCTGCATCGGGCAATGCGCTTCGATGGCGGCGGTGTTACTGGCCGCCGGGACGCCGGGACGCCGGTTCGCGCTGCCCAATTCGCGCATCCTGATCCATCAGCCGCACGCGGGCGGCATCGGCGGCCAGGCCACCGACATTGACATCGCGGCGAAAGAGATTTTGCGCATGCGCGAACGGCTCAACGGCATTCTCGGCAACCATACCGGCAGGGCCATCGAACAAATCGAGAAAGATGTTGACCGCGACCGCATCATGAGCGCCGAACAAGCGAAAGAATACGGCTTGATTGATCTGGTGATCGCACACCGCGAGTAGTTGGTAGCGGGGCAAGTTGGACAAAGGACTGCCCCGCTTTTCACTTTTCGGGTTATGCAGAATTCCTACCCCACGCTCGACCTGGATGTGATGACGGAACCGGTGCCGGAATCAGCGGTCGCTTCGCCGTTGTTACAGCCGGGACTGCGTTGCTCCTTTTGTGGACTAGGTGAAGGTGAAGTGGAGCGGTTATTCGAAGGGCGTGCGGGATATATTTGCGACGAATGCGTCGAGGTTTGCCTGCAATTGCTGGAGGAATATCGCGAGCAAGGCGTAAAAACGCCTTCGCTAAAGCGCCCTTGGTATAAACGGCTGCTCGGCGATGAACAGGTGGCGACCGGGGCGTGCAGCTTCAACATTCACGACCGGCATAGTCCGCAAGGGGAACGGCTGTTCCCTGGTGCAGAAGCGCAAATCTGCGAAAAGTGCATACGCGCTTGCGAAGTTTTGAAATCAGGACTGCTCTTTGGCGAATAGCCTGCCGCAACTAAAGCTTGCGCGCGGCTTAAGCCCTTGTTTATGATGCGCGCCGCAAACCAAATACGCGCAGCGGACGCGGTGCAGTAAAGGTACTCAATGACAAACGCAATTTTCCCGGCATTTTTCCCAATGGAGGCCACCCGGTGATGAGACGAGGCGAAGACACCTTACGTTGCAGCTTCTGTGGTAAGAGCCAGAACGAGGTCAAGAAGCTGATCGCGGGGCCGACCGTTTACATTTGCAATGAGTGCATAGACATCTGCATCGAGATCATCAGCGATGACGCGCAACAGGAAGCCGCCGCCGCGCGTCCGCCGCTGCCCAAGCCCGCCGAGATCAAAGATTTCCTCGACGAATACGTCATCGGTCAGGATGACACCAAAAAGAAACTCGCTGTCGCCGTTTACCAGCACTACAAACGCATCGAGATGATGAAGCGGCGCGGCGATGTCGAGATTCAAAAGTCCAACATCCTGCTGATCGGCCCCACCGGCACGGGCAAGACGCTGCTGGCGCAAACGCTGGCGCGCATGCTCAAAGTGCCCTTCACCATCGTTGACGCCACCACGCTAACTGAAGCTGGTTACGTTGGCGAAGACGTCGAGAACATCATCCTGAAGTTGCTGCAAGCGGCCAACGGCGATGTCGAACGCGCGCAGCAAGGCATCATCTACATTGACGAGATTGACAAGATTTGCCGCAAGGACGAGAACCCCTCGATCACGCGCGATGTGTCGGGCGAAGGCGTCCAACAGGCGCTGCTGAAAATCCTGGAAGGTACCGTCGCCAACGTCCCGCCCCAGGGTGGCCGCAAGCATCCACATCAAGAGTTTTATCTCGTAGACACGACCAACATTCTGTTCATCTGCGGCGGCGCGTTTGTCGGCCTGGATAAAGTGATTCAAAAGCGCATCGGCCAAAAGGGGATGGGCTTCGGCGCGAACATACGCGCGCTCAAACAGGCGCGCTCGGCCAACGACCTGCTGCAACAGGTGCAGCCGGAAGATTTGATCAGGTACGGCCTGATCCCTGAATTCGTGGGCCGTCTGCCGGTGGCCGGGACGCTGCACGAACTTGATGAACGGGCGATGATCGAGATTCTGACGCAGCCCAAGAACGCGCTGACCAAACAGTACCAACGCCAGTTTGAATGGGATAGCATCAAGCTGCGCTTCACCGATGATGCGCTGCACGCGATTGCGCGGCAGGCCTGCGAACGCAAAGTAGGCGCGCGCGGGCTGCGCATGATTCTGGAAGAGTTGATGCTAGAGGCAATGTACACACTGCCAAGCCAGAAGAAGATCAAAGAGTTCCTTGTGACGGCAGAAATGGTTGAGAACCGGCATGCGGTCTTCCCGTTAGAGAAGGCGAGTTAAGCAGGGCGAGTTTTGAATTAGCCAAAGGGAGAGGATCAGTGATCCCGGAATTACAGGATGGCGTCCTTCCCGCAGGACTGCACTTTTGCACACTGGCAGAAGTTAAAGTGGCATTCGGGCAATTTCGCCGTTCAGACCGGCGGCCACAATTGACCGAACGGCTGGTGCGATACCTTCAAGCTGCCCGAAGTTCCGGCGTTGTCTCGGCCATTGTGATTGACGGCAGCTATGTCACGGCCAAAGCGGAACCCGGCGATATTGATTTGATTGTGGCGCTCCGGCCTGACTTTGATTTAACAGAGGAAATGCGCCCGCTGGAATACAACGTTCAGTCAAAACCGATGGTCAGAAAATTGTATGGCTTCGATGTGTTACCCGCTGCGGATGGCAGCGAAGCCTATCAGCGTTACCTGGCTTTTTTCTCCCGCGTCAAGCTGAGTGACCCTGACCAATACACCAGTCAGGAGCGTAAGGGGGTGCTGAGGATCGAACTATGATCGAGAACGATAAGCAACTAAGCCAAACGTGTCTGGCGATTACTGACCTGGAAGCGGCGCTGGCCGCCCTCAAACGCGACGTGTTGCCACTAAACGCGGAACGCTTCCGCGTCATGGCTGAGCCGGTTCTCGATCACCTCCGCGAACTGCGACAGGAGGTGGAAGAGTATGCGAGTGTTACGGCTGCCACACAGGCTCAGGTCTGGCAGATGCGCAATGATCCGCCCGCTGAAGTCAGATTGCCCAGGTAGAGTATTACCCAACCATTGCGACGCTGGCTGTTTGAATGACGGCGGCATTTTCTCCCGGCTATCCACAATCCGTTTTCCGGCGTGGCTACAAGGTTGTGCCCGTGCTGATTTCCGTTTTGTCCCTTTGAGGTTAAGCAACGATGCAAGAGTTTCACGACGGTCCGCCCAGCGATATTGTCCGTTACCCGATGGTGCCGATCCGCGACGTGGTCGTCTTCCCCTACACCAAAGCGGCCTTCGTCATCGGTCGCCTTTCGTCGGTGCGCGCGCTGGAAGAAGCCATGACCGGCAGCCGGATCATCTTCCTGGCGACACAACACGACGCCACCGTCGAAGAACCCGACGCCACGCAGATTTATCAGGTCGGCACGCTGGCTTACATCGCCAACAGCTTGCGCAAACCGGATGAAGCCACGATCAAGGTCTTGGTCGAAGGCCGCGAACGCGCCCGCGTCATACGCGTGGAAGAGCGCGACGGTTTGTATTACGCCACGCTGCGCCGCGCGCCCGTCGTAGCCGAAAACCCGCGCCGCGTCGCACCCTTGCTGACGCGCATCGCCGGGCTGGTCGAGCAATACCTCAAACAAGCGCAGGACACGAACCTCGAACAGGTGCAGGCGGCGCTGCGCATCGCCGATCCGGGCCATCTGGTGGATCATCTGGCCGACAAACTCAAGCTGCCGATTGAAGACAAACAAAGTCTGCTCGAAACTTACTCGACGCACGAACGCCTGTTGCGGATGATCGAAATCCTCGAAGTCGAACTCGAAAAGACCAGCATTGACCGCACCATCCAAACGCGCGTCAAGCGCCAAATGGAGAAGCAGCAGCGCGAGTACTATCTGAACGAAAAGATCAAAGCCATCCACAAAGAACTGGGCCGCAAGGACGAACGCGCCGAGTTCGACGAACTAAAGCTCAAGATCGAAGAAGCCGGCATGACCGAAGAGGCGCTGGAGCGCGCGCTCAGTGAGTTGAAGAAGCTCGAACAGATGCCGCCGATGTCCGCCGAAACGACGGTCTCGCGCAATTACGTGGACTGGCTGATCGGTGTGCCCTGGCAAAAACGCAGCGAAGAAATCCGCGACATCAACCACGCGCACGAAGTGCTCGACGCCGATCATTACGGCCTCGACAAAATCAAGGAGCGCATCCTCGAATACCTGGCCGTGCGTCAATTGGTCGAGAAACCGAAAGGTTCGATCCTTTGTTTCGTGGGCGCGCCGGGCGTGGGCAAGACTTCGCTGGGCCGTTCGATTGCCAAGGCAACCGGGCGCAACTTTGTGCGGCTGGCGTTGGGCGGCGTGCGCGATGAAGCCGAGATTCGCGGCCATCGCCGCACCTACATCGGCGCGCTGCCGGGCCAGATCATCCAGATGATGAAGAAAGCAGGCACGGTGAACCCGCTGATGCTGCTTGATGAAGTGGACAAGCTTGCTTCGGACTATCGCGGCGATCCGGCGGCGGCGCTGCTCGAAGTGCTAGACCCCGAACAGAACCACACCTTCCACGATCACTATTTGGATGTCGAGTACGACCTGTCGCAGGTGATGTTCATTGCGACGGCCAATGTGTTGCACACGATCCCGCCCGCCTTGCAAGATCGCCTGGAAATCATTCGCCTCGCCGGGTACACGCAACGCGAGAAGAGCGAAATCGCCCGGCGTCATCTGATCCGCAAACAATCAGAGGCCAATGGGCTGAAGCCGGAACAACTAGAATTCAGCGACGACGGCCTCAAGACAATCATCGAGTACTACACGCGCGAAGCCGGTGTGCGCAGCCTGGAACGCGAAATCGGTTCGATCTGCCGCAAGGTCGCGCGCCGCATCGTGCAGGAAAACGAAACGGCCACGACTGGCGCGCCCTTCAGCTTCATCGTTGACACAGCGGCGGCCAAGAAACTGCTGGGCCCAACCAAGTTCCGCCCGCAGACGCTGGCTGAACGCAGCGAGATCGGCCTGGTCAACGGCCTGGCTGTCACCGAAGTCGGCGGCGATGTCTTGCAGGTCGAAGCCACGCTGGTTGAAGGCAGCGGCAAAATCACACTGACCGGCAAACTCGGCGACGTGATGCAGGAATCGGCGCAAGCCGCGATCACCTACATCCGTTCGCGCGCCGCCGAATTGGGCATCGCAGCCGACATGCACAAGAGCCACGATTTGCACATCCACGTGCCCGAAGGCGCGATTCCTAAAGACGGCCCTTCGGCAGGCATTACGCTGGCAACCGCGATGGCCTCGGTTTTCACGCGCATCCCCGTGCACCGCGAAGTCGCAATGACCGGCGAAATCACGCTGCGCGGCAAGGTGCTGCCAATCGGCGGCGTAAAAGAGAAATTGCTAGCCGCCCATCGTGCCGGCATCACGACCATCATCCTGCCCAAGGAAAACGAAAAAGATTTGGCCGAAGTGCCCGCCGACGTCTTGCAAGTTGTGCAAGTCAATCTGGTCGAGACGATGGACGAAGTGTTGCAGATTGCCTTGGAACGTATGCCGATACCGCGTCCCATGATAGGCCTGGACAGCACACCCGACATTACGGCTCCGCTCTGGCAGACCAATACGCTGGTGACTGGCGGGGCCGAAAGCTCGCTGACGGGCTGAAGATGAAGAGTGTCAACGCCAAGTTTGTTGCGAGCGCCAGCACGCCCGCGTCCTTCTTAAAAGATCACCGCAAGGAGATCTCGTTTATGGGACGCTCGAACGTTGGCAAATCGAGTTTGTTGAACAGCCTGTTGGGCGTCAAAGGTCTGGCGCGCACGAGTTCGACGCCAGGCCGCACACAGACGATCAACTTCTTTTTGATTGAAGAGCAGTTCTATTTTGTTGATTTGCCCGGCTACGGCTACGCCAAAGTTTCCAAGACGGATAGAGCAGCTTGGGGGCAATTGATTGAAAAATACCTTGCGGAACGCGAACAGCTTGTGCTATCTATCCTAATCGTAGATGCTCGGCATGAGCCTTCCCCGTTAGACCTTCAGATGAAATCCTGGCTACAACACTTTGGGCTTCCATATCTGGTGGTCTCAACGAAAAACGATAAGCTTTCCGCGAATGAGCGCCGGGCGTCACAACAGCACGCAAAGAAAATCCTGGAAGTCGAACGCATCATCCCCTACTCTGCGGTTACTCGTGAAGGTGCCAACCAGCTTTGGGATGCGATCCGTTCCAGTCTTTCTTCAAAGTAATAATCCCACTTGGTGACCGGTCAGATACCCACTTTCCCCGATTTCCTTTGTTGGTTGAGTCCTTCGACAAAGCCTTTCTTGCTCCACGCTGTGCCGATTCAAACTCCCGCTTCAAAGTGAACCCGCTTCAAAGTGAAAATGACCGCTCATCAGGACGCCGGGATTGAACTTGAGCGAGCATTTTTTGAGAACTAAGGTAAACAGCAATCTCCCTGGCAAAGGCCCTGCAACGTCGGCTTTTGTCGCCTGAAAATTCCCGTTCACCACATTCTGCATTTTTGAACCGCCTGCCGGTTGCGGCAGCGGTACATAACGCTTCCCGGCGCTTCCCCTAACCGGACGCGCTCTCTATGAACCATCCCCAACTTAGAGACCGACAGGACTCTCAATTCAGCGCCGCCAGCACCGCCCGGGTCTAAGCCAGGCAGGAGGCAGGACGCACGACAATAAGCCAATGATGAAGAAGGACCGTACTGCTATGGCAGAGAAAAGCAAAACATCGCCCGACGACTTTCTCGATTATGACGAGGAAGAGTATTCAGGTGACGGCAAAGAATTTTTAGACATCGCCGATCTCAAGGAGATGAACATCTCCAAGCTGACCGGCATCGCCAAGGAACTCGATGTGCCCGGCGCCACCGGCATGCGCAAACAGGAATTGATCTTCAAAATCCTGCAAGCGCAGACTGAGAAATCCGGCCTGATCTTTTCGGAAGGCGTGCTCGAAACCTTGCCCGACGGCTTCGGCTTCCTGCGCGCGCCCGAATACAACTATCTGCCCGGCCCCGACGACATCTATGTCAGCCCGTCGCAGATTCGCAAATTCGACCTGCGCACGGGCGATACTATCTCCGGGCAGATTCGCCCGCCGAAAGAGGGCGAACGCTACTTCGCGCTCATCAAGGTCGAAGCGATCAACTTCGAGCCGCCCGACATCGCGCGCGACAAGATTTTCTTCGACAACCTGACGCCGCTCTATCCGAACGAACAACTGCGGATGGAGTCCAGCAACGAGAATGTCTCGGGCCGCGTCTGCGACTTGTTTGTGCCCATCGGCAAAGGCCAACGCGCACTGATCGTCGCGCCGCCGCGCACCGGCAAGACGATGCTGTTGCAAGCCATCGCCAATTCGATCAGCGAGAATCATCCCGAAGTCACGCTGATCGTCTTGCTGATTGACGAGCGCCCCGAAGAAGTCACAGACATGCAGCGCTCGGTCAACGGCGAAGTGATCTCATCCACCTTCGATGAACCGGCCACGCGCCACGTGCAGGTCGCCGACATGGTGATCGAAAAAGCCAAGCGCCTGGTCGAACACAAACGCGACGTAGTCATCCTGCTCGATTCGATCACGCGTCTGGCACGCGCCCACAATGCCGTCGTGCCGCCCTCCGGCAAGATTCTCTCCGGCGGTGTGGACTCGAACGCGCTGCAACGCCCGAAGCGGTTCTTCGGCGCGGCGCGCAACATCGAAGAAGGCGGCTCGCTCACCATTATCGCCACCGCGCTGGTCGAAACCGGCAGCCGCATGGACGACGTGATCTTCGAAGAGTTCAAAGGCACAGGCAACATGGAAATCCATCTCGACCGCAAGCTTTCCGACAAGCGCGTC
>JAYUCP010000250.1:0-5040 GCA_043740245.1 Acidobacteriota bacterium | reverse complement strand
AGCCGTGCGTTTGGCCGTGCTGGATTACGTCGAAGGCGTTTACAACGTCGAACCCGCGCGCATCGAACGCAGCGTCCACCCTAAATTGGCCAAGCTTGGCTTTTACCGCCCGCCCGCCGAAAGCGCCTATCGCCCCGGCACGGCAATGACTTTCGAGCGGCTGGTCGAGGTCGCCAAAACGTACAACCAAGAAGGCAAGCTGCGGAAAGACGCGCCGAAAGAAATCACCATTTTCGAGGTTCAGGATCAGACTGCCACCGCTAAGCTGGTGGCCGTGTGGGGAACCGATTACTTCCATCTGGCTAAATTCGACGGCAAGTGGATGATCGTAAATGTGCTCTGGCAAAGTCCGCCGCCAAAGCACAACTGAGCCGGATCACTCCGTATCCAGCGGAGCCGTCAGCTTAGTGCCTTTGACCATTACGCCGCCTCTGTCGCCGGGCCTGATGGCGAGTTTGTTGTTCGGCGTGAGCGCGACTGATCCAGTGACGTTCGTCGTGATTGCGTTGTTGCTGGCGCTCGTCGCGCTGCTGGCCTGCTGGATACCGGCGCGGCGAGCGACGAAGGTGGATCCGATGATTGCGCTTCGGTGTGAATGATTCAAACTCGAACGAAAGAGGAAATTATGCAAACCCTTTGGCAAGACTTGCGCTACGGGGCGCGAATGCTGCTGAAGAATCCTGGCTTCACTTTGATTGCCGTGCTCACGCTGGCGCTGGGCATCGGCGCGAACACGGCAATCTTTAGCGTAGTCAACGCGGCGTTGCTGCGTCCGTTGCCTTATGACCGCGCCGAACAACTGGTCGCGGTCTTTGTGCGCACGAGCAGCGATCCGCGCGCGTATGTCTCGTGGCCCGATTTGCTGGACTGGCGCGCACAGAATCAGTCGTTCGCGCAACTGGCGGCCTTCGTGCCGCAGAGCGTCAACCTGACGGGGCGCACCGGCAGCCAGATCGAACCGGGGCGTGTCATCGGCGGTTTTGTGAGCGCCGATTTTTTCCCGCTGCTCGGCGTGACGGCGGCGCAGGGACGCGCGTTTCTGCCCGGCGAAGACGCACAGGGCGCGCAGCCCGTCGCCGTCGTGAGCCACGAAATTTGGCGCGACCGGTTTGGCGCGGAGGCGCAACTACTCGGCCAGACACTCACGCTCAACAATCAGCTTTTCACCGTCGTCGGCGTCATGCCCGCAGGCTTCCGCGCGCCTTATTCCGAAGTTGAAGTATGGCTGCCGATTCAGCATTACCCGAATTTTTCACTCGACCGAAAGACTACGAGCGCGGGGGTGTTTGGGCGGCTCAAATCAGGCGTAACCATGCGGCAGGCGCAAACCGAAATGGATACGATTGCCGCTCGCTTGGCCCAGCAATATCCCGCTACCAACAAAGATCACGGTATAACCCTCGTCGGCTTGCAAAGTTTGCTGGTCGAGCAATTGAAACCCGCGTTGCTGGTGTTGTTCGGCGCGGTGGGGTTTGTCTTGTTGATCGCCTGCGCCAATGTCGCCAACCTGTTGCTCTGCCGCGCGGTCGGGCGTGCGCGCGAACTGGCCTTGCGCGCCGCGCTGGGCGCGAGCCGCACGCGCTTGTTGCGTCAACTGCTGACGGAAAGTTTGTTGCTGGCGCTCATCGGAGGAGCCTTGGGATTGCTAATCGGCGTGTGGGGGATGGAGGCGCTGGCGGCCAACAGCGCCGTCAATCTGCCAACGTTGTTCGAAGTCAAACTGGATCGCGCCGTGTTTGGCTTCACACTCGGCGCGGCGTTGCTGACGGGGGTAATTTTCGGCTTAGTTCCTGCTTTGCGTTTTTCGCGGCCTGACCTGAACGACGCGCTCAAAGAAGGTGGACGGACGGTGGGCGCGAGTCCGGCGCGCAATCGGTTGCGCGGTTTGTTCGTCGTCGTCCAGGTCGCGCTCTCGCTGGTGTTGCTGGTGGGCGCGGGGCTGATGGTCAGAAGTTTTGTGAACCTGTTGGGCGTTGCGCCGGGCTTCGACGCGCACAATGTGCTGACGCTCGAATATCGCGTGCCGCGCAACAAATATCCCGACCCGCAACAGCAATGGCGCTTTCACGAACAGGTCGTCGCGCGGGTTCAGGAATTGCCCGGCGTCGAAGCGGCAGCCGTCGTGCTGGCGCTGCCGCACGGCGGCAATGCCGGCGCAAGCGATTTCACCCTGCCCGAACGCGCCGCGCCGCCCGCCGGTCAGGAGCCGCGCGCGCAAACCAATCGCGCCGATCCGCATTACTTCCGCACCATGAAAATTCCGGTGTTGCAGGGCCGCGTATTCACCGCGCAGGATCAGCCGCAAACGCCGCCTGTCGTCGTCATCAATCAAACGATGGCGCGGCAATACTGGCCGTCAAGCGACGCTGTCGGGCGGCCAGTGCATCTGCTGACGCCGGACGTAACGGCGACGATCATCGGCGTAGTCGGCGATGTCAGACACCTCAGCCTGGACGAACCCGCGCAGCCGCAAATCTATCTGGCCTACGCGCAACAACCGCACATCTTTGCCTCGCTGGCCGTGCGCACCCGCACTGACGCCAACGGTTTCGCCAACGCCGTGCGCGCCGCCATCTGGTCGGTAGACAGCGAACAACCGGTCTGGAAAGTGCGCACGCTCGAATGGCTGTTGCAACGCTCGCTGGGCGGTCAGCGGTTCTTGCTGCAATTGATCGGCGCGTTGGCGGCGCTGGCGCTCGTGCTGGCGGCAGTGGGAATTTATGGGGTCATTGCTTACGCGGTCAGCCAGCAAACGCACGAAATCGGCATCCGTCTCGCGCTGGGCGCGCAGGCGGGCGACATCTTGCGGCTGGTGGTCGGACAAGGCGCGGGGCTGACGCTGGCGGGCGTCGCGCTGGGACTGATGGCGGCCATCGGTTTGACCCGCTGGCTGAAAGGCATGGTCTTTGGCGTGAGTGTGATGGATCCGCTGACGTTCGCGGGCGTAGCCTTGTTGCTGACGATGGTGGCGTTGCTGGCGTGCTGGCTTCCGGCGCGGCGCGCGACGAAGGTGGATCCGCTGATCGCGCTCCGCTATGAATAACGAAACTGATTCCGCCTACATTCACGGCACTGACCCGGCAGAGCAGGCGCGGTTGTCGTTGCTCAACGATTTGCTCAACGTCGGCTCGTTGCGCGAACTGCATCTGCAGGGCGGCGAACGCATCCTGGATGTCGGCAGCGGCTTGGGGCAGTTGTCGCGGGCAATGGCGCGCGTGACCGGCGTGCGCGTGCTCGGCATCGAACGCAGCGCCGCGCAGCTTGCCGAGGCCGAACGACAAGCGGCGCAGGCAGGCGAAGCAGCCTTGGTTGAATTCCGGCAAGGCGATGCTTTGCAGCTTCCTTTGCGTGACGACGAATGGGGCGCCTTCGACCTGGCGCACACACGCTTTTTGCTCGAACACCTGCGCGAGCCTTTGCCCGTCGTGCAAGCGATGGTGCGCGCGGTGCGGCCCGGCGGGCGCATCGTGCTGGAAGACGACGATCACGATTTGTTGCGCCTCTGGCCTGAGCCGCCCGGCTTCACGGCTTTGTGGCAGGCCTATCAACGCAGCTACGAACACCTGGGCAACGATCCGGTCATCGGGCGGCGGCTGGTGTCGTTGCTGGCCGCGGCGGGCGCTGTGCCGGTGCGCAATACCTTTGTCTTTTTTGGCAGTTGCGCGGGCGCGCCGCATTTTGCGCACTACGTCGAGAATCTGATCGGCGTGATCAACGGCGCGCGTACAACGGTGGTCGAAGCCGGTTTGCTGGACGCCACGCACTTTGACTCGGCCAGCGCAGCCTTGCGCGCATGGAGCCGCACTTCGACTGCGGCGCTTTGGTACGCGGTCTCGTGGGCGGAAGGCCGCCGGGTGAATTGAAAGGTTGTCCTGATTGCAGCCTGTGCTAACTCCGGGCTTTTCCTGACCTGCGACTTTGATTGCTGAGAGTGCAAATTTAGGCCCCACAGACTGCGACGTTGGTTGCGCTTTCGCGCGTTTCTCGATAACGGTTGGGCTGGCGGCATCCCAGCGGCGAATGGTTTTGTCGAAGGAAGCTGAAGCCAGGCGCTGACTGTCCGGCGACCAAAGGCGTCTTCGCTTTCGGCAGTCCTTTCGGCAGTCTTTGATAGTGCAGCGGCAAGCTCAGCCTACGAACTCAACCTGCACCTGCCGTGGAATCACGCCCTTGCGGAAACCTTCTTCAAGCAACAACTGCACACCCTGTTTATCGCGTTCGGTATAGCCCAGCGTGCTCTTGTTGACCCACATCGCCACAAACTTATCCGCCGTCTCGACCGGCATGTCGCGGGCGAATTGCATGGCGTAATTGAGCGCGTCCGCGCGGTTGTCCATCGAAAACTGAATCGAACGATGCAGCCAGTAGGAGACCTGTTTCTGCAACTCCGGCCCCAGGTCGCGTTTGATCGCGTTGCCGCCCATCGGCAAGGGCAAACCGGTTTCTTTCAGCCACCACGCGCCCAGGTCTACGATCTTATCCAGGCCCTGTTCGTGATAGGTCAATTGGCCTTCGTGAATCAACAGGCCCGCGTCGTACTTGCCCGCCGCGACGAGTTCGATGATGCCGTCGAAGGGTTCGACACCGTATTCAAACTCCGGCGTGTGCAGCCGCAAGGCCAGAAAGGCGCTGGTCAATTCGCCCGGAATGGCGATGCGTTTGTGTTTGAGTTCGCTGGCCGGGAACGGTTCGCGCGCCACGACCAGCGGGCCGTAGCCGTCGCCGATGCTCGCGCCGTGCGGCAACAACGCGTACTGCTCCGCGATGTAGGCATAGGCATGGAAGGAGACGGCCGTCACGTCAAAATCGCGCGTGGTCATCGCAATCTGGTTGAGCGCTTGGATGTCTTTGAGCACGTGCGTGAACTGCAACTCGCCGGTGTCGAGCTTGCCGGTGGCGAGGCCGTAAAACATAAAGGCGTCGTCGGAATCGGGGCTGTGTGCAACTTTGATTTCGCGTTTGGTCATAATTTGTGCTGGATGAATTTCAAAATGTGAACGCGCGGTTGTGCGCGCGTTCGAGCGGCACCTTACCACGAAG
>JAYUCP010000249.1:0-5043 GCA_043740245.1 Acidobacteriota bacterium | reverse complement strand
CGTCACGGGGGCCGGACAGCCGATTGTGCAAGTCGTGAGCGTCACCGTGAAGCTGCACGTCGTTGTTGGGGCCGCGCCCGCGCTCACGCTCACGCAAGCCACGGTCGTCGTGCCGCGCTGGAAGGTTGAACCGGAGGCCGGTGTGCAAGTGACGGAATTGCCGGGCGTGGCCGTGGGCAGCGGGTAATTCACGGCGGCTTCATTCGCGCCGGCTGCCAGCGTTTGCGTCAGATTCGGCGGGCACACGAGCGGCCCGGCAATCAACACAGTGTATTCCCGCGCGCCGCTGCAGGCGTCGCTTTGCGCCGTGAGGGTGAATTTGAAAGTGCCTGCTTGCGCCGGCGTCCCTTGCAAAACATTGCCTGCCAGCAGCAAGCCGGGCGGCAAGGCGCCGCTGCTGACTGACAGGTTATACGTGCGGTTGGTCGGTTGTTGAATGATCGTCTGGGCGGCGTAAGCGTTGCCCACGACTCCGCCGGGCAGCATGCGCGGCAAAAAGCTGATGACCGGACAATCAATGTTGTGCACGTTCAGGATGTATGTACGCGTTCCCGTGCAACCATTCTTGTCGGTCGCTTTGACGGTGAATTCCCAACTGCCCGTCTGCGTGGGCGCTCCGCTAAGCGCGATTTGATCGGCTTGACTATTCGGTGCGCCCATCAGAATGCCCGGCGGCAATGATTCAATGGTGAAGGTGTAAGGAGCCATGCCGCCTTTGGCCGTAAAGGTCTGCGCGAAACCGGCGCCGAGCGTGAGCGTGCTGTTGGCTAACAATGCCGGTTCCAAGCTGACGGCTGGGCAAATAGTCGGCGGGCTGGTGGAAGATTTGGAACGCACCGTCAGCGTGTAGCTGTTCGTGGTCTCGCAACCGTTTTTGTCTTTGGCGCGCAAAGTGAAACAGAACGTCCCCGCTTCTTGCGGCGCGCCGCTGAGCGTCGCGCGTTCGGCATTGGCGCTTGCCCCCAGCAGCAAGCCTTGCGGCACACGTTCGCCCGGACGATTGTCCAGACTGAAGGCATAAGGCGCTGTGCCGTTGTTCGGCGTGAAGTTGAGCGCGAGCGGTTCGCCTTGAATGCTTTGCACCTCGTCTAAATTTTCAGGGAACAGGCTTAGCAGGCATTCGGCTTTGTTGCGAATCGGATAGTCGTGGCAGATCACGCCGTAACAACCGTTGGCGTCTTCGACGCGGATGTGAAAGGTGAAATTGCCCGTTTCCGCGGGCGTGCCGCTCAGCGTGACCTGATCGGCGCGCGGGCCGGGAATCAGCTCCATCCCCCTGGGCATGCGTTCACAGACGCGCAACTCGACATCAAACCGATAAGGCGGCGTGCCCGGGCCGATGACGTCAAAGGTCTCGGTGTAAAACACGTCGAGCGTCAACTTGGGATTGCAGGGAACATCTTCGACCAGGCCCAGCGTCGGGCAATCGGCGCGCGCGCGGATGAACACTGTGAAGTGTTGGCGCACAGCAAAGGCGGGCGGACTGGTGACCTTGACCGTGAAACTGAAGAGACCTGACTCTTGCGGCGTCCCGCGTAAGACGGCCACGTCATCGGGCGTGCCGTTTTCCAGGCTCAACCCCAATGGCAAACAATCGCGGGCCTCATTGTCCAGCGCAAAGGTATAAACGGACGAACCGCCGCCACTGGCGCGCAACTCGTTCTGATAAGGTGTGCCAATTGTCCCGACCAGCAGCTTGTCGGGCGTGACCCTGATCATTTGGAAATTGGCCGAGGCCGGGCGCAGCGAATGGCCGAACCAAACGGCGCAACTCAAACCTGCGAGCAGGCAGAGCCCCACGATGGAAAACCGCCCAGCATGTTTAGCGTAGCGTTGTGCGTATGCTTGTGCGTGTGAGGTGTGCATCAGAACTCCTTTGTTAAGGCGAAGCGAACGGTTGGTTCGCTCTGGAACTGCTGAATCGGCAAAACTGATGTGCTGGGCCAAACTGCTCGTCTGACGGCCCAGGCTGGCGGCGATTCGCTGAAACGGTAAAACGATGCCAGAGGGGAAGCGGCAGGTAGCCGCCGGTTTGCGTCAGTGCGTAATGAAGCTGATGACTGTCAATGCGACTCCGGCTGGTCAAAGGCCGGAGTGTGTTGCGTTCTCTATTCAAGGCGCCTTTGACTGGCTAACGATCAATGAGGCCAGCCAACCATACCCAAAATACGAATAAATAAAAACGGGCGCACTCTATGCCAAGCCAGGGCGGCTGTCAATTTTGGGCCGTGCTGGGAGGGGGCGCACATTGGCGGCCAGACCTGTGAGGTCTAGAAATCGTCGTCTTCGGTTTCCGGCAAAAGCTCTTGCGCCACCAACTCGCGCCATAACGAAAGAATGGCGGCATCGGCTTGGGCAGCATTCAAACAATCCGTCACCGGGCCGGGATCGCATTTGAATTCAGGGAAAGCCAACAGCAACTTGGCTAGGTCACGCCAGTCTGTGCCGGCTTTCGGTTTGCCGCGCCGTTGGTGATAAGAAATAACTTTGCTGGCGATCAGTTCGACCGGAACAAGCACTTGCACGTCAGCCACACGCTGGGCTGGCGGCAAAGCAGGTACGAGACGAACGTCCACCAAATGACGATTGCCTTCCTTGCGCAATTGAAATACGCGATAGCCGAGCCCATCCCGGATATTCCGCACGCGCACAGCGATATGAAACCGCTGGCCGAGGTATGCACGCAACTCCTCGGCAAATTCCACGGCGCGCGTCGAGAGGATGTCCACATCTTCGGTCGTGCGACGTTCGCGCACATAGGCATTGACCGCCTGCGCGCCAAACAACACCGCATCATCACGCCCGCGCAAAAATTCCAGCACGGCGTTCTGAAGCGTGGCGAGCGGCAACGTTTCATTCATTGCAAACTCCCAAAATACAGCGGCATCAGCAACGAAAGACATCTGGTCACCCCCAAAGTGAAAGGCGGATTGGAAAACCATAGCTCCCCAATCCGCGTTCCGCAATCATCAATGGAAATCCAATCGTCAAGCGATCCCCAACCGTATCACTTCAAATACGTTCTTACCGGGCAGTTGGTAGATATAAAAATCTCTGTCCAAAGTGAGAATGCGGCGCAGTCCTGTTCGTTCAGCCAAAACCACTAGCGAGGCGTCGGCAAAATCCATCGGCGTATCCTGATATTGCTCCATCAACGCAGCCGCGCGCCGCAGTTCTTCGGCAGCGGGATGATGAACACGGATGACATCCTTTTCGATCAGCGCCCAAAGCGCTTGTTGTCCCTCCCAGCCACGCAATTCATGCAGGAAGTAAAGCGCTTCAGTAAGGCAAGGCCAAGTAGACAGCAGCGGGCGTTCCGACGTACGCAAGGCTTCTTTGTAAAGACGATGGGCTTCGCCTTGCCCCTTATCCACCAGAGCCACCAGCGGGCCGGTGTCAATCAACGTCGTGGGCTTGGTCACGGCAGTTTCAATCCTTGCTGTTGCAACTTGGTGATGACGCCGCGCCCAAAGGCATCACGCTCATTGACCGTCCGCTCGAATGGTTCGCGGCTGTCAATCACGCCGAGCAAACCTTCGATCTGTTCAAATGAAGTCTGTGCTGCTCCATTTTCCGCTTCAGCCAGCGGCTTGAGCAGCGCATCCAATGACGTGCCTTGCGCAGCGGCTTGCGCTTGCAGGGTGCGCAGCAAGGCTGCCGTAGAAGGTTCGAGTTGTATTGTTACAGTCGGCGTATTCATCACGTTACTCCTGAATTCGGTTGCAAAAAATGCGGAGCGAAAAGCCTGTGAACCTTTCGCCCCGCATTTTACTTGTGCGAATTGCGTTTTGACTAGGCCGTCGCCGCCGAAGCCGCCGCCCCCGTCTCATCGGCAATCGCCGCGTGCGCCGCCGCCAATAGCGCGATTGGTACGCGATAGGGCGAGCAACTCACGTAATTCATCCCCACCTTATGGCAGAAGATGACCGAGGCGGGATCGCCGCCGTGTTCGCCGCAGATACCGACTTTGAGATTGGGCTGGACGGCGCGGCCCTTCTTGATGCCGATGTCCACAAGTTGGCCGACGCCTTCCTGGTCTAGCACCTGGAAAGGGTCGTCGCTGTATATCTTCTTCTCGACATAAGCCGGCAGGAATTTGCCGGCGTCGTCGCGGCTCAGGCCCAGCGCCATTTGCGTCAGGTCGTTGGTGCCGAAGCTGAAAAACTCGGCGACTTCGGCGATGCGATTGGCGGTGAGCGCGGCGCGGGGAACTTCGATCATCGTCCCGACGAGGTAATCAACGGTGACGCCTTCTTTCGCAAACACCTCTTTGGCGACGGCGCGCACGACATCGGCTTGCAGCTTGAGTTCGGCGACGTGGCCGACGAGCGGAATCATGATTTCCGGCTTCACCGTTTTGCCTTCGCGTTGCACGATGACGGCGGCCTCGAAGATGGCGCGCGCCTGCATCTCGGTGATCTCAGGATAAATGATGCCCAGGCGGCAGCCGCGATGACCGAGCATGGGGTTGAATTCATGCAGCGCGGCGACTTTGGCTTTGGCCTCTTTGAAGGGCACTTTGATTTTGGTGGCGAGTTCTTTCAGCGTCTTGTCATCGTGCGGGACGAATTCGTGCAGCGGCGGATCGAGCGTGCGAATGGTGACGGGAAAGCCGTCCATCGCTTGGAAGATGCCTATGAAATCGCCGCGTTGCAGATCGAGCAGCGTGGCGAGCGCGCCTTTGTAAAGCTGTTCGGGCTTGGCGATTTTCTTTTCGAGTTCCTTAACGCGCTTCTTGGCGGCTTTGGCTTTGTCGCCGCTGGCCTTTTCGACTTCGGCTCTGGCTTCGGTCAGTTGTTTTTCCAGCGACTTGAAATCGGCGGACGAGAAAATCATCTGGCGCACGCTGTCAATGCGGTCGCCTTCAAAAAACATATGCTCGGTGCGGCAGAGGCCGATGCCTTCGGCGCCGAAACCGCGCGCGACTTCGGCGTCGTGCGGCGTGTCGGCGTTGGCGCGCACGCCCAGGCGGCGGAAATCGTTGACCCATTCCATCAGCTTGCGGAAGTCGCCGCTGATTTCGGGCTTGATGAGCGGCACTTC
>JAYUCP010000248.1:0-31592 GCA_043740245.1 Acidobacteriota bacterium | reverse complement strand
AATCTTTTTCATCCGGGTCGGATTTGTGTTACCTGAACCTGCACCGAGCGGCAGCCTAAAGTAACTTAATTTCTCAATTTTTCGCCAGTGTCCAGATGACATTATTGACGCTAAATTTGATGATATTCTAGCTGATTGCGAAGTTATGCTTTATCAAGTTGGACTGTTGGAGTATAGGTTAGGTGGAAAGCGACAACCCTCAAAGCCTAAACTAACCAATGTCTTTCGCGACATCATCATCAAAACAATCCATCAAATTGTGCGACCGGCCCTTCGAAGAAAGGGCATTCCGCTTACTAAGGTTGGATACAACCCAGGTGATAGCTCGAAGATCGTCATTGTAGTAGATAACGTCAAACTGAGCCAAGTCGTATATAACTTACTCAATAACGCGCTCAAATATGCGAAAAGCGACCCAAGCGAGTTCAAACTTAGCATTGAAGTAGATGCCAATCGCTTGAGAGATGATTTTGTAATTAAATTCAAAGATTGGGGAATTGGTATAGAAAAAGGCTATGAAGAAATGATTTTCGAAGAAGGTTTTCGTACTCCGGAAGCGATGAAAATGGACGTCAATGGCTCCGGGATTGGCCTAACGATTGCACGGCGAATTATGGAAGAACTCGGCGGTGACCTGAAACTGATTAACAACCAGGAACCAACGGAGTTCCACGTGATTCTGCCAAGAAGACCCATGGGAGGAGAATTATGATCCTATTTATTGACGATGAAGAAGAAATGGACAGTTATCGAATGGGTTTGGCATTGTCAGGATATGATGTTGAATTGATAACTAAACTAGACGAAGCTTGGAAGTATTTCAATCTTAACCTAGCTAAGATTCAGCTTGTTATCTTAGATATTTCGATGCCTCCAGGAGATTTTCTCAAAGATTACGACACAAAGGCTGGCCTAAGAACTGGTGTCTTCTTTTTTGACAAGCTTCGGGAAAAGCTGCCTTTATTACCAATAATTATTTTCACGAACGTATCTGACGAGAAAGTCAAGCTTCGTTTCGATGGCGACCAAAACTGCTTATTCTTAAATAAAACGGACGAATTGCCTGATACCTTGGCAGAAAAAATTGGTCAAGTGCTTAGGCGTCTCAAGTCTTAAATAGAAAAACCTATCAATTCGCGTAAGGATATTCTATGGAATTACTTAATGAAGTGCAGGAATTTGCTGGTGAAGAAGCTCGTAACTTGGTTCAATCACTGGGTCCGCTGGCTGTGGTTATGCGTAAATACCCGGCAACGACTGCAAACGAAGAATTAACATTTGCCATCGAACAATCGTCCAAAGATTCATTGCCTCTGCCTGATGTTGAGGCACCCAATAAGACTGAGTTGCAGGAGGAATTAGCTAAGGATTTTCAAAAATACGTCATTGAAAGAGAAAGTGCCAGATGGCAAAGACTGTGCCACGATCAACCCCCTGATGTACAGAAAGATCAATGCCTGCCGCAGTATGGATCCCGTGTTGAGTCAATTGAAAAACTTCATTTTTTGCTTGCTCGTCATATAATATCTGAGCTAATTAAAGAACAATTTGACCAGTGGCGAGATTTGCGTGGCGAAGCAACGAAAATCTGGCGACGGGAACAATTTCTTAACGGGTCGCCGGATGAAATAATCGAGGCCCTCTATTGGATGGCTGAACAAGGAGGAAAAGAATATCTGATTTTGTTGCTTCAATGCAAAGCAAGTTTGCATTATGCATCCCCAGCAATCCAAGTCACAATTAGACTTGTCGAAGAAAGGATGCGTATGCGAATATACCACTTTAGTAAGCGTGAACAAGTTGAACGCATGCGGTGTTTTCGGTTGTTCTGCTCTCCCTCCCAACTGGAGCAACTCCCGGACGGAGTTTACTTACTTGAAGTCTTCCCTACCTTTTCACTCATTTCGATTGCTCCTGATCTGGCTCCCATGCGGTCTGACTTGCAGGGTTACACTGTCGAAGCTTTGGAATCGCTGGTGCCGTCTGCGACGCTACCCAATCCATTACCGGGAGGGAAGCCCATGCCAATGCGAGATTACATAGTTCGTTTGCTACCACAAGCTGATGGAGCTTGGAGGAAGCGATTAGAAGAGGCTGGCGCGCAATTATTGCAACCGCTGGGGGGAACGGGTTACCTGGATTACGTGGTGATGATTCCAACAGCAGATGCAAAGCAGCGCGTCGACCAACTGCCGGAAGTGCACTGGATGGGTTCTTTCCAGCCTCAAGTTCACGTCAACCGTCCGCGCTTTCAGCAAGCACTCAGTGAAGCGAACCCACCAGTGCTCCTGGCAAGTTTCTTTACCGCCAAAGATCGCGCATTAGCTGAACAGCAATTTGAGGCATATGGGATTGAGATCATCGAACAAGTAGACGATACCGACTTGGCATTGAGTGTTGCCCAAGCCGTTGATCCCGAACAGGCGCTGGATTTGATTATTGCGCAGCTCGGATTGCGCGCGTTGGAAGAGGAAGCCAAATTTGTGCTCTGGAATGATGTCGCACGCCACATCCTTAAGGTAGCTGAGATTTTGCCATCTCTAACTAGCCAAACTGAGCGACAGGGCGATCCGCTCCCCCTTACTGGTCGCGGGGAGATCATTGCGATTGCCGATTCGGGCCTAGACACAGGGGACAAGCAAACTATACATTTGGACCTAAGAGGACGAGTTCGGGATTATCAAAACTATCACCGTATTTCCCGGGAAAAGGTGGCAGAAGCGCCAGTCGCCAGCAAGTACCTAGCGGATTTCAATGGGCATGGTACACATGTAGTTGGCAGTGCGTTAGGGAGCGGAACTCAAGCCCAGTTGTTAGGCTTACCACCCATTAAAGGAACCGCGCCTGAGGCAGAATTGTTATTTCAGGCTATTGGGCACGGCTTGGATATTTGGGATAAGTTGGCAGTTCCGCGAAGTCTCGGGAGACTATTTGCTTGGGCCTATGAAAGAGGAGCCAGAATACACTCTAACTCTTGGGGTTCGCAGCAGCCTCAAAATCCAGTTCAGGCAGAGCAAGATGGCGAAGAACCAGATAGATGGACTCGCCATGCTGAACAACTCGATAAATTTGTTTGGACGCATAGGGATTTCCTCGTGGTGGTGGCAGCAGGTAATGCTGCTCAACAATTCGATCATCATCAGTCACCTTCGCAAAAAAATGTGTCTTCGCCTGGCATTGCAAAGAACTGCCTGACAGTTGGGGCATGTGAGCACGAACGCCCCAATCTCACCGTTACTTATGGGTTGTGGCACAAAAAGCGTTTTCCATTCGAACCAGCCCATTCACATCAGATGACAGATTCGACAGATCACCTGGCTTCGTTTAGCAGCCGCGGGCCAGTAGAAGACCCAACTCACCTTTCAGCAAAAGAACGCCGTAAACCAGACGTGCTAGCTCCTGGCACCTTTATCTTGTCCACGCGCTCTTCACAACTACAGGGACATCCAGACTGTTGGGGAGCGTATCTCGAAGGTGCGGCGCATTATTTATTTATGAGCGGCACCTCAATGGCAACGCCGTTGGTCGCTGGTGGAGCCGCACTGGTGCGCCAATACCTGCGGGAATATCGGCAAATCACTTCTCCCAGCGCCGCGTTGCTGAAAGCGGCCATTATTCATTCGGCCCAATATCTGGGCCAGACTGAGCCGCAAGCTGTCGAGCAAGGGGGCGGCCGAGCAAATGACGAACAAGGTTGGGGACTGGTCAAATTGGGTGAGGTGTTAGCGCCTGTGACACCGAAGCAGGTGGAATTCCTCGATGAAGCAACGAGTTTATATACAGGACAGGATTACGAATATCAGCTACACATAGCAGATGACTCGGTGCCTTTACGTATCACGCTTGTTTATTCCGACGACCCGGCCAGTCTTAGTTTAGTCAACAATCTGAACCTTTGGGTTTGTGATCCGCAGCAAAATGAATATTTTGGAAATGACTTCGAAGGCACCCTAAAATCGGACGCTAACAACAACGTGGAAGGGGTATTCATTCCCAAGCCTATCGCTGGCGAATGGAAAGTGCGAGTTCGCGCCACCAAAGTTGCCTCGCCAGAAGGCCAAGACTATGCGCTCGTGTTGTCCGGTAACCTATTGACTGTTAAAAGCAAAGGCATCGTCAAGAGTGAACCTGCAATCAGCTAGTGAGTGAGTGAGCCCTGATCGTAATCAACCACGCTCAGCCACGCGCGCCCGCGACAATCGCATACCCCAACTTCCCCTGCTGAATCGCCATCAACGCACTCGCCGCCAGCGCTTTCGCCTGCGCAAAATCCACACTCAACTCGGCCACCACGAATGACTCGATAAGAAGGCGGCGGCAACGCTTCAACGCAACGTCATGTCCTTGATGCTACGCGTTCGATGAATAGACTTGGTTGGCTTTTCAATCGTGACCAGTTCGGCAGCGCCGAGCAGCACGGCGGCGGCAATGTGCAAGGCGTCCAGCGAACCCAGGCCGCATGCGGCAGCTTCATTGTGGGCCTGCCGAATCACGGCTTCATTGTCAGTGGGCCAGGCCGAGACCACGCTGAAGAAAGCTTCGTAAAAGTCCTGTTCCGTGCGATTGCCAGTCCAAACGGCCTTTGGCATCACTTCCAGCCGCATGAACTCGCTCGAAGCAACCAGATGTTGCGGGGCGCGCAACACCGGCTCTTGCCCGCGCGTGGCGGTAATCAACACGCCAGAATCCACAAAGATCAGCTTGCCGTTCATCGTTTCCCGTCAGGATAGGCGGCGGCGATCCCGCCGAGGGGCCGCCCCAAATACGCTTCGATCTCTTCCACAGTCAGCTTCGGCACACCGGCCTCATCAATCGCCTTTGCCAGGGCCATAAACATCGGGCCGTGCGGATTCGGCGGGGTTGGCAGGGCCGCACCCGTCGGCAGTACGCCATTGGTTTGCGGTTTGTGGGACGTTGTTCGGTCAGACTGGCCGGAGATTTCCCCGGCGCCAGCACGCGGGATGATTCCGTCCGGGAAGGCTTCGGCAATGCCGCCCAATTTACGGCCCAGATATTCTTCGATCTCGTCCAGCGAGAGTTTTGGCAAATCGGAAGCATCAAGTTCTTTGAACAATTCCACCAGCTTCTGTCTGAAATCCGTCTGGGCTTCCGCCCCCGTGCCATTCGCTGCAACGAACGGCCCGCTGGAAGTCTCCGTAATCGTTTCTTTCTCTACTTTCATAACGTACCTCCTTGCCTCGCAATCCTACCACAAGCCACACGATCAACCACGCGCGCCCGCCACAATCGCATCCCTGAGCTTCTCCTTTCCAAATCACCGCCAACGCGCGCACCGCCGATGCGCCAATTCTCTGACCCGATGTTGTGCCGGTTAATTTGCCCTGCTATATTCCGCGCCGGTGTGAACCAGTGCCCTTCACATCGCTCACGCGAAACTTGGCCTTTCGCCTGCAAGCGTTTATTCAGAAAAACTATTGGCCCCGATCCCTCACTTGCACAGGAGTATGTGTAATGGCTCTGCGTCGCCGTCGCGCGCAATCGGTTTTTCATTTTTCACAGACGCTGGCCCTCAGTCTGGCGCTGGGCTTGGCGTTCCTGTTGTTCGCCGCCGAACCGCTCGCGTTTCGCCTGTCAGCCATCGCCGCCATCTTTTCGCCAGCCCAGTCGCCCTCCGCCACTCAAGCTGCTCAAAGCGCCAATGCCGCCGAACAAAAACGGCTGGCCGCGCAACGCCGTACCCGCTTCGCCAACGATGAAGAGGTTGAACGGGATGTTCAAACGCGCGCGTATGCGGCGGCCTTACGCCAGGCGTGCGGCTTGCCGCGCGCCAGTTTGGATTGGCGTGCGCTGGGGCCAAGTGCGCTGGCGTCAGCGGATTTTTGCGGCGCGTTAGAAAGCGAATGGCCGCAATGGCTGGCTGAGTCGGGGTTGACCGCAACGCGCGGGGCAACGCAGCCGTTCTTTTTCAACGGCGCGCTCGGCCTGTCCCAAGCCCAACCGTTGTGGTGGGCCAGCGCGGGCACGCACGGTTTATGGCGCGGCAGCGCGGCGGGTTGGCAAATCGTCTCCCCTATGGAGACAGACCTGGTCAGCGTCAGCGCGGTGGAACCGCAAACCGTCTATGCCGTGCGCAACGGCTGGCGACTCGATACATCGGTGGATGGCGGGGCCAGCTTTGTTACGGCCACCGCGCAACTGGCCGAACCGGAAGACGCAGAACGCCTGCCGGTCGCGCCGCTCGCGTTGCATCCGGCCCGGGCCAAACAGCTTTGGACGGGCGGACAGGCGTTGTGGCGTTCGTTGGATGACGGCGCGCAGTGGGAACGTGTGACCGGGCCGGTCGCGGGAACGGCGAGCAATCGTGTGAGCGTGTTGGCGGTCGCCGCGTCGAAATCAGCCGGCACACAACACACGCAAACTGTGCTGGCGGGCACGCGCGAAGGCTGGCTGCAACGCTTCGTCTTTACCGGCAAAACGCTTGAGCCGGCTGAGAGCGACGCCGCCTTGCCGCGCCGTGGTTTTGTGGCGGCGCTGGCCTTCGCTCCGCAAGACGCGCGTCTCGTGTATGCGGCGTATGCCACGTTTGGCGGCGCGCACGTGTGGCAGAGCACCGATGGCGGTTTGACGTGGCGCGCGTTGGATGGTGCGGGCGCCACGGCTTTGCCTGATATTCCGGTCAACGCGCTGGCCGCTGATCCCAGCGTGCCGGGGCGCTTGTTCGTGGGCACGGACGCGGGCGTTTTCGTCACCGACAGTCTGGCTGCGGAACCAGGCTGGTCGTTGGTTTGGCCGGGCGTGTGGGTCACCGCGTTGCAGATCGCGCCGGGACCGGACGGCCAACCGCAGCTTTATGCCTTCGCCAATGACAAACACGGCGCGGGCCTGTGGGCGGCGGCCTTGCCAGAACCAGCAAACGTCAGCCGCACGGCCGCTCAACAACCGCCGCAGTCACCGTGTATCAATAGCCTGAAACCTGCCGCGTTGGTGGTTTCGGCGGCAGGCGAAACCCGTACAATCGAGGTTGAAGCTCCCGCTCAATGCCTCTGGGCAACCACACTCGAGGCGAGCGCCGAGGGCTGGATCACGGTCGTAGGCGCGGCTGCCGGTCAAGGCAATGGGCGCGTCACGCTCAAAATAGAAATCAATGCGCCGTATGCGCCGCGTTTTAGTTCGGTGAATATCGGCGGACGCACGCTGTCAATCGCCCAGGTAGGCTCACTCAACGATTGCCGGACGCGGCCCATCACTCCCGGCGAACCGGTCAACGGCCAATTGAATGTGGATGATTGCCTGGTTCCCTCTGGCTTTAACGGTGGCACGGGCGCGGCGAGTTTCGCTTACGCTGACCGCTACAGCTTCAACGCCAAAGCCGGTGAATTGATCGCCGTGCTGGCGCAAGCGCTGACCAACCAGACGCAAGTTTCTTACTACGTATTTGGGCCGGAGGGTCAGGGCATCCCGCTTTTCAATAGCTCAAACAATTCAAACGGGCAGGTCTTGTCCCCGTTGCCACAGGCCGGGACTTACACCTTGCAGGTAGTTGGCAATCAGCCCCAGCAAACGATCAATTACCGGCTGGCGCTGCAACTGCTGCCGGCGGGCTGCGATAGTTTTTCGGTCACGGCGCTCGACCGCAACTTTGCGGCGGAGGGCGGCACAGGGCGATTGGCGGTGAGCACGGCGAGCAATTGTTCATGGCAAGTCATCAC
Source organism: Acidobacteriota bacterium (assembly GCA_043740245.1). Lineage (GTDB taxonomy): Bacteria > Acidobacteriota > Blastocatellia > RBC074 > RBC074 > JACPYM01. The sequence goes on along the minus strand of JAYUCP010000248.1, from coordinate 23,922 downwards.
GAGCGCGCCCTGGCTGACGCCCGCCAAAACCAGCGGCAGCGGCAGCGCGCTGTTCAATTTCAATGTCGCTGAAAACACGAGCACGACGGTGCGCACGGCTTATCTGGAAGTGGGCGGCAGGCAGGCCGTCATCACGCAGGCCGGGCGGGGCGGCGAATGCGGGCCGCGTCCGCTTGAGCCGAATCAAACCGTGACTGGCAATGTGAGCACTGCCGATTGCCCGCTGGTGGTTGGCACAAACAACTATGGACCGGCGGATCAGTATGTTTTCAACGGACGCGCGGGCCAGCGGCTGGCGCTCGAAACGGCGCCAGCGCCCAGCGGCGTTTACATCTATCTGTTCAATGCGCGGGGCGAGTTGCTGGCGCAGAGTGACCGGCGCTTGCCGCAATACGCGCCCGACCGTTTGACCTTGCCCGCAGACGGCAACTACACGGTGGCCCTCGTCGGTAATTACTATGCTCCGCTCAGCTATTCGCTGGTTTTGAATCTGCAACCGGCTGATTGCGTTTATACCATCACGCCTGAACGGTTGACGCTGCCAGCCAGTGGCGGCACGGCGACGGTGCAATTGCAAACGGCGGCGGCTTGCCCTTGGCAAGTACTGCAGCTTGCTGGCGCGGATTGGCTGACGCTGGAAGCGGGCTTGAGCGGGCTGGGCGCACGCACGTTTTCTCTGCCGATACCGGCGAACCGGTTTTCGTATCGCCGCGCCGCCACGCTTTCCTTCGGCGGTCAGCAATTTCAGCTTATCCAGGCGGGCACGGACGGCACTTGCGCAACCGTGGCGGTGACGCCAGGGTCAGCCTTACTGGGCGCGTTCACCCAGGGCGATTGCCCGGCGCAATTTGTCCCGCAAACCAGCAACGACCTGTTCCAACAATTGGCGGGCGACCGTTTCTCATTCAACGGCACGGCGGGGCAGGTCTTTTCGTTTACGGTCACGTCACCGAGTCCATCGCCGTTGATTCCACCGGGATATTTGCCGCCGGTCGGCTATGCCCTGCTCGATCCGCAAGGCAAGCTGCTCATGGCCGGGCAAACCGATCCGAACGTGCCCACGCCCAGCCTTGTGCTGCCCAGCAGCGGCAGCTATTTGTTTGAATTGGCGGCCGTGCAGGCCTATCAATTTTTCAGTTATAGCCTGACGCTGCAATTGGGCGTGGCGGCCTGTGCGACGAACGTCACGGCCAGCACGACGCGCTTTGAAGTGGCGGGCGGCGAGGGCACATTGCAAATTGACGCGCCGCCGGGTTGCCGTTGGCAAGTGCAACCGCTGACCGCGCCGCGCCAGTTCCGCCTCGAAGCCTTGCCGGATGGCACGGGGCGGGGGCAAGTGAATTTCAGCTTCGGGCCGAACACGGTGAGCACGGCGGCCACGGCCATCTTGCGCGTCGGCCAGCAAACCATCTATCTGGCGCAAGCCGGGATCGGCGGTGCTTGCCAAACGCAGCCGCTGCCCTTCGATCAATTCGTCAGCGGGCAGGTTTCATTTAACGATTGCCCGCTGGCAAAAAGCTGGGGTGGTTCGTTTTCGGAAGTGCCGCGCGGCGACCGTTACAGCTTCGCGGGCACGGCGGGCGAAGAGATTGCGCTGACCACCGTGCGCAAGCGCGAAGGCGCGACACAAATCGGCGACCGCCCCACGCTCAGGCTTTACGACCCCGACGGGCAATTGCTGACCGATAACGTGGCGGCGCGCACGCTGGGCGGCAAATACCTGTTGCCGAAAACGGGCAGTTACACGTTGGAGGTCACGGTGGCGGAGCCGTATCCGAGCCTGGCCGAGTATCAGCTTTTACTCGAACGGCTGACCGCCGGCTGTCTTTATACGACGGGCACGACCTTTCAACGCTTTGACGCAACGGGCGGCAACGGCACATTCAACCTTTCGACCAACAGCCAATGCCGCTGGACGCCGCGTTCAAACGCGCTGTGGGTCAGGCTGACCAATCCGCCGGGCGCTGCGCCTTTCACGGGCGGCGTGGCAGGCAGCTTCGTGGTGGATAACAACTCAGAGCCGCAACCCAGGCTGGCGACCATCGTGGCGGGCGGGCAAACCATCGAGATCGAACAAGCGGGCAGCGGCGGCCAATGCGCCATCGTGCCGCTCGTGCCTAATCGCCCCTTGAACGCGGCGTTGACGGCCAACGATTGCCGTCCGCGCGTGGGCAACAATACGGTGGCCGACATTTATCAACTGACGGCGCGCGTGAATGAACGCTTTCGCGTCACGCTCGGCAATTCGCCAGCCCCCACGGCTTTCAACCTCACGTTGCTCGATTCCGATTGGCGCATCGTTACGCAATGGAGCCCTTACGCACAGCCGCAATTGAGCTTCACGCTGCCGCCCGGCACGTACTATCTGCAAGTCGCTGCGGGTGAGGTGGTGAGCAGTGTGCCTTACACGCTGACCCAGGAATTGCTCGGCGGCCAGTGCAATTACACTGTGCTGCAAAACAACCCGCGCTTTTTCATGGCGGGCGGCACGGGCACGTTGACCGTTTTGGCGGGCGCGGGTTGCGTTTGGACGGCCACGGCCACCTCGAATTATTTCAACCTGAATTGGCTGACCATCACCAGCGGCGCAAGCGGCAGCGGGAACGGCGCGATCACCTTTCAAGCCCAGCCCTTTGAATTGCTGAACAGCACACGCAGCGGCTGGATTGACGTGGCCGAGCAGCGCTTCACGATCACGCAAAGCTCGAACAAACCGCCCGAAAGCTGCGAAGCGGTGGGCTTGCTTTTCGCGCAGACCGTCAGCGGCATGCTGACGCCGTCTGACTGTACGGGCCTGTTTACGACGACAGGCGAAAGCCGCGCTGACCGTTTCTCGTTCACGGCGCGCGCGGGCCAGCAATTCGCGGTGGAAGCCAACAGCGGCGCGGCGCTCAATTTGACGCTCTATGACGCGGCGCAACGGGTGCTGGCACAGGGCACAGGCAATCGTTTACCTGTCAATCACGGCGAACCGCCCAGCTATCTGGTGTTGCCCGACAATCAAACTTACTTTCTCGAAGTGTCATATCCGAGCGCCAGCCAGACGCTCAATTACACCGTGCGGCTGGGCACGCCCGCCAGTTGCGTTTACACCCTGACCCAAACAACGCCCGCGCAAAACCAACCCTTGCCAGCCAGCGGCGGCAACGGCACGCTGCAAATCAGCACCGCGCCGGGTTGCGCCTGGAACGCGCGCGACAACCCGGCGAACTTTCCGCCCTGGCTGACCTTGAGCGGAGCGGCCAGCGGCACCGGCCCGGGCACGCTGGCGTTCAGCGCCGCGCCCAATGACACCGAGAACTTTCGCACCGGCGGCGTCACGGGCAGCGCCACCTTGCCCGTCTTCGCCAGCGGGCAATTGGGCCAGGGTGGCCTGTGCGGCGCGCGCGCCATCACGGCTGGTGAAACCGTGCGCGGCACTTTCAAACCCGGCGATTGCGCCAATTCACTTCAAAAACCAAACGGCCTCAACGGGCCGCCGGGCAACAACTCTGCTTACCCGCCCGTACATAGCTTTACCTTCAACGCCACGCGGGGCGACCAGTTGGCGCTGCGCTTGCGCAACCTGACCGACAGCGGCGGCGGACAATTATTGCTCTTTGATCCGCGCGGCCAGTTGCTGCCGTTGAATGCTTATCCGCCGGTCACGCGGCTGATCTTGCCGGCCAGCGGCGCCTACACGCTGGAACTTATCGGTTACCCAACCAACGCTTACGAATTCGTGCTCGACCTGACGCCAGGCGCGTGCGGTTTCACGCTCGAATCCGAGCAGGCGCAAATTTCAGGCGCGGGCGGCAGCGGCACGGTCAATGTGTTGACCCAGAGTGAATGCAGTTGGGCCGCGTTTTCGACCGATGCCTGGATCACGCTGACGCGCAACAGCGGCAGGGGCAACGGGACGATCAGCTTCACCGCCGCGCCAAACAATGCGAGCGAGAATGCGCAAAACCGGCTCGGCACGATTCAACTGGCCGGGCGCGCCCTGCCCATCGTGCAGGCCGGACGCGACGGTTCGTGCGCACCACAACCGATCAACGCCGGGCAAACGCTGGCCGGCGAACTGACGCCGCGCGATTGCGTGCGCATCAACGCCAACAATCAACTCACTGCTCAACTGGTGGATCGTTACAGCTTCAATGCCCGCGCGGGCGAACACGCGCAAGTCAAGGTCGTCTCGAACGGCGCGCTAGGCGTGCAGATCGTGCCCGTCAGCGCCTTGCGGCTCAATTCCGCGCCCGTGGGCAGTTTCCAGCCGGGCCAGCCCATTGATTGGTTTGGCAGCGCCAGCCTGACGATTCCGGCGGATGGAACTTATGTCATCGAAGTGATGCCGAGCCTCAATGGCGGCTATCTCGGTGCTTACACGATTCATCTTGAGGTCAACGCGCCGGGTTGCGGCGTCGTGTTGAATCAGAACGAACGGCAATTCACCAATGCCGCCGCGCCAGGCAGTTTTGCCGCGACCGCGCCGCCGGGCTGCCGCTGGCAGGTTTACGCCGTGAATGATTGGATCACCATCAACGGCGCGCGCGACCGCAGCGGCGCTGACAACGTCAGCTATGCGCTCACGGCCAACACCGGCGCCAATGCGCGTTGGGGCGCGATCATTGCGGGCGGCCAAATCTTCGTGCTCGAACAGGCTGGCACGGGCGGCGCAAACGGCAGCGCGGGCACGTGCGCGACAAACGTCATCGCGCCGGGCCAGACGGTGTTTGGCAAGCTTTCCCCCGCCGATTGCCACCCGCTCGCGCCGGACACGGGATTGGTCGTGGCGGATCGTTATACCTTCAGCGGCACGGCCGGCCAGCGCGTTCAAATCGTCGCGCGCATGCCCGAACCAGCTTTGCCGTGGTTGCGGCTGTTCGATGCGAACGGCGTTTTGCAGGCTCAATTCATGGATGCGAGTTCGCTGCCGCCATTGCACGCGCGCATTCCCTCAACCGGCGACTTTTTCACGCTGCCAGAGAGCGGCAATTACATCATCGAAATCGCCCTGCGCCAGTACTACAGCCAGCAGCAACTCACGCAAAGTGATTACGCGCTCAGCCTGGTCAGCGCCGCGCCCGCCTGCAATTACACGGTGTTGGCCCAGCCTTTGCGCTTCGACGCGGTGGGCGGGACGGGCACGCTCAGCGTCGTCACCGACAGCGCGTGCCCCTGGAACGCGACGGTCACCGAGGCCTGGATCAACAGCCCGGCGGCGTTACAAACCGGCAACGGCACGGTCACCTTCACCGTGCAGCCAAACCCCAGCAGCGCCAGCCGCCGCAGCTTGCTGTTGGTGGGCGGGCGTATTTGCGTCATCGAACAGGCGGGCGTCGGCGGCAGTTGCCTGGCGCGTCCGATCCTGGCCGGCCAGACATTGAGCGGCGCGTTGGATGAGCAGGATTGCCCCGGCCTGCCGCTGCCGCAACAAGACCGGCCCAACGCCTTCTTGCAACCTTACGCCGAACGTTTCGTCTTCACGGCGCAGGCCAACGAGCGCGTGCTCATCACGGTCGCGGCGAATTACGGCGCAGCCAATCAACTCTCAAGCCCCGCGCTTAAGCTGAGCGGCCCGGCGGGCACACAGTTGCTCAGCAGTTCCAATGGCCGCTTGCCCGCCAGCAACGACCGCTTTGTGTTGCCCGCCACCGGCACCTATGAGATCGAACTCAGTTCGACACAAAAGCTCAGCTATGAATTAACGCTCTTGAGTCAGCCCAACGCCTGCCAACTCGGACTCGGCCAGCGCCGGCTTTCGTTTGAAGCAGCGGGCGGCAACGGCGCAGTGAGCATCACCACCTCCGCCGCCTGCCCCTGGCAAGCCGTGAGCAATACGCCCTGGATCAGTTTTGACAACCAGGCGAAGCGCGCCAACGGCACGGGCAACGGGACGCTCACTGTCACGGTGGCCAGCAATCCAAGCGCGCAAGCGCGCACGGCAACCATCACCGCCGGCGACAACCTCATCACCATCGAACAGGCGGGCGCCGGGAATCGCTGTGCCCCGCGCCCGCTCGTGCGTAACCAGGTAATCAATGGCAAATGGGATGACGGCGATTGCGGCGGCCAGGTCTTGCCAGTGCCTGGCGTTTGCTGCATCACGCGCTACGAAGACCGCTACAGCTTTAACGCCACGGCGGGCGAACGCCTGAGTTTGACGTTGCAAACGGCGGCGCTCTCACCGCGCCTGGAACTGTATGACGCGCAGATGCAATTGCTGTCTGCCGCCAACGGCAAGCGGTTGCCCAGCGGCGCGGGCGAATTCATCCTGCCGGAAACAGGCGGCTATACTTTGGTGTTGGTTGAGTCGGGCTATGTGGGCACTCCGCCAGCGGCCTATGCCTTGTTAGCGGCGGACAGTAACGCCTGTGCCGTCACCGCCGCACCCAACCCGTTGCTGGCCCCTGGCGCGGGCGGCAAGGCAGCGCTGGCGGTGACAGCCAGCCAGCCGGGTTGCGCCTGGGCCGCGCGTTCGGCGACCAGTTGGCTGCGGCTGCCCGGCGCAACTGAAACGCAATTTTTCAGCGGTGCCCAATCGCTTGAACTAACACTGGCGCCCAACTTAGGCGCGGCGCGCACGGGCTTTCTCTGGCTCGCCGACCGCCTCGTCACGGTGCGGCAAGACGAACGGCAACTCGTCGCCGCCACCGAACCGTTGCTGTGCGTCAATGCCGCAACGTTCACCGCCGGCACACTTGCGCCCGAAGCGATGGTCACGGCTTTCGGCACGCACCTGGCCCTGGAGACGCGCGCGGGCACGGGCTGGGAACAGAGCGTGGCTGACACGACCGTACTGGTCACCGACCGCCTGCAAGTCGAGCGTCCGGCGTTTGTGTTGTTTGTCTCGCCCACGCAAGTCAATTTCGTGCTGCCAGCCGGGCTGGCCCCCGGGACGGTCACGGTGGCGGTCACCAGCGCCGACGGATATGTCACCAGTTGCGCGTTGCCAGTCGCGCCGGTCGCACCCGGCCTGTTTTCGGCCAATGCCAGCGGCAGCGGTTTAGCCAGCGGTTTGGTGCTGTATACCAAGGCCAATCAAACACAACGTTACGAACCGCTGGCGCGCTTCGACCGGTCGCTCAATCGTTACCTCGCGGTGCCCGCCGTAGTAGACACGCCGGATGAAACAGCCTATCTGATTTTGTTCGGTACAGGGTTGCGCGGGCGTTCTGACTTGAGTGGTATCAACGCCCGCATCGGCACGACTGCGCTAGCTGTCAACTACTGCGGCCCGGTCAACTCACTGCCAGGTCTCGATCAACTCAACCTCGCCTTGCCTGCCAGCCTGGCTGGCAGTGGCAATGTGCAAGTCACAATCAGCATTGATGGAAAAACCGCCAACGCTTTGCGCTTTAACGTGCAGTAAGGATCGGCCCGGCTGTCATTGCGGCCATTGGGGCTGGCTTTGGCGGCGGCGGAAGTAAAAATACAGCGGCAGCCCCAGCGCCATCAGCAACAGCGCCGTGGCCGCTTCGACCGGATTGGTGCGCAGTGTGTTGACGATCAGCCAGCAAGCCACCAGCACGAACAGGCCCGGCACGACAGGGTAGCCAAAGGTTTTGTACGGGCGCGGCGCGTCCGGCATTTGGCGGCGCAACGCAAAGACGGTCGTGGCCGCCAGCATCCAGAAAATCGAATTGGAAAAAATCGCCAGATTGCTCAACTGATCGAAGGTCCCCGACAAGGTCAGCACGCAACCCCAGAAGCTATACAGCAACACCGACCACGCCGGAACGTGTGTGCCCTGCCCCAGTCTGCCGAACCGCGCAAAGAACAAGCCATCGCGCGCCATCGCATAGGGCACGCGCGCGTTTGCCAGCAACACGCCGTTGAGCGAACCGCCCACCGCAATCAAAAAAGCAACGGTGACAAAGCCAATCGCCGTCGGGCCTAAAAAGGTCCGCGCCGCTTTGGCCGCCACCGAGGGCGCAGCGGGATACCTGGTCGAATTGGCGGTCAACACTTCGTTCAGCGGCAACGCGTAAAAGTAGGCCAGATTCAGCAACCAATAGACGGCCAGCACGACCAGCATCCCGGCGATCATCGCGCGCGGCAGATTGCGGCCCGGCTCGCGCACTTCGCCCGCCGCCATCGGCAGGTATTGCCAGCCGCTGAAGGCCCACAGCGCGCCCAACATCGCCGCGCCAAAGGCCGACAATCCGGCCACCGGTTGCGAGGTTGGATCGGCTTGCAGATGCGCCCAACTGCCGTTGGCGGAAAAGAAAAACACACCCGCCACGATGACGCCGATGCCGACGACTTTGGCGGCGGTCAGCAGCGTTTGCACGCGCCCGCCGAAGGCTACGCCAAAGCAATTGATCGTGGCGAAACTCAGGATCACCACGACCGCGACGATTTGCCGCGTGCCGAATTGCCAATGAATCGGCTGGCCGAAAAGCTGAAAGGTGCGTTCGACCCAGACGTGATTGAACGGCAACAGTGCCGAAAGAAAGATGGCAAAGGCGGAACCATACGCCGCCGCGCTGCTGCCGCCGACGACGTAGCGCGTCCAGCCGAACAGGAACGCGGGCAGGTCGCCATAGGCCGTGCGCAAGTAAAGGTATTCGCCGCCCGCTTCGGGCAACAGCGCCGCCAGTTCGGCAAAGGTCAGCGCGCCCGCCAGCGTGAGCAAACCGGCGACGCCCCAGGCGGCCAGCACCAGCGCGGGGCTGCCCAATTGCTGCGTCATCACGGCGGTCTTCAGAAAGATGCCCGTGCCGATGATCGTGCCGATGACCAGCGCGGTGGCATTGGTCAGCGTCAGATCGCGCCGCAATTGGGTTGGGGACTCATTAGGCATTATCGGTTTTAAGCAGCGAGTGAACCACGGGGGACACGGGGCACACGGGGCATACTCAGAAAATCATCGGGTCTAAAAACTTGCGTCCGCTTGCCCCATTAACTCTTCCCCGTGCGCCCCGTGTCCCCCGTGGTTTCTTCATCGGGTTTGCAGCCGGTTGTATTTCTTCAGCACTTCGCGCAAGCGGTCGTGCGGCAGCGCGATGACCTTGTGATCGTCCACTCCGGTCATCGTTTCCGCCGCGACCAGCGCGTTGATGATGGCTTCTTCGGTCGCTTGGACGGTAGCCTCAAACAGCGCGCCCATCCGTTCGTTGGGCAACATCGCCAATTGCGCCACGCCCGTAGCGGCAGACGCATTCGGGTTGGCGGTCGAGAAGGCCAGGAAAATATCGCCGGAGCCGTTGCCCGCGACGCTGCCCGTGCGCGCCAGACCCAGCGCCGCGCGGCGCGCCAGCCGTTTCAATTGATGCGCCAACAACGGCGCATCGGTCGCCACGACGATGATGATCGAACCGGTTTCGCGCGGACGAAACGCGCCGTCCGTAATCTCTTCGCCGACCGGCGCGCCCGCGATGCGCAGTTGTTGGCGCAGGCCGAAATTGCTTTGCACCAGCACGCCCACGGTGTAAGCGCCCTGCCGCGCGCCCAGTTTGCGCGAAGCCGTGCCGATGCCGCCTTTGAATTCAAAACAAATCATCCCGGTGCCGCCGCCGACATTGCCTTCGGCGACGGGGCCGGCGCTGGCGTGGTCGAGCGCGGCCCAGGCGTGTTCGGGTTTGACGTGAAAGCCGTTGATGTCATTCAACCAGCCGTCGTAGGTTTCGGCCACCACGGGCAGCCCCCAGGCTTGCAAGGTTTGCCCGCCGCGTTTGAGTTGCCAGGCCAGCACCGCATCGCGCACGACGCCGACGCTGCTGGTGTTGGTAATCATCACGGGGCTTTCCAGAAAGCCGGACTCTTCGATCCAGGTCGTGCCGGTCATCTCGCCGTTGCCGTTGAGCGAGAACCAGCCCGCAAAGACCGGATCGTTCGAGCCTTTGCCGCGCGGATGAAGCGCCGTCACGCCGGTGCGCACGGGGCCTTGGCCCACTTGCAATTTGCCCGCGCCGGCAATCAGCGTGGTGTGGCCGACTTCGACCCCGGCGACGTCGGTGATGGCATTGCGCGCGCCGGGCGTGCCGTCAAAGGGGACGCCGAGGTCGCGTGCGCGGGGTTTGGTTTGCGCGAATGTTGGCATAACGAGCAGGACGCAGAGCAGGAGTGTGATTCGAGTTTGCATAACAATAAATTAGGTGAGTTACCTGAACATTGCCATCCAGATATCTAAGTTCTTCGGCAACATCGTTCCGGTATTTTGGTTTCAAAGCGCCCATTAAGCTGGGGGTTTTGGCGATCCTTCACACCCAAACCAATCTGCCCAATTGTTTATCGTTCCATCTTCGATCCCTCTCAACCCCTTCCCAGCCCGATTTTCCTTTATTGCCTTTTGAATACTGCTCATCTGTTCAGCAGATAAGGTAGGTACAGCAATTCTCGGTTTAGACTGGCGTCCTAAGTCTGTATACCCTTTATATTTGTTCAAACAGAGGATTGCTGAGTCAGGTATTGCCTTGCAGAGAAAAGTCATTATTAGCTCCAGATTTGCTCGTTTATGAGCGGCATCTGATGGGTTGGAATTTTCCGACTTTAAGGCATTTGATTGAGAGCCAGGTATTGCCTTGTTGAGCAAATTCATTATTCGCTCCAGATTTGCTATTTCATGAGCGGCATCTGATTCATCGGACTTTTCCGACTTTTTCGACTCTTCCATCTCTTCCGTCTTTTCCGTCTTTGTCAACAAGTAAACGGCTTGATTCGTAAGGACTGCTAGCCAGGTTGGTCGCATTGCCTCAACCGTTTTCCAATTAGCTTCGATTACCGCGATGCCAATACTCCTTTTCTGTGTACGACCCTCGAACCATTTTAGCGAATCAAACAAGTGAAACTGGAGTCGCTCACGCTCTGCTTGTAGGTTTTTCCGCTGTTCATCGCGGAGTTGCAAAAGTCGTTGGACCAGCATACCAACAAGCCCTCCGACTGTGCCGACTAAGCCGAATATGGTCGAAGGCTCTGTCCATGGATTCTTCGACTCACCTAGCAGACGCACATCAATTGTACTGCCCTGTTGTGGTGGCGGAACTTGTGCCATCAAGCCCGAAGGATTTGCGAAACAAGCGGTGATTAGCAAAGCAGTAAAGATCAATTGCTTGAACATAAACTACATCTCCTTGTTAGGTAGCCTAACGTAATTTCAACCAACCGTATATTTGGTGCGTGGGCGAACAACTGAAACAGCCTCGTTCCGCTACCGTGGTTTGAAAAGGTTTGAAAACCACGGCTAAATTCAGGCTGTCGCTCCGCGACAAGCAGACAAGCCTTACTTTTTTATCACTACCAGAAGATCAATGGCAGTTATCCGCCACTTTTCGCCAGCGCGCCTTGGATTTCGCTGCCCACCGGAAGATTGCCAGCCAGTGTCATCAACCACTCTTCCAGATGCTCGCTGTCTTCGTAGCGCGCGATCTTTCCCTTTTCATCCAGCATGGAGATGCAGCCGTGGTAAACGTGTACCGATGGCGGCAAGTTAGGCAGCCCCGTTAAATTCGCCAGGTAGAACCCCTGATAGCCTGCCTTCGGTGCGGCTTCGGTCTCGCGTCGCGGCAGACCGATCAATTTAGCCCTGAGTGTCTCCAAATCCTTTTCGGCGAGTTGCCAGTTGGGGTTTTCCCGCCCGGAATAAATCAGCGCGTAGACGGTTATTTTGTTGGGCATAAACATTGTCTCCCCGTTTCCATACCAAATACTCAAGTGGCCTGGCGGTAATTCCACCTCCAAGCCGCGTGTTACTAACAACCCTTTCTCCCGCAAGGTAAGGTTGGCAAATAGACTGGCCCTGGCGGGCGTGAGAACCATCGCCACTGTCACCCGCTCCGGGCAAACGCAGAAATAGCCGCAGAAGTGGCTGTAACGATCTCGCTCAGACGTCTCAGGATCGTCAATCTCTTGCGGCGGGTCGCTAAAGTCCTGGTTGGTGGCTTTGCCCCAGCCCGGTTTGTGCGACCACTTTCCGTCGTCATCTTGCCGGTACCAATGATAATCGCCAGGGTCTGTCGGATCGACTGCGAGCGCAACCTTCCAGCAATTCTGCTCACAAGCATCGTCCTTGTTCGATTTTGTCAAACCATCTTTGAGCGCGCCTTCCGTAACATCCTCGCAAGTACATGGATTTTTCAACTCATGCCCGTGGGCTTTACCAGGCTGAGACTTATAGGGATGTTTTCCTGACGGTCGGCCAATAGCGTAGTCGTAGCAATTATTTCCGTACTGAACTTTGTCTCCGTCATTCCAACTCTCCGGTTCGTAGCTCGGCATGTAGGTCTCCTTTTGTCTATTGCGAAATCACCTCCGTCAGCGTCCCGCCAGCGCCAGCCGGAACGCGGCCATCTCTTCGCCGTTGCGCACCAGCAGCATATCGCCGACCAGCACCGGGTGGTTCCAGGTCTTGCCCTCGATTGCCTTGAACCGCGCCAGTTCCGTGAACTGAAGCGAGCTAAAGATTGATCTTTACCACCTCAAAGGAATCTTTGCCGTTAATCCGGTAGACGAAGAAATCAGCATCGGCGGTGATGATCTGGCGCAGCCCGCGCGTTTCGGCCAGCACGACCAGCGAAGCGTCAGCAAAATCCATGGGGGTGTCATGGTATTGCTTCATCAACTCGTAGGCGCGCAATGGTTCATCATCTGTTGGCGAATGAAGAAAGATTTCCCGCTCTTTCACATACCGCCAAAGAGCGTCTTGCCCCTGCCACCCGCGTAGGCCATGCAAAAAATAAAGCGCCTCGGTAAAACAAGCCCACGTGGTGAGCAGCGCGCCTGAAAGCTGTGCCACTGCCGCGCGGCATTCCTGGTGCGTTCTTTGCCCTTTGTCGGCCAGGGCGATCATTGGGGCGGTGTCAATTAAAGTCATGGCAAAATCACGGAACGGTTACCCCTTGTTGCTTGAGCTTGTCAGCAATCATTTCAAACAAAGCGTCGCGGCGCGGGGGCGAATCCGGTTCGGGCGGCGCGGAGCTATCTATGATCCCCAGCAGTCCTTTGCGCTCCAGCCTTTGCCCAATCGTTTCCTGGCTATGTTCCAGGGAATCATTGGCGGGCTGAAAGGAATTGGCGGCGACCCTTTCTAAATAGTCGGCCACGCTCAGGCCCAGCATCTGCGCCAAGCTTTGCAATCGCATTGCCGTTTCCTGCTTAACGCTGATTTGCACTGTCATAAAATCACCTCTCGCTGAAAGCGTACCGAATCAGGCGGCGGCTGGGTGTTGCGTTTGTTTCCGTCGCTGCAGCCATTGCTTGAACGAAGTGGAACTTTCGGTGGATCGCTTGCCCAGCATCAGTCCCTCCACGCCAATATCCTCATCGAGGTCGGGCCAATGGATTCCGTAACCGGCGCCGCTCATCCGAAAATTGGCGCGCTCGGCGGGTGTGCCGTGGGCCAGGCGTGGATACCATCCGATGGGCACAGAAACCGTGCGGCCGTCTTCGAGCGCAACCGACAAGCTATCGTCTGTCACCATCACATTCACGACTCTAACCAGTGCGAGTGTTACCACCGCAGAATGCGTCCCATTCATTTCTCAATCCCTACGGATGATCGCGCAACAGGCGCTCGATGCCGCGCAATTCTTTGCGTCCATAGCCGTGATTCTTTTCCAGCGCCACATCGGGGTCAAGCCAGTATTTGGCGCTCCATTTCTCGCGGTCGACATGCATGTGGCACGGCGAATAACAACGCCGCGAGCAGGAGCAACGCCGCGACCTGCCACGCCAGCCGCACATTGCCGAACCACGGCGCTTTGCGCACCGGCTCCGTCACCACAGGCAACGCCGCCGCCGTTTCCAGCCGCGCACCCGACGGCGTAGTCAGGGATTCCAGCGCAAAGCCGAGATCGCTCGCTGTCTGAAAGCGCCGCTCCGGTTTCTTTTCCAAACAACGCCGCACGATCTTTTCCAACTGTGGCGAAATCTTCGCGTTCGATTCGCTCAACTCCGCTGGCTCTTCTTTCAAAATCGCATTCATCAATTCGACCAGCGAATCACCCGCGAACGTGCGCTGACCTGAAAGCATTTCGTGCAGGATGATGCCGAAGGAAAAGATGTCTGACTGATGATCCGTCTCGTGCCCGCGCACCTGTTCTGGCGACATGTAACCGACCGTCCCCATCACCACGCCGGGATTGGTCAGCGGCTTCAGCATCGGCGCTTCTGAATCCACACCACCGCCAAATTTCTGTGGCTTCAACTTCGCCAAACCGAAATCCAGAATCTTGACGCGCCCGTCTTTCGTGACAAACAGATTTTCGGGTTTCAGATCACGATGCACGATGCCTTTCTCGTGCGCGGCGGCGAGGCCGGCAGCGACCTGTTGCGCGTATTCAAGCGCCCGCCGCACGGGCAGCGCGCCGTGGTCGAGCTGTGCGCGCAGTTCTTCGCCTTCCAGCAACTCGGCGACGATGTAAGGCGCCGCGTCGTGCGTGCCGATGTCATAAACGGTCAGGATGTTCGGGTGATTCAGCGCCGAGGTTGCCCGCGCTTCCTGCTCGAAGCGTTTCAGGCGGTCGGCATCTTTGGCGAAATCGGCGGGCAGCACTTTGATGGCGACTTCGCGGTCTAGGCGCGTGTCGCGGGCGCGCCAGACTTCGCCCATCCCGCCCGCGCCGAGCTTGCCGAGAATCTGGTAGTGCGAAAGCATTGTGTTGGGGGACAAGGGGTCGTTCATTAGTCTTGATCCACGTACTGCATCAACTCACAGTGTGAAGAGCGGCAGGGATTCTATGCGCAATCAACGTGGATGCGAAGTGCAGCGCGGCGCGCCAGATGGGCTGCCGTTAAACAGCGGTGGGTGTATACTGGCCGCCGTTGAAAGGAGCACCCATTATGTCAACCATGACCGCTGAAAACCTTTACCCCTTGATCGCACAATTGCCACTGCCGGAACGAGCCAAGTTGCGCGGGCTGCTGGATGAGAAGGAAACGCCGGAACAAGTGTCAAATGGCGCGCCTGCCAAAGCGCCGCGCGACAAACGGCTACCGAACCAGCCCATGCCGCCGGGCGGGATGGAGGCCTTACATTGGATTCACGAACATCAGCGCGAATACGCTGGTCAATGGGTGGCGCTGGATGGCGCGCGCTTGATCGCCGCCAGTCCGAATTGCGATGAAGTCTTTGCTGCCGCAGACGCGGATGGAGCGGATTCGCCATTGATTACCAGCGTCGAAGACCCCGACCACATCGTGCATATCATTTGGGCATGAAAACCACACTGACTTTCGCTGCAACCTTGCCATACCCAGATAGCGTGGCCGGCATCGTCATCCCCGTGCGTCTGAGTTATCAAGGCGTCACCAATAAATTCCCGGCCAAAGTTGACCCTGGCGCGGAAGTCTGCCTTTTCAAACACGAGGTAGGCCGCAAGCTCGGCATCCCTATCGAGCAAGGCCTCCCTATCACACTGAGCACGCTCACCGGCTTGCTGGACGCCTTCGGTCACGAAGTCACGTTGCAAACCGGCGAACTGATTTTTCAAAGCACGGTCTACTTCGCCAAGTCCCCAAACCTGCCGCGCAACCTCCTCGGACGGCGCGGCTGGTTACGGAACTTGAAGCTGGCGCTGATTGACTACGACAACCTGCTCTATCTCAGCGCCTACGACGATTAGCAAGCCTCGAACAAACCCGCCGCGCCTTGCCCGCCGCCAATACACATCGTCACAACGCCGAGTCGCGCGCCGCTGCGCCGCATCTGATTCGCCAGCGTGCCGGTCATGCGCGAACCGGTCATGCCGAACGGGTGCCCAATCGCAACCGAGCCGCCGTTGACGTTCAGCTTGTCCTGCGCGATGCCCAAGGTATCGCGGCAATAAATCACTTGCACCGCGAAGGCTTCGTTCAGTTCCCACAGGTCAATGTCACTGACCGTCAGCCCATGGCGCTTGAGCAATTTGGGCACGGCGTAAATCGGCCCGATGCCCATCTCGTCCGGCTCGCAACCGGCGACGGCAAAACCACGGAAGATCAATTTGGGTTTCAGTCCCAACGCGTCAGCGCGTTCGCGCGACATCACCAGCGTCGCCGAAGCGCCATCCGACAGTTGCGACGAATTGCCCGCCGTCACACTGCCCTGCCCGCTCTCTTTGTCGAAGTGCGGTTTCAATGCGAGCAAGCCTGCCAACGTGGTGTCGGCGCGATTGCATTCGTCGCGGTCGCAGAGGTGTTCCTCGGTGCTGGCGATTTGGCCAGTCTGTTTGTCGAGGATGCCGCGCGTAACCTGCATCGGCACGATCTCGCCCGCAAAAAAGCCTTCGGCCTGCGCGCGCGCGGTGCGTTGCTGGCTCATCAGCGAATACTCGTCTTGCGCCTGGCGGCTGACGCCGTAGCGTTTGGCGACGACTTCGGCCGTGTCGCCCATGACCATGTAAATGCCAGGATAGTGTTCCTGAATCCACGGTTGCGGCTCGAAGTCGCGCTTCATAAACGAAATGCTTTCGACACCGCAGCCGATGGCCGCGTCCGCGCCTTCGCGAATCTGCGCCGCCGCCATTGCAATCGCCTGTAAGCCCGATGAACAGAAACGATTGACGGTGGTCGCGGCTACGGACGGCGGCAAGCCGGCGATCAAGGCGCTGATGCGCGCGACGTTTTGGCCTTGCTGGCCGCTGGGTTGCGCGCAGCCGGCAATCACATCGTCAATTTCGGCGGCGGCTTGTGGCGCACGTTGCAACAAACTCTTGATGGCGTGCGCCAGCAAATCGGCGGGCTTGGTCATGTTGAATGAACCGCGAAATGATTTGGCGAGCGGCGTGCGCACGCTATCAACAATTACGACTTCTCTCATGGTTTTTCTCCTCGTTACGAATTTGAAATTACTGCCCTTGCATAATGAAGCGGCTGCGCGCGCGCAACCGTTCGACAATCTCTGGCGGCGCTTTGTGCGGTGCGCCCGCGTCAAACGGCGGTTGCGGATCGTATTCGATGCCCAGTTGAATGGATTGCGCAACCGCCGCGCCGCATTCGCGCGCCACCAGCGTCAACGCCATATCAATGCCGGCTGACATGCCCGCCGCCGTGATGATCTTGCCTTCGATAACGACGCGCTGTGCGGTCGGCTCAGCCCCCAACGCGCACAACGCATCATAAGCCAGCCAGTGCGAAGTCGCTTTCAAACCCTTCAACAAACCCGCCGCGCCCAGCACCAACGAACCCGTGCACACCGACGCCGTCCACTTCGACGTAGCGTGCGCGTGGCGTACCCAATCCAAAACCTCTTCATCCTCCATCAACGCCGTCTGCCCCGGCCCGCCCGGCACGACGAAGATGTCGGGCTGCGGCACTTCGGCCAACGTGTAATCGGCCACGAGCGCGAGGCTGCCCGTATCGTTGCGCAAAGGCCCGGCTTGCTTGGCGACCATTTTGACGGTGGCACCGGGGATGCGGCTCAAGACTTCATACGGCCCGACGGCATCAAGCGTGGTCAGGCGGTCGAATAACAGAATTGCGATTTCCAGCTTGCCCATGTCTTACCCGTTCTCTTTGATCCACTTCGCCAGTGCTTTATCCAGCGCCCGGAAAGCGTCATCCAGTGTCGGGTAGTCGGCCTTGCCTTTCCAAACCGTGCCGCCTTCATCCAGCGCCATGATAAACGGGGCGTCGTATTGCTGCCCAATCTCAATCCAGCCATGAGTGTCCACCCATTCAGCAACGTGCGGGTATTGTTCGTCAATCGAGTTCTTTTTCATCGTTGCGTGTTCTCCGTTGAGTGCCGTTTTCAATCCACCTGATTCCGCAAAACCCACAACCCGAACAGCGGCACGGCCAGCCGGTAACCTTCGCCGTCGCGTTCCATCATTTCCTTGCGAATAAGGCTTTGCAGCGCGGATTGGAATTCCGCCGCAGCGACGCGCTCGCCCGCGCCTTCGGCATAAGCGCGCAAGACGGTTTGTTCCGTCGCCGAGTTGTCTTCGCGCCACGTATTCGCAAAGTAAGCGCCCGCGCTGGTCAGCACCTTGTTGACGGCGGCATCGAGGTCGGCGCGCGTAGCCGTCGTCTTTTGCAACTCGTTCAGGTGATTGACCAGTTCCGAGGCGACGGCTTGCAACAGGTAAGGCTGGCAGTGCGTGAGGCGCAGGATTTCTTCCGGCACGCCGTCTTCGTAACGCAACTGCGGCACGGGTTCGGTCAGCAATTCGCGCGCGGACGGCTCGTCCAGAAAGCTGAGTTCGAGCGTGCGCATATTGATCAAATAACTCGCCCAGTGCACCCTCGTCAGTTCCTCGAAGCGCCTCGCAGTGAAGCTGCCCGACGCCAGCACGACGATTCGTGCGCGATGCTGACCGATGTTACGCAACATCGGTCAGCCGTTTTCCCATTGGCCGACGACATCAAATTCGACCAGTTCTTTTTTGGAGTTGCGCTTGCGAATCGCTCGACATTCGACGTGATGAAAGCCGAGCGACTTCAGCATCTCGGCGTAAAGTAACTCGGTGGCAACCACAACACCGTAAAATGTCGAATTGCCGACTATGTAATGAACCTCCGCGCCGGGCGCGAGCACGGGCGGCAAGCCTTGAAAGTGCGCCCACATATCATCGAAATACTTGGCGACGTAATTCGCCAGCACGACGCCGCTCTTGTTGTCAGCGTGCGCGATTTGATCGAGCACGGCGCAGAGTCGTTCGCTTTTGAAGTGTTCGTCAGCGCGTTGCCATTCGATCAAACGGCTGGTGGCGATGCCCCAGGTTCCGCCAATCACAGTCCAATCCAGTTCCCCCGCATTGCGTCCGTCTTGTAGGAAGCCGAGCCAGTACATATAGGGGCGCAACTCACGAATGTAAGACATGCGGTTGGCGTAAGGCGGTGAGGTGATAACCAAATCACAAGCCACTTGCACCGCACTCGCGGGATGGCGCGAGTCACCGAGTGCGACAATAGCTTTGCCCATAGGGTTTTCAGCCGCGCCTTGCAAAACAAAGCGAACGTCTTCGGCAAACATCCCAGCCATGTCCAGATCGAAATCCAACGCAAGCTGCGCATCGTCTTTGAACGACATGGATTGATGGTTGAAGGCGGCATTTGAGAGCGCAATCAGCGAACGGCAAAAGGCCACTAACAGCAGGTTGCGCGCAGCAGAGCGATCTTCACTCACCGCTGAAATCGCGGCGCGCAGCAAGCACAAAAAGCCGAGCGCCTTAGACGACCACCAACGCTCGATGTTGTGTAAGGGAGGCGCGGCGACTGGTTTAATTGCTTTGCGTCGCACCAGCTCAAGTGCGACGGTGCAAGCGTCCTGCGCGGCGGCCAATTCATTGGGCGTGTAATGCGCCGTCTTCGTTTGGGCAAACCATACCAGAAAAGGATTGATGTCGGTGGTCACGCCTTCGTGCCCGTGATAGGCGGCGCTCAGGGCGGTGGTTCCGGTTCCGCAAAACGGATCGAAGATGCGTTGTGACTGATCATGCCCTGCCACGAGTTCTTCCACGATCTTGAGCGAATAGGCTGGCGTGAGGCGCAGCCAGCCGTGCCTGCCTGTTTTGGCATTGAACTTATAAGTGTAATCCGCCCGTTGACGGAGTTGTTCGCGTTCGAGGGCTGGTCTCATACGGCAGCCTCCGGCGTAAGCAACGCTTTGAGTACGGTATCAATTTCAGCACGCAGCGTTTGCTGATTGCGTTGGAAGAACGCCGCGAGATCGTAGCCCACGACTTCGCGCATAAAATCGTAAGTCGAAATCAAAGGGTCATTGACTCCTTCGATGCCCGTGAGTACGACCCATTTCTCGGCGCGATACCGCAAGAGAATGTCGCCATCAATTTGTGTGGAGAGAATGACAGCGCAAGGCAGGTAGGCTTTCGTATAAGCCGTCGCTGCGTTGGCAATATCAGCGTTCTGCCGCTTTGAGTCCTTGCTTTTATAACCTTGCCGCACCTCAAACACAGTGCCGGTCAAGGTCGAGAACACTTTCGGATCAACGCCCAGGACGGCGGAAGATTGCCTCATCCATGCTTGAAAGCGTTTCCGTTTTGTCTTGTCTGCGATCTTATCGAGCGAAACTCTTCCATCCAGAGAAAGCGTGCGGGTCTTGCCACTGGCAAGTGGCACTTCATAAGACCAAATGGCATCGGCATCATCCAGGCCGAGCGCATCTTGCAATACGACGCGAAACAGCTTTTCACAACCGATACCGATTTGCCGATAAACGCTGGTCATCCCACCCGCTGCTTTGTGAGCGGCATACATCAGCGGATTATCAAGGCCGAACCAGCTATAAAATGGATCGCCCTGATAAAGTTGCTGAAATTGTGGCAACGTCAGCCCGTCGCCTTTCGCTCCTTGACCAAATTTGGGCTTGTACCGAGCACAAACGCGAAGGGGGGCCAGAATCAGTTCAAGATATTTAGCATCATTTAGCATCTACAATCAGGCTCCATAGACCAATCTTAGAACGGCAAAGCGGCGTTTGCGAAAGCCGTCACCAGCGCCAGCCGCCCCAGCCGAAGATGATTGACCATCGTGCGCAGGTGATTGAAAAACGCATTGTTGAATTCCGCCGGATTCTCAAACAGAGCTTCGAATTCATCCAGACACAGCACGAGGCGCTCGCCCGCTTCGGCCCGCGCCTTGATCGCCTGATCGAAGGCCGTCAGGTTACGGCTCGGCTTGTTGTCGTCCTTGATCGTGTCGGCAGGGCATTGCACCGCGTCGAGTACGGTGCGCAAAAAATCCACGACGGTTTGCGCTGCGGCATCGGCCAGTTCGACGTAAACAAACCGGAAGCCCGCTTCGCCCAACCGCGCCGCGCCCGTCTGGTGCAGGTGATAGAGCAACGAAGACTTGCCGATGCGGCGCTCGCCGACGACCGAACAGCTTTGCAGCGACCGCAGCCGCGTCAGCAGGAACTGCAACTCCGCCATGCGCCCGACAAACTCCGCCGGGTTTTGAATCATTGGGCCGATGGTGAAGGGATTGTGCATGAGGATTTCTCCGTTTGCGCGGACGGTTTCAGCCACGTGAGCGGCGGTTGAATTTAGCCCGGCGTTTCAACGCCGGGAAGCGCGTTGTGGGACGATTGAGTCGCGTAGCGACGATTGAAACACAACCCCGTGGCGCTTCCCTTTCAACCGTCGCTACGCGACGGACGGTTTTGTTGTCGGTCTTTCCCGGCGTTGAAACACCGGGCTAAACTCAGCCTGCCGCTACGCGGCGGAAGAGGTGTTCTCACAAAACCCACGCAACTCGGCACACGTCAATTACCAAGCAATTCATCTCGCGCCTCAATGCGCGCAAAGAACGGGTGGTGCGCGTTAGCTTCACGCACCAAGCCGTGCAATTCCTTAAGCGTCGCCGCATGCGCCACCAGCCGGTCGCCCACTAGCGCGACGTAACGCCCGGCATATTCGTCACGATGTGCGTCAATCCATTCGTATTCACGGTGGCGCAAAGGATCGAAACTTTCCGCCGCATCGTTGTTGGCGGCCACGGCAGTTGGTTCGCTATTCGGCGCACAGCCTTCACAAACCGGCTGCTGTGACAACACTTCGCCTTCGATCAGTTCGCGCAGGTAATCTTCCAGGCTCCGCCCATTTTGGTTGCCGATGCGCTCCAACGCCGCCCGCGTTCCCACGGACAAACCGGTGACGGTGAGTTGCAAGGTTTCAGTTGTCATAGCGTGTTCTCCTACTCAAGCAAGTTGGCTAGCGCGCGCATCATAGCGCATCTTTCCCGTGCTTTCGCCGCCTCCCGCGCCTGTGACATAATCGCCGCCGGAGGAAAACCAATGAGCGCAATCACCGCCGCATCACCGCAAGAGATGATTTCAGCACTGCCAGTAACCGCCAAGCGCGAGCTTACCGTCTGGCTGCTGGGCCAATTCGACAGCAGCGCCATTCTCGAACTGCTGCGCGAAGTCCAACCGGCGAGCGAGCCGGTTTACGATTACGAAGACCCGGGACCGATTACCGACGAGGAGATTGAATACTGCGCCTTGCAATCCTTTTTGCGCATGGACGAGGAGGAGGCGGCGTATGAACAATCCGCAACGCGGTGAAGTTTGGCTTACCGATCTCGGCTACGTTGGAAAGACGCGCCCAGCCGTCGTACTCAGCGTTCCAGCACTCGATGAAGACCGCGCGCTTGTGACGTTGGTCGGACATACGACCAGCGTGCGCGGCACACGGTTCGAGGTGGTTGTCAATACGAAGTTTTTGAAGCCGGGCGCGTTTGAATGCCAAAACCTTGTCACGACCTCGCGTGCCAAGCTGTTGCGAAGACTGGGCGCGCTGACCGCCAACCAAATGCAAGACATCGAAGACGCCGTCTGCGAATGGCTCGGTCTGTAGCCCTCACTTCGCCTTATCAAATTCGGCGAACGTCTTGCCCGCCTCCGCCAGCTCTTTCAATAACGCCGCCGGCTCCCACAACGCCCCGTGCTGCGCGTGGAATTCGCAAACGCGGTCATACACTTTCTTCAATCCCACCGTATCGGCATACCACATCGGCCCGCCGCGCCACGCCGGATAGCCGTAGCCGTTGAGGTAGATGATGTCTATATCCACCGCGCGCAAGGCGATGCCTTCGGCCAGAATCTTCGCGCCTTCGTTGATCAGCGCGTATTGCGTACGTTCGATGATTTCGTCTTCGGTGATCGCGCGGCGCTGGATGCCCGCTTCAGCGGCGAGCTTTTCAATCAGCGCATCCACTTCCGGGTCGGGGATGGCCTTGCGATTCTCGTCGTACTTGTACCAGCCCGCGCCGGTCTTTTGCCCGTAACGGCCTTGCTCGCACAACGCATCGGCAACCAACGGATAGCGTTCGCCCGCCACGCGCAGGTGGGCGTGCTCCTTGCGAATGCGCCAGCCGACATCCAGCCCCGCCAGATCGCCCACGGCCAGCGGCCCCATCGCCATGCCGAAGCGTGTGAGCGCGCTGTCCACGTCTTGTGGGGCCGCGCCCTCTTCGACCAGGAAGTTCGCTTCACGCCCGTATTGATGCAGCATGCGGTTGCCGACGAAGCCGTAGCAGTTGCCAACCAGCACGCCGACTTTCTTCAAGCGTTTTGACAGCGCCATCGAGGTCGCAATGACTTCTTTGCTGGTCGCCTGGCCGCGCACGATTTCGAGCAGGCGCATTACGTTCGCCGGGCTGAAGTAGTGATGGCCGATGACGAATTCGGGCCGCGTCGTGGCCGAGGCGATCTCGTCAATGTTCAACGTCGAAGTGTTCGAGGCCAGAATCGCGCCGGGTTTGGCGAGCTTGTCCAACTCGGCAAAGATTTCCTTCTTGAGCGCCATCCCTTCAAAGACGGCCTCGGTGATGATGTCGGCTTGGTCGAACCCGTCCCAAGTCAGTTGCGGCGTGATGAGCAAGAGGCGTTTGTCCATCACCTCTTGCGGGAAGCGGCCTTTGTTGACGGAGTTCTGATAGTTTTTGCGGATCGTCGCCATGCCGCGCTCCAGCGCTTCCTGCGTCGTTTCGCGGATGATGACCGGGATGCCCGCGTTGGCGTAGTTCATCGCAATGCCGCCGCCCATCGTGCCCGCGCCGATGACGGCGGCTGTTTTGATTTCGATGAGCGGCGTGGTCTTCGGCACGTCGGGAAGCTTGGCGACTTCGCGCTCGCCGAAGAACACGTGGATGAACGCTTTGGATTGGTTGGAAAAGAGGCATCGCTGGAACAACTCGCGTTCGCGCGCTTCGCCTTCGTCATAAGCCAGCGTGGTGGCCGCTTCGACTGCATCAATCGCGGCGAGCGGGGCCATGATGGATTCAAGCTGGCCGCGCATCTGCTTTTTGGCTTGGGCGCGGGCGGCGGCAAAGATCGGCGCATTCGTCGCGGCATCACCAAGCTTGTCATTGCGTTCGCGCGTTTTGACGGGCTGCGCACCGCTGGCGATCTTTTCGCGCAGGAAAGCCAGCGCGCCCTGCAACAAATCACCTTCGACAACGCGATCAATAATGCCTGCGGCTTCCGCCTCTTTGGCTTTGACCGGATTGCCGTCGGCGCACATTTGCACGGCTAGCGCCACGCCCGCCAGACGCGGCAAACGC
>JAYUCP010000247.1:0-5053 GCA_043740245.1 Acidobacteriota bacterium | reverse complement strand
CTGCTAACTGCACGCGCGCCGGGTGCGGGTAAAGAACCCGCACCACACTTTGCGTCAGTCCTATTATGATTGTTTGTCTGTTCCCTGCTTTCCGCATTGGTCAAACCACTCTATAATCCGGGCAATCCACCTTGACGCGAAAGGCAAATTCCTGCGCGAACGAAAAGATTATGGCAAAGAAACTCAAACTCGCCCTCTGTTGCGCCAGCGGCCTGTTGGCGTTTGTCTGGCTGTGTGAACGCGGCTTGCCGCAATTCGCCAGCGCGCAAACGCGCCCGCTTGATTTCAAACGCGACATTGAACCCATCCTGGCCGTGAACTGTTACGGCTGCCACGGCGCGCAAAAAGCGTCGGGCCAATTGCGGCTGGATTTGCAAGAGACGGCCATGCGCGGCGGCAACAGCGGCGCGGTGATCGTACCGGGCAAAGGCAAAGACTCGCGGTTGCTGCAGCGCCTGCGCGGCGCGGGCGGCGAACAACGCATGCCGCTCGGCAAACCAGCCTTGCCCGCTGAACAGGTCAAACTTATCGAGCGCTGGATTGATCAAGGCGCAAACTGGCCCGCTGACCAATCCGCAATCGGCAAACAGCAAGGGCCGCAATCTGCAATCCCGCAGCATTGGGCCTTCGTCGCGCCGGTGCGCCCGGCTTTGCCTGTGGTGCAAGATAAGGCGTGGATAAAGACGCCGGTGGATGCGTTTGTTTTAGCCAAGCTGGAAAAAGAAGGGCTGACGCCTGCGCCGCAAGCGGACAAGCCGACACTGGCGCGGCGGCTGTATTTAGACCTGCTGGGCTTGCCGCCGTCCTTGCAAGAACTGGATGAGTTCCTGGCTGATACGTCGCCAACGGCTTATGAAAAGCTGGTCGAGCGGCTGTTGGCTTCGCCGCATTACGGCGAACGCTGGGGCCGCTGGTGGCTTGATGCGGCGCGCTATGCCGATTCGAATGGGTTTGAAAAAGACCGCCCGCGTTCGATCTGGCCGTACCGCGATTGGGTCATCAAGGCGTTCAACGAAGACAAGCGCTTCGATCAATTCACGATTGAACAACTGGCGGGCGATCTGTTGCCGCCCGCTCCGACTGAAAAAGCCACGCTGGAACAGCGCGTGGCGACGGGCTTCCTGCGCAACTCAATGCGCAACGAAGAGGGCGGCGTAGACCCGGAACAGTTCCGCGTCGAAGAGATCATTGACCGTGTGGATGCGACGGGCAAAGCCTTCCTGGGGCTGACGGTCAACTGCGCGCAATGCCACACGCACAAATTCGATCCGATCAAACACGAAGAGTATTACCGATTTTACGCCTTCCTCAACAGCGACATCGAAGCCGAACTCGACGTGCCCGATGCCAAGGTCAAAGCCAAGCGCAACGAAATCAACCGAGCCGTCGCCAAGCTGGAAGATGAGTTGATTGCCAAGACCCCCGATCTGGCAGCGCGTTTGGCCGCTTGGGAAGAAAAGATGAAACCACTGGCGGGTGATTGGAAAGCGCTTGAGGACTCAACGGTGACAGCTTCGTTCGGCGTAAAATTCGAGCGGCTACCGGATGGTTCGTATGCGGCGCGTGGCGACGCTTCGACAAACAACAGCTATGTCATCAAGGCCAAGACGCCGCAGCCCAACATCACCGGCATCAGGTTGGAAGTTTTGAGCGATGTCAGCTTGCCGCGCGGCGGCCCCGGTCGCCGCAACGACGGCGTCGCGGCGGTCAATGAATTCACGGTCGAGACCGCGCCTTATGACAACAACGAAGAGCGGCCCAGCGGCGCGAAAGTCGCCATTGGCCAAGTGAGCAGCGATTTCGAGACGCCGAAAAACCAAGCTAAGTTTGCCGCCGACGGCGATTGGAAAACGGCCTGGAGCACCGACACGCTGGTGGCCGAACGCCATCAGGATCGCAAACTGGTCTTCGCCTTGCAGCAACCGTTGACGCTTGGCGCCGAAAAGCAATTCGTCTTTCAACTCATTCAAAAATATCCCGACAACAACGCGATTGATTGGGGCGTGCATTCGACGGTCGGGCGCTTTCGCGTTTCGGTCACGAGCGCCCAAAATCCGCAAGCCGACCCGCTGCCCGCGTGCGTTCGCCAACTGCTGGCCGCGCCCGCCGCGCAACGCAGCCGCGAACAGCAGCGCGAGGTTTTTAGTTATTACCGCACGACCGTCAAAGAATGGGCCGAGGCCAACCAGAAGATCGAAGAGTTGATGAAAGCGTGGCCTTATGGCGATGTCACGCTGGCGCTGGCCGCACGCAGTGTGCCGCGTCCGACGCACATCTTTCGGCGCGGCGATTGGAAGCGGCCCGAAGCCGACGCCATCACGCCCGGCACGCCCGCATTCCTGCATTCGTTCCCGGCGGGCGCGCCGCGCAACCGGCTGGGTTTGGCGCAATGGATCGTCGCGCCAGACAATCCGCTCACCGCCCGCGTGATCGTCAATCGCATCTGGCAACACTATTTCGGCGCGGGGCTGGTCACGACGCCCGAAGATTTGGGCACGCGCTGCGAACCGGCCTCGCATCCCGAATTGCTGGATTGGCTGGCGCGCGAATTCTGGGACAACGGCAAGAGCCTCAAGAACGTTCACCGCTTGATTGTCAACTCGGCAACATATCGCCAGTCCTCGCGCGTGACGGCCAAACTTCAGGAAGCCGATCCGACCAATCGCTGGCTGGCGCGCGCGCCGCGCTTCCGCGTCGAAGCGGAAATGATCCGCGACATCGCGCTGGCGGCTTCCGGCTTGCTCAGCCGCAAGATCGGCGGGCCGAGCGTCTTTCCGCCGATCCCCGACGGCGTGCTGAGTTTGAGTTTTGGCCGCGCGATGGACTGGAAGACGGTGCTGGGCGAAGACCGTTACCGGCGCGGGATGTATACGTTCTGGAAACGCAACATGCCCTACCCGGCCTTGCAGGTCTTTGACATGCCGAACGGCGATTTCGCCTGCACGCGGCGCACGCGCTCGAATACGCCGTTGCAGGCGCTGACGACACTCAACGATGCGACGTTTATGGAAATGGCGCAGGCCTTTGCCTTGCGCATTTGGAAGGAGGGCGGGGCGGATGAACGCGCGCGGTTGAGTTACGCCTTTCGGCTGTGCACGAGCCGCGTGCCGGATGCGTTTGAGTTGGAACGGTTGTTGAAACTGCTGCACGAACAGCAGCAGCAATTCGTGGGCAAGACGGCGGCGGCGGTTTATGTTTCAGCGCCCGATTTGAACAAGCTGCCGGAGGATGTTGATCTGCACCAACTGGCGCCGTGGACGATGGTGGCGCGGGCCTTGCTGAATCTGGACGAGACGATCACCAAAGAGTGAAGCGCGGTTGAGATCTCCCACGAAGCCACACGAAGAAGCACGAAGGAAGACCCTGGAACTTTCCGCCTGCTCTTCGTGCTCCTTCGTGTGGCTTCGTGGGAGAAACGTTCTTTTGAATTCGCGGGTTCAATTCAACACGAATTCGCGCGATTGCCGCAGGCTTTGCGGCAGTTCGGCCAGCACTTCGGTGGCCTGCTCCTGGCTCAAGCGGAGCAGCGCGCCCGCCGGATGGTTGACCAGCAAGCTGGGCGAAAAGCGTTCGAGAGCGGGCGCCAAATCTATGCGCGGCGTGTTGATCGCGAGTGTTGCCAGATAATCGGCGAGGGCCGTGACCGCTACATAGGGCAGGTCGTAATAGTTCTTTTCCAAACTGTGATGAAAGGCCATCGCCTCGATCGCGGCGCTGGGCAGCCGCCATTGTTCGCCGACGACGCGGCCAATGCGCGGGTGATATTCCCAGATGATCGTTTCGACGACCTGTGGCGGCAGGCCGCGCGCGAGGTGCTGCCGTTCGATCAAGTCCTGAAAAATCGTGTAGAGCACGGTCGTGCCCAAATCCATCAGCAGGCTACATAAAAAGGCCAGGCTGCTTTTCACTTCGACTCTTTGGGCAATCGTCCTGGCGATAAAGGCCGCCGCCGATGAGTGCCGCCACATATGCTCTTTTTCGGCGGCGAAGCGGTCGTTCTTCACGCGCTGGGTTTGAATGGCGGCGGCCAGCACGATGTTGACGACTTCGCCCGTGCCGATGCGCTTGATGGCGGCTTCCAGCGAATCCACGCGGTACGAATAGCCGTACAAAGGCGAATTGGCATAGCGCAAAATCTGTGCGGCGACGGCTTGATCTTTGATGACCAGATCGCCCAGCGAACGCAGCGAGAAGTTTTCATCGCTGGTCAGTTCCAACACGCGCACGGCCAAATCGGGCAAGGCGGGAATTTTGAAATCCCCTTGTTGAATGCGGCTGACGGCATACAGGCGCAAGTGTTCGGCCAGTGTGAAGTTTTCCGATTCCACGGGCGCGCCCTCGAATTGAAGCAGCGCCTCGGCGGGTTTGGCCGAGGCCTGATCGGTGAGAGCGGCTTGCAGCAAGCGTTCTGCCGCGTAGGTCTGTGAGACTTTCGCAGCCCAGGCGGGCAGGCATTCCAGGCTGAAGGTAAAGCGGCCCGTCTGCCAATTCAGCGCGTTCGCCAGGATGGCACGCAGCGAAGGGGCGCTCGTGACGGCGCCGCGTCCGGCGACAGCAGCGCCGGCGATGCCGCCTTCGACAAAATAGAGTTTGACACGCGGACGCGGTTGGTTGCCGGGCACGCCGGCCGACTTACCAGCCCGAATCGCTGCAAGCTGGGCGCGGTCGGGGCCTTGCGTCAGATTGAGCTGGCCCGTCCGGCGCGTGAACGCCAGCCATTGAATCAGTTCGGTCAGCGGGAAGGTGTAAATATCGCCTTGCAGCATGATTGGATTCCATTCGCCGTGCTCAAGCGGGCTTGAACGACAGCGCGAAAACGGGTTCGCCCCAATGCGGAAATTCGCGGTCAGTCTAAAATGGGCGGTCAATGCGTGTTTAGCGGGACTGCCGAAGATTCAATCGGCAGCAGCGTTCGAATACTTGAGCGCGGTGCGGAGATTTTGGCAGAACCTTGGTTGAAGACAATGATAACAAGACCTACACAAAAAGGGCGGGCGGACACCGCGCCAGAGCATGGAGTTCAGGCTTCAGCCTGCGTTGGAGATCACGAGCA
>JAYUCP010000246.1:0-2052 GCA_043740245.1 Acidobacteriota bacterium | reverse complement strand
GGTTTGCCATTGAATTTGTAGAACGGCCCGTATTCATCACGCGTATTGGTATCGCCGCTATGATGCATGCCGAAGCGGAATTCGTTGAAGGTGTTCGGCGTGAAAGTGGATTGCAGCGCGGTTGAAAAAACGTAATAACCCACGCGGAACGGATTCGTGCGTTGAATGTCTGGGTTGGGCAAACGCCTTGCGCCCGGTTGCCAGGTGTGACGGTAATTCCAGGTAAAGGTCGCTTGTTGTTTCGGCGTGATGAAATAATCCACGCGCGTGGCCGGGTAATACTGGCTGGAGTTGTTCTCGGAGTTGAAGATGTAGCTGTTGCGATTGAGATCGGTGCCCGTGACGAGTCGCGCATATTTCGGCACATCGTTGTTGATGTTGATGATCGCCTGCGCGACCGGATCGAGTCTCACCGGCAGGTTGCGCGCCGCCGCCAAATCCAGCACGTTGACCGAACGTATCTCATTCGACCCGGTGGCGAGGTACTTGTAAATGCCGCGTTGTGCGTCCGCCGTCGGCACCTGCACCGTAATCTGAGTGAATTGCGGATTGTGGACGCGCTCGTAATTGGCGAAGAAAAACAGCTTGTCTTTAAGATAGCCGAAGGGCACCAAGCGCCCGCCGAAATTACCGCCGTAAGTGTGCAGCCGGTTGTAAGCGCGCGGCAGCACTTGCGGCGTATTCGCATTGCGCGTCCAGGTGTTGGCATTGAGTTGGTCGCTGCTCTGCTCGTAAAAGCCGCTGCCGTGGTATTGCGCGCCGCCGCGCCGCGTGGTGAATTTGATATTCGCGCCGCTCTGCGCGCCCGAATCAGCGCCCAGCCCAGCGGTTTCCACCGAAACCTCCTCGACTGCGCCGGGACGCACGCGCACCTCCGCAAAGAACACCGTGCCGCCGCTCTTGAAACCATTCGAGGCATTGTTGATGCCGTCCACCGTCACGTTGACTGCGCCGCCGGCGAGATTGTTGTAGCGCGTGCTGCCGCCCGTCGGCGGCGAAGCACCAGGCGCGAGCCGGGCTAGATTGAGTACCCCTTCTCGGCTTGCTACAGGCAATTGATTCACCGTTTGCGAATTCAGCGTGCTCGCCACCAATTGCGATGAGGTCTCCAGCGTTTGTGCGTCGCCGCCGTTGACGGTAACGGTTTCGGTCGCCGCGCCCACCGTCAGGTTGACGCGCACGTCGGTCGTCTGGCTGGTCGAAACCGCAATGCTCGACACGCGGGAATTTTGGAAGCCCGGCGCGGCGACCGTGACTTCATACGCGCCGACTGCCAAATCGGGAAACAGAAACGTGCCCAACTCGGTCGAAGTCACATTGCGGCTGATGCCGGTCTTTTCGTCGCGCAAAGTGACTTTGGCGTTGGGGACGACCGCGCCGGTCGGGTCTTGCACCGTGCCAGAGAGCGCGCCCACGATGCGCAACTGCGCCCAGGCATTGGGGGCGCTCAACAAAATCAAGGCCAACAGCCCCAGTGTGCGGGCCAAGATTGCAAACGTCATTCGCGGTTTCATTCCTGTTCCTCCATCCGAAAACGGGCCGCAGCCCAGTGTTAGTTACATGGCGTGAAAAGGGCGAAGTCGCTTCCGCCCAAGATTTGATTTTGATCCTCGCAAAGCTGCTGCTGTTGATGTGGGTTGTCTTCTGCCAGTTGAAGTTCGTTTTGCCAAACCCAGGTTATTCTCGCGCTGGAATGCGCAGTGCACCGAAATAGACCATTCCGCCCGCGCCAGCGTCTTGTATTTGTTTAGGCAAGCTAGAACGTGGTTAGGGAAGCGCAAAGGGCATGGCTTTACTGACCGTGTCGTCACAAGGCGGGTTGTCCGTTAAAGTTTTGCGCAGGGGAAACGGGGGCGCGGCAAGGTAGCGCAAACTGTCTCGGTTTGCGTGGCTTCAACAGTGGAGCCAGGGATAGCAGTTGCGCCAGGGTTGGAGTTCCTGAAGCCACGCAAACTAAATCAGAACACGCAACATTGGGACACTGTGTCAGTAGCCCGACCGTGAGGGAGGGCAGGCTTGTGGTCAAACCCAAGCGGTCTGACTGGACGGCGC
>JAYUCP010000245.1:0-31665 GCA_043740245.1 Acidobacteriota bacterium | reverse complement strand
AACCCAAGCGGTCTGACTGGACGGCGCGCCCTCCCTCACGGTCGGGCTACTGACACGCCCTGCCGCGACTGTACCAATCTTGTGTGGTTCGATTTAGTGTTAATAGCTGGATGCAGTTCTTTCTGGCGCAACCTGTTAATCCTGAAAACCCTGTGAATCCTGTTGGGTAGTGGCTCAATGGAGTGAGCTACAGCAGAGCGCTTTTAACGCCAAGACGCCAAGCACGCCAAGAGTGGTTCAATGAACTCGGCCTGCTGCGTGTCTGCGCTTGGCGCTCTTGGCGTCTTGGCGTTTGAGCTTTCTCTCCCCCTTGACCCACTACCTCCTGTTGAATTGAAGCCTCCCGTTACGACCCACAATCTTTACGGTAATGCCCAAAAAAGTAAACGCCCTGCCAGCGCTGAACCGCGCACGGCAGGGCGTTCGTTTTTATCAACGGTCGTTACAGGCTAACGCGCGCCATTGGCAGGCACCGGCACAGCGCCGCTCTGACCCAGCGCTTGAATCAGGTACGATCCATTCGAACTGCGTTTGACGTACCAGGTGCCATCGCGCCCTCCGCGTCCTCAGACCGCGCGGTCTGTTTTACCGCGCGCCTTTCAAACTTGGCTCACGGCGCAAAATAGCCCGACGCATCCAAAATCAAATCCGTCGTGAATTGCGTCAGCACTTTGAACTTGCCATCCGCCGGACTCAAGCCTACGAAGTAATGCCGGTTGTACCCGAACGTCGCCGGCGCAGGATAGTTCGACGTAGCCACCAACGGCGCGGTCGTCAAATTCGCCGGGAACAGCGTCAGGAAGCCCGCGCCAGTGGTGTTGACGACGGACACATTGCCGACCACTGCTTGCGCGCTGGCCGGCAGGCTGCAGAAGTTCGCGGCCATTTGGGTGTGCGTTGCCGCGTTGAGATTGCCGACAATCGGCGCGCCGGTCATCGTGCAGCCGTTGAACCCGGCGCGCGTTTCGAGCAGTCGCACCGGGCTCGGCAGCGGATTGAACAAGAGCCCTGCGCCGTTCGCATCAGTGGCGTCCTCGCTGTAATAGCCGAGAATGTCTACGACCAGGTGCGTTGTGGCGAAGGTGTAAATCTTGAACTTGCCATCCGCGCCGAGCTTGACGGCAAAGGGCCCATTGATCACATCGCCGCCCGCATAGTTCGAACTCGCCACTGTGGGCCGCGTACCGCCACTCGGATAAATCGTCAAGTAACCGCCGCCGTTCGGTAACACCGAAGTCGCATTGCCGACCAAGACTTGCGCCGTCGCGGGAATTGAGTTGCACGGGGCCGCGACAGGCGAACGGCCCTGCAACAACAAGTCCAAATTCGGATCGGCATTCTGATTGCCCGTGCCGATCAGTTGCGTGCCCGGCGTGATGCAGCCGGTGAAGCCCACGCGCGTTTCGAGCAAGCGCACCGGCGTCGCCAGCGGATGGAAGTACAAGCCACCGGTGTTCGGCGGCGCGTAATAACCGGTCACGTCTACGATCACGTGCGTGGTCGCGCTGCTGAAAATCTTGAACGCGCCATCGCTTGCACCGAGGCCAACGGTGAAAACGTTGTTGGTGATTTCGTTAGTCTGGAAATTGGAATTGGCGACGGTCGGTTGCGCCGCGCTGCTGGGGAACAACGTCAGGAAACCCGGCCCTGACGGCACGACCGTGATATTGCCGGTGACTGCCGCCGCCGCCGCCGGAATCCCTGCGCACGTGGTGCGTGCGGGCAATGTGAGCGTGCCATTCGCATTGATCGGCACGCCCGGCATTGTGCAGCCCGTGAAGCCCGCGCGCGTTTCGAGCAAGCGCACCGGTGCGGGCAGCGCATAGAACAGCAAGCCGTTGCCGCTGATGATGACCGTGTAGGCGCGCGTGCCCGTGCAGCCGGTGTTGTCTGTCGCGGTCACGGTGAAATTGTACGTCCCTGCGGAGATGAGTGCCGGCGTGCCGGTCAACGCGCCGCCGCTCGCCAAGGACAAGCCATTCGGCAACGCGCCCGTCGTCACCGCAAACGTATACGGCGCAGTCCCGCCCGTCGCTGTGATGGTTTGGTTGTAGGCCTGCCCGGTCGTGCCGTTGGGCAGCGCCGCCGGTTGTACCGCGACCGTTGGACAAACGATGGTGACGGCGTAAGCGCGCGTGCCGGTGCAACCGTTCGCATCCGTGGCCGTGACCGTAAAGTTGAAATTGCCCACCAGGGTGGGCGTGCCCGTCAGCGCGCCGCCCGCCGCCAGCGCCAGGCCGTTGGGCAAGCTGCCGCCAGTGACGGCAAAGCCATACGGCGCGCCGCCGCCGCTTGCGCTCAGCGTTTGGTTGTAAGCCGTGCCCGCCGTGCCGTTGGGCAGGGTCGGCGGATTGACCGTGATGCTCGGACAGTTGTTGAAGACGAGTTGGTAAGGCCGCACACCGACGCAACCATTGGCCGCCGTGACGCGGAGGTTGAGCGTGATCGTGCCAAGCGCGCACCCGCCCGGCGTGCCGGAGATCAACCCCGCAGACGAGAGCGTCAAGCCAGTGCAGAAACTAAAACCGCCGCCCAGGCCGGGGTAAAAGTCGAAGGTGTAAGGCGCGGTTCCGCCCGTCGCCGTCAGCGGCTGGCTATAAGGCACGCCGATGAAGCCCGCCGCCAGCGGTTGCGGATTGATCGTGAGGGCCGGGCAATCGCCGGCTTGCGCGCTCAATTTCAGGATGAAAGCGTCGCTGCCGGCGGCGTTGATGTCGCCCCCGTGATTGCTGCCTTGCGCCGCGCCCGGCGTGACCGGGAAGTCCGTCGCGTGCGTCGCGCCGGTGACATACGCATTGCCTGCCGCGTCGAGCGTGAGGGCGTTGGCGACGCTCGACCCGGTGTTGCCGCCCAGCAGCGTGGCGTAGCCGAGCGCCGTGCCCGCCGGATTCAGTTTCAGCAGGAAGGCGCTGCGGTTGGTTGGCGTGGGCGTCAGCGCGTTGATCAGATAGCCGCCGTTGCTGTTGCCAGCGCCGCTGCCGGTGACATAGGCGTTGCCCGCGCCATCCACCGCCACACCCGTGCCGCTGCGATCAGCGATGCCGTTACCGAGATACGTGGAATAAACCAGCGCCGTGCCGGTCGCGTTGAGTTTGGCCAGGAAAGCGTCACCGCCGTCCCCGCCAATGAAGGGCCGAAACGCGCCGGGCGTGGTGGGGAAGTCCGCGCCGTTGGTCACGCCCGTGATGTAGGTATTGCCCGTCGCGTCGAGCGCAAGCGCGTGGCCTTCATCGCTGCCGCTGCCGCCGAGCAAGGTTGAATAGACCAAGCCCGTGCCGGTGGGATTGAGCTTGGTGACGAAGGCGTCACGCATGCCGTGAAACGTCGTTTGGTAAGCGCCCGGCGTAGTCGGAAAGGTCGTCGAAGTGGTCTGCCCGGTCACGTAGACATTGCCTGCCGGATCAAGGGCGAGGCCGCCCGGAAAGGCGAACGTCCCCGCGCCTACTCCGCCCAAAAAGGTTGAATAGAGCAACGCCGAGCCGGACGCGGCGAGCCTGATGACGAAGGTGTCTTTGCCCGTGCTGCTCCCCTCGGCGGGCGGCCCGTGAAAGGCGCCCGGCGTGACCGGGAAGCTGGGTTCGTTGCTCTGCCCAACCAGGTAAGCGTGATCCGTATCGTCCACCTTGATGCCGTTGATGGTGCCGCAACAGCCGGGGCCGGCAAATTGGAAGGTCGGCGAAGTGATGTAGGTCGAGTAGATGAGCGCCGCGCCAGTCGCGCTGAGCTTGGTGACGAAACCCGCCGGGCCGCTACTGCCGCCCGGTCCCGGCCCACCCGGCGGCCCCGCCGGCACGAAAGCGCCCGGCGTGGTCGGAAAATTGTTGGCGCTCGTGACGCCGGTCACGTAAGCGTGGCCCGACGAGTCCACCGCAATGGCGTTGCCGAAGGTGTTGGGGCTGCCCAGATAGGTCGAATAAACAAAGGCCGTGCCCGCCGCGTTGAGCTTGGTGACAAAGGCGACCTGCAGATTGCCGGGATTGTTGTGATTCGGCGTGGCTTGGAAGGGGTTGACGGTCGGGAAATCCAGCGCGGTGGTGAAGCCGGTGACATAGGCATTGCCGTCCGCATCCACGGCGATGCTCGCGGCGGAATCGCCCTGGTTCCCGCCGAGATAGGTCGCATAACTCAGCACCGGATCAATCACCAGCGGCAGCGTGTGATCGTAAGCGCCGATGACGAAGCCGATCTCGCGCTCGTCTTTGACGGCGTAGCGCCCGTCTATCATTGTTCGCCCGTTGACTGTTTCCTGATAAACAATCGGCTTGCGCTGGCGCAGCGTGCCGCCCGCCGTGTGCAGCAGCAAGTCGCCGCGCGCGTCAATTTCGAGCTTGTCCGCGCCCTCGAATTGCAGCGCGATGCTGCGCGGGTCGGCCGCCGGTTGCACAATGATGTCGTATTCGAGTTGGCGCTGCTGACCGTAATAGATCAGATCCACGCCCGGATAAACCTCGCTGACTTTCACGCGTGCGTAGTTGGCGATGCCGGTGCGCCACTGGCTGGGATCGCTGCCGCTGAAATAGTTGGTCTGGCCCGGCAACTCGTCCAGGCCGGTGATGTGTGGATTGGCCTTCGCGCCGGGCAGGCGCAGCCGTAGCGTGGTTGATTTTTCAGCGTTGGGTTTGCCGCCAGCACTGGCCGGGGCGGTTCGTAATTGCAGCACGGCTTCGGTCGCCATCAGCGCGAGCGCGTAACCCTGCCCGCGCGCCAGGAATTTGACAGGCGCAGCCACCTGCCCCTGATTGGCCTCGAAATGCAGCGGCAACTTCCCGTAATTTTCGCTGAGGGCCGCTTGCGCCTGGATTGGTGGCGGCGCGGGCCTGAACGTGAGCGGTAACAGCAGGATCAACAGGGCCAGCGTGGTCGAAAAAGCCAAAGCGAACATGGCGGGACGTGTGGGATGGAACTTCATAGATGCTCCTTACTGATTGGATTGAACGAAGAGCGAATGCAGGCAGACGCGATGTTGTCCGC
Source organism: Acidobacteriota bacterium (assembly GCA_043740245.1). Classification (GTDB taxonomy): domain Bacteria; phylum Acidobacteriota; class Blastocatellia; order RBC074; family RBC074; genus JACPYM01. The sequence continues at coordinate 26,694 of JAYUCP010000245.1, read as the reverse complement.
CGGCCGTTTTAAGGCCGTGAGCTTTGCCCTGCGCGAGCCAGCGATAGACGGTTTGCTGGTTGACCAGCGCACATTGCGCAGCCTGGGCCGCCGTCAGCCAGGCGCCCGCGCGCTGACAAATGGGGCAGGGCGGCGGCACGCCGTGTAGCCTGACGCGTGCGTGTTCAAACGCGACGATTTCAATGCGTCTTCTGCCGATCACGGTCATCGGTGTAAACTCCTCTGGCGGCACCGCGCCGCCAGACCGACCCTAACGAAACCAGCGAGTTGCTTCAGGAAAGAAAGCGGAAAAGAGTCGGAAAAAAGACGGCGCGCCAAAAGAATTGCGGCCGCTTTTGAGCCAATGCGCCGCCGCTTTGCGCATTACTCGACAGGAGGGAAATTGTGAACCAGGAAATTCATTGCCAATACCTGTTGGACGAATTCACGCTCGATCCGGGCCAGCGCCGGCTGTGTCGCGCGGGCGCGCCGATCCGGCTGGCGAAGCGCCCCTTCGACGTGCTGCTTTATCTGATCGCGCACCGCGACCGGCTGGTCAGCCGCGCCGAATTGCTGGAGTTGTTTTGGGAAGGCCAGGACGTTTACGACGATTCGGCGCGCAAGGCCGTCGGCGCTGTGCGCAAGGCGCTGGGCGATCAACAGGCCCAGCCGCGCTTTATCGAAGCGCGCTATGGCGGCAGTTATCAATATATCGGGCCGCTGGAAGAGTTGCCCGCCAACGGGGCCGCTGAATTGGAAGTCGAGCGCACGCGCGGCGTGAAGATCGTGATCGAAGAAGAGTTGCATGACACAGGGGCCCTCGTATTGGCCGCCGCGCCGGCTGCGCCACTGGCGGCGTCTCAGCCACGCCGCTTGTCACCGGTTTTCACGCGGGCTGCGGTGTTGACCCTGATCCTGCTGGTCAGCGGCGCCTACGTTTTTTATCGTGGTCAAGCTCGTGCGCCTAAAACGCTGCCTGCGCCGCTGCGCTCGATCGCCGTGCTGCCGCTCAAGAATCTGTCGGGCGATCCGCAGCAGGAATTTTTCAGCGATGGACTGAGCGAAAGTTTTATCACCGAGCTTTCCCGCATTGCCGGGCTGAAAGTCGCCGCGCGCGGCTCGTCCTTCGTCTTCAAAGGCCGGGAGGTTGACCCGCGCGAAGTCGGGTCGCGCCTGGGCGTGGCCGCCGTGCTCGAAGGCAGCGTGCGGCGCAGCGGCGACCGCCTGCGGGTCGAAGTGCGGCTGACGAGCACGGTGGACGGGCGCGTGCTCTGGACGGGCGACAGTTACGAACGCACGCTCGGCGATGTCTTCAGCGTCGAGCGCGAACTGGCGTGCGATGTGGCCGAGCGTTTGCGCGCCCGGCTGTGCGGCGCGAACGAAGCGCCCGCCACGCGCTACACGCAAAGCGTGGCGGCTTATCAGGCTTATCTGCGCGGGCGCTATTTCATCAATCACCAGTACGACGCGCCCGGGCCGGAAACGGCGCTCAAGCAAGCCGCCGCGCAATTCGAGCAGGCCAGCGCCATTGATCCGCGCTACGCCCCGGCATACGCGGGGCTGGCCGACGCTTGCACGCAACTCATCTGGTTTGCGGGCGAGCCGCGCGCCTTGATCGCCACCGCGAAGACGGCGGCGCGCCAGGCGGTTGAATTGGATGAGACGCTGGCCGAAGCGCACCTGGCGCTTGGTTCGGCGTTGCTGCACGACTGGGATTTTGCGGGCGCGGCGCGCGCCTTTGAGCGGGCCGTGGCGCTCAATCCGGGCAACGCCTGGGTGCAGCACGAATATTCAACTTACCTGAACACCGTGGGCCGGTACGCGGAATGGGAGGAGGCGGCCCGGCGCTCCGAAGAGTTGGACCCGCTCAATGCGGTGATGATTGCGGATCGCGGCAACGGCTTGATCAGCGGGGGACGCTGCGACGAGGCGCGCGCGCAGTTTCGCAAGGCCGCCGCGCTCGTCCCCGCCATCGGCGCCAACGGCGGCATTATGTGGCAATGCCTCGCGCGGCAAGGCCGCTATGCCGAGGCCATCCGCGAAGGGCGCGCGGCGCTCAACGCCGAGGGCCCTACCCCGTGGACACTGGCCGCGCTCGGCGTCCTCTATGCGGCGGCGGGTCAACCCGCCGAAGCCGAGCGCCAATTGAATGAGTTGACCGAATTGTCCAAGCGGCAGTACGTCCCGAAAACCTGCTTCGCTTACCTTTACGCCGCGCTGGGCCAGCACGAGCAGGCGTTCGCGCTGCTCGAAACAGCTTACCGCGAACACGATACGCAGTTACTTACCATCAAGGGGCTGGCGTGGCCGAATAAACTCCGCGGCGATCCGCGCTTTGTCGCGCTCGTGCGCCGCATTGGCCTACCGGATTGACGTACCCTCCATAAAACTGAACGAGCGGGCAAAGCTGCAACTTTTGCCCGCTCGTTCTACTTTCAGTTACATACCGCCAACTTTTACCGCACGCCCGTTGACGGCACCGGCACATCGCTGCTCTGACCCAACGCTTGAATCAAATACGAACCGTTCGAGCTGCGTTTGACATACCATGTGCCATCGCGCCGCCAGACGGCCACGTCCGCCTTGCCATCGCCGTCGTAATCGCCCGGCACCGGCACATCGAAGTAGGGCGCATAACTCGCCCCCCAGAATTCGACGATGTACGCGGCATCCGACGATTTGCGGATGTACCAGTTCGAATCCTGCCCGCGCCAGACCGCCACATCCGCCTTGCCATCGCCGTCGTAATCAGCCGGGACAGGCGTATCGAAATACGGCGCATAACCCGCGCCCCACAGGCTGCTCGTTAGCGTGTTGGTCGAACTGTACAGGATGAGCCAATTCGGCGCGGGGGCCAGCACCGCCGGGCGAAAGACGGCAAAGTCTGTTTTGCCGTCGCCGTCGTAATCAGCCGGGACGGGGATGTCGCCGGCCTGGCCGAGCACGCGCGCCATAACAGCGCCATCCGAACTGCGTTTGACATACCAGTTGCCATCGCGCCGCCAGACGGCGAGGTCTGTCTTGCCATCGCCGTCGTAATCGCCCGGCACCGGCGTGTCAAAGTATGGCGCATAGCTCGCGCCCCACAGATCGTAAATCAAACCGCCATCGGAAGACTTGCGGATGTACCAGATCGAATCCTGGCCGCGCCAGACGGCTTGATCGGCCTTGCCGTCGCCATCGTAATCGCCCGGCACGATCACATCGTTGTAAGGCGCATAGCCCGCGCCCCAAGGCAAGGTTTGCAGGGCATTGCTGGCGCTGCTCATTGTGTACCAAGTGCCGTTGCTGCCGCGCCAGGTGCCCAGATCGGTTTTGCCGTCGCCATCGAAATCGGCGTTAGCCCTGCGTGCTCCGGCCTGCGCAACGGTGAAAGTCTGTCCGCCAATCGTCAACGTGCCGGTGCGTGAGTGGGCGCCGGGGTTGGCGGCGACGTTGTAGGTCAGCGTGGCATTGCCGTTGCCGCTCGTGACACCGTTCAGCGTGATCCAGTTGTCATTGCTGACGGCAGTCCAGACGCAGCCTGTGTTGGCAGTCAGGTTGAGCGAACCGCTGCCGCCCGCGCGCGCGAAGGCCTGACCAGTAGGCGCGAGCGTGAACGTGCAGCCATTCGCCTGATTGACGGTGAAAGTCTGCCCGGCCACCGTCAGCGTGCCGGTGCGCGCGGGCCCGCTATTGGCCGCCGCCGTAAAGCCGACAGCCCCGTTGCCGCTGCCAGTCGCGCCGCTGGTGATGCTCAGCCAGTTGTTATTGCTGGCCGCAGTCCACGCACAACCCGCGCCCGCCGTGACATTGAGCGTGCCATTCGCACCGCTCGCCGCGACGGATTGATTAGTCGGAGCGATGTTGAAGGTGCAACCATCGGCTTGCGTCACGGTGAAGGTTTGGCCCGCGACAGTAATCGTGCCGCTGCGTTGCGGGCTGGGGTTGGCGGCGGCGCTGAAATTGACCGCGCCGTTGCCGCTGCCATTGGCTGCCCCGTTGATTGTCAACCAGGCAACATTACTGGTGGCAATCCAGGTGCAATTCGCGCCGGTTTGCACGTTGAATGAACCATTGCCGCCCGCCGCCGCAATGCCCTGGCTGGCGGGACTCAGCGCATAGCTGCAATTCGAGCCTTGCGTCACCGTGAATGTTTGACCAGCCACAGTGAGCGTGCCAGTGCGCGGCGGGCCGTTGGGATTGGCGTCCACGGTAAAGGCCGCGTTGCCGTTGCCGGTGCCGGTCGCGCCGTTGGTGATGTTGATCCAACCGGCATTGCTGACGGCCGCCCAATTGCACGCGGGCGCGCTGGCGGTGACGGCTACGCTGCCGTTGCCGCCCGCAGGCAGGAAGCTCTGGCTGCTGGGATTGATCGTGAAGTTGCATTGCACGGCGCACGAAGTGCAGAGCACGCTGCCGACAATGCTGACCGAATCAATCCACCAGCCCGCATTGGCGATGCCGCAATCAAAGCCCGCGCGCCAACGGAATTGCACATTCTGTCCGGCGGCGGTATTCGGCAGCACGACAGTCGTCGTGAAGTAGCCGCCCGAATCACCCGTCCAGGCGTTGCGTCCGGCGAGTGGGTTTGTACAAGTCGAAACGTTCGCCAGCGTTTGAATATAGCCGCCTTGGGTAAAACTGCCGCCCGCCGCGACGATGTCTATAAAGCTGCCGCCGCCGATTTTGATTTCCAGCACGCCGCCGTCAAAGCCGCTTTCCAAACTGTAACGTTGCCGGAACACCAGCCGCGTGCCCGCATTGCTGATGAGGAATGATGACGAGATCAATTGGCTCTCGCCCGTCGTGCTTTGATTGGGCGTGAAGGCTGCGTTCGGTTGGCTGTCGGCATTGCTGGCGACAGTGACCCAATTGATGCCGCTGCCAGTGACCGCACTCGTCCAACCGTTGGGCCGTGCGGGTGCGCTGACGCCATCAAAGTTTTGCGAGGAAGTCACCAACGCCTGGCCGACATTCAGCGTGAACGTGCGCGTGACCGGGCCCAGGCCGCTGTTGATGTTGACGGCCACGGTCAATGGCGCGCCGCAAGTCGCATTGGCCGGCACCGTGAAGCTGACATTTTGCGTGGCCGTTGCGCCTGCATTGATCGCACCGTAAGTTGCGGTGCCGCCGCCCACAACATTGAGCGTGGCACTGGACGCATTGGTTGCGCAGAGCGGATTGCTGAGCGGGACGGCCAGCGTGATTGTTTCGCCCGGATCAGCCGCGCCGTTGTTGTTGCACGGCAACGCGCCCGCGTCGGTGAACGTGACTGTGCCGACATTGAGATTGGGTGTGGCAAAGGATTCGGTCACAGCGGTCGAGGTGTTGTAACGCGCGCCATCACCCATGCCGCGCGCCGCAAACCCGCCCCAGATGTCCAATTCGTCCGCGCCCCCAAAGCCCGCGCAATCGGCGGCCAGCAGGGCATTGCGCCCGGTCAGAAAATCCGGATTGGCCGGGTCCAGCTTCATGCCATCGGTGACCAGTTGCAACGCGCGCGCATTGCCCGCCGCGTGTCCCAGGCGCGTGATCAGCCGCGCGCGCACTTCGAGCAAGGTCAGGCACCAGATTTCGCCCAGGTTGTGCACTTCGGTCGCGGTGGCCGAACCAATCGGGCCGCGCGGGAACGCGCCGTCCGTCACACTGATTTGTGCCGGGTCGGCATCGGCAAAGGTCAACGGATTATGCGGGCGGCCATTCGCGCCCAGGTTGGTTTTGACGGCGTAAGGGAAACGGCGAATGCCGTAGTAATAGTTGTCGGTGAAATTCGTCGTGATGCCCAACGTGGCATAGGCCCCGGCGGGATAAACGCCATTGACGTTTTCGCTGGCCGTTGAGAGCAGGGCGCGCGCGTAATAATCCGACCAGCCTTCGCCCATGCCGCCCGCCGTGTTGGACGCAAGCCCCGCTGAATTGTTGTGCAGCCGGTTCGAGAGGCCGTGCGTCAATTCGTGAATCACGATGTCGTGATCCAAGTCGCCATCGCGGTCGGGATTCGGCCCGGTGAAAATGTACATCTGCATGCGCGGCAACGAACCGTCGGCGGGCGCTGAAAAATTAGCATTGCTCGTGCCCGATGAATCCTGCGCCTCGGCGCGCACATAATCGTTGCCCGCGCCGCCGCGCCCGAAATTGTTGCCCTGGAAATTGCGCGCCCCTTCGGTGAAGCCGTACTGATACAGCACGTCGTGGTAGCGGTTCGACCAGAAAAACAGATCGGTCACGATGCCGTTGCGATAGGCCGCGCCCGTTGGCGCATCGCTGCCCAACGGCGGCGGGTTGTAGCCGAAATCAAACACGCGATTGGCGCTCACCGCGCGGCCATTGGCATCAATGCCGTTGATGCCGTCAATGTCCAACCCCGCGTCCACATTATTGCCCGTCGTAGCGGTGCCGCCGTCGGTGATCCAACCCAGATTATCGAAGGCGGGCAATTCGCTGATCAGCGTTAGCGTCGAGCGGCCAATGCCCGCGCCCTGAATGCCGCTGCCCGGCGTCGCGTTGCTGGGCGAGAGCGGCGCGGGGTTGTCGTCGTTGTAAATCGCGTAGGTCGCGCTTTGCGTTTGCCGCGACGTGATGTTTTTGCGCCAGAGCACTTCGCCATTGCCCTCGGCATTCACGACGAAATAATAGGCCGCGTCTTTTGTCCACAGCGTCAACGCCCAACTTAAATTGACCAGGCCGGTTTCGAGCGGGAAATACACCTGCTGTGCGCGCGTCTCTTCGTCAAACGGCCCGCGTTCAAAAATGAAGCTGTGCCCGTCTTCGCCCTTGCTTTTGAGTTTGAGCGCGACCGGATCGAGTTTGATGCCGATGGTGGCGGCGGCATTGGCGATGGCTTGTGCGGCTTCGAGATTGGGTGTGGCGGTGAGTTCGCTGGGCGTAATGCCTGCGGCCAGCGTGTTGACCAGCCGCACGATTTCGCCCGGTGGCGTCAGGCAGGCGCGCAATTCGCCCGCAAACACGGGGATGTCATTGAATTGCTGCTCCAGCGTCAGCCAGCTCAGATTGCCCGCCGGATTGGCGTAATCGCCCGTGTTGTTCAACGCGGCGATCTGCGCCTGACTCAAGCCGAAGAGCGCCGCATTGCGCGCGAGAAAATTTTTGACGACCAATTCACGCGCGTGGTCTGAAGGCGCACTCAACAACGCCGCGCCGCGCAAATCGGTGCCGATGATTTCGGGTGTGCCGGTCGCCGGGCTGAGCAGCACTTGCAAGGTCGGCACGCTCGCTTGCAAATCGGCCTGCGCGCCGCGTATGCCGAAAACCGTCGCGGCATTGCGCGCGGCCTGTTGCGGCGTCAGTTTCAAACGCAACTGCGCGCGCGCTGCCGAAGCGGCTTTGCTTTCGTTGGTGCGCACATCGTAGTTGGTGATTTCGTCAGCGGTTTCGCCGAAGCTGCGCGGGTTTTGCGCGGCGTTTAAGGGCCGCTGCCAAAGCAGCGGCGCAAGCGTGAGCAGGAACAACAGAACCAGCAGGCAAAAACGTTTCATCGGGTGTCCTTTCGAGATGAGCGGCTGTCGTGGCAACCGGCGCAACGGCGCCAAGCGAGTGTGTAGGTGTGGTTCGGGGCAGCTTCACTGTTTCGGGGCAGTATCGGTGTATCAGGGTTGTCGCGACCGGCGGTTGGCCGGTGGTGGAAACTGCGCGGCAAGAGATGTGGCTGGCGGTGAGCGCGTTGCTTGGCGTAGATTTTGTCAGGGCAAATCACGTAGGGCTACGTGAGCTTGGCACAGTACCGCGCTGCCAAGCTCCGGGCTTGCAGGGGCCGGGTTGATTTCGCGCGTTGAGGCTTGTTCCAGCGCGCTTCGCTCATGCGCGTCAAACGCTCTTGGAGTTGTGGGGTTACTGCACGGGAAAACCGCTCGGTAAAAGCGGGCTGCACTCTAGCATAGGCTTTTTGCGGCTGTCACTTTGCGGCCAGCGCGCCAGGCGCCGGAGAAATTTTGCTAGTGGCTGGCAGTTTCCCGGCCTGCGTTACGCTTGTGTGAGTAACGCGACTTGCCATTCGGTCAGCCAGGCTGCCCCTGGGGATGACAACGCGAGTTGGCAACGCGCGCGTCAGTAAAAATCCGCCGCGCATGATAGTTTTGCACTCCAGTTGCAGTTGGATTTGTTGGGGCTGGGAAGGAAACGCGCGGGAATTCGTCCGCGCGCAGCTCTGCGATTTTCGCTCAACTGTTTTGCGCAGCCGGTTGAATTGGCGACGAAGGCGGCGGCGCTGATTGAGCCCGCTTATCTTGCTTGCATCAAGTGTTTGCCAAACGCGCGGCGAATGATCGTGCGCTGATGTAGCGGATCAAGTCCATAGCCAAATGAGCGATAAACCGCTCCGCAGTTCAGAGTGTTGGAAGAATAAACACGTTAGGCGCAATGCCGATCACAAACAAACCAGGAGGAACTGAGTTATGGCAGACCTGAAAGTTATCACCACGACGGGCACGGACACTGTACTCAAGGAAGCAGTCGTTGAAGAGTTGAGCGGGAGCCTGCGAGGTGAGTTGCTCTGTCCCGGTGATGCCAATGATGATGAATACAACGAAGCGCGCGCGCTCTGGAACGCCATGTGCGACAAGCGCCCCGCGCTGATCGTGCGCTGCGTCGAAGTCGCCGACGTCATCAGTGCGGTCAATTTCGCCCGGACACATCGCATCCCTGTGGCTGTGCGTGGCGGGGGCCACAACGTAGCGGGTAGCGGGGCGTGCGAGGGCGGCCTCATGCTTGACCTGTCCCGGTTGAAGAGCATGCGCGTGGATCCTGTGAGCCGCACCGCGCGTGCCGAACCCGGCCTCACCTGGGGTGAGTTCGACCGTGAGACCCAAGACTATGGACTGGCGACGACTGGCGGCATCTGCTCTGAAACAGGCATCGCTGGAGTCACGCTGGGCGGCGGCTTCGGCTGGCTCATGCGCAAACACGGGCTGGCCCTGGACAACCTGCTGTCCGTGGACATCGTCAGCGCCGACGGCCAACTCCGCCAAGCTAGCGCCACCGAAAACGCGGACCTCTTCTTTGGGGTACGGGGGGCGCACTCGAACTTTGGTGTCGTCACCTCTTTGGAGTACCGGCTCCATCCTGTCGGTCCGACAGTCCTGGCTGGCATGGTTCTCCATCCCCTGGAGAAAGGCCGGGAAGCCCTCCAATTCTTTCGCGCCTACACCAGCCAGGCGCCGGATGAGATGAGCGTCTGGGCAGCCCTGCTGACTTCACCCGACGGGCACCCGCTGGTCGCCCTGCTTGCCTGCTATATCGGCCCTGGCGAGTTGGGGGAACAGGTGGTGCGGCCCCTCAAAGAGTTCGGCCCGCCGCTGGCGGACCTGATTCAGCCAATGCCCTACGTCAAAGCCCAGTCCCTGATAGACGCGAGCTTTCCAAAAGGGCGGTACAACTACTGGAAATCGCATCTATTGAGAGATCTCAGTGACGACGCGATTGACACCTTGATTGAGGGGTTTGCAAGTGTGGCCTCGCCTTATTCCAGCGTGCTGATCGAGCAACTCGGCGGCGCGGTGAACCGGGTGGGAAAAGATGAGACCGCCTTCAACCACCGCGCTGCGCCCTATGATGTGGTGATTATGCCGATGTGGTCTGATCCGGCGGAGTCCGCGCAGCACACGCGCTGGGCCGACGAGTTGTGGCGGGCGCTGCAGCCGTCTTCGTCCGGCGGAGTCTACGTCAACTATCTGGGCAACGAAGGGGAAGCGCGCGTCAGGGCCGCTTACGGGACGAACTATGAACGGCTCGTGACGCTGAAGAACAAATATGACCCGCTGAACCTGTTCCGCTTCAATCAGAACATCAAGCCGACGATATAGACGATGTCCGTGCCGTAGGATGAAGGTTGGAGGAGCAAGGGCGCGTCTGAGTTGAGCAAGTGAAAGGAAAGTTTCCGCAAATGGCTCGCATCACCGTTCGGTACTAATGGGTTGGAGTGTTGGATTTTGAGAAGCGCTTTCCGAGTGCGATGGAAGCAGCGCTGGCCCGTTAGCTCAGGCTATCCCACAATATTTTCGCCTCTTTCAGATCAGGCGTGTCGAAGCCTTCAGTAAACCAGCCGTAAATTTCGGCCAGCATCCGCCGCGCTTCGGCGGTCTTGCCCTGCTGCTGCCACAAACGCGCGAGGCTGTTGGCGGCGCGCAGTTCCAGCGATTTCGCGTGCTGTTGGCGGGCGATTTCAATTGCTTGATGGAAACACTGCACGACTTCTTCCGCGGCAGCGCCACCCAGCAGCAGCAACTCACCGCGCAGCCGGTACACTTCCGCCTCCCAGAATCGCTGATTATTCTTTTCGACCAGCGCCTGGGCTGCATCCAGCGTTGCCAGGCCTGCGCGCGCCTGTCCTGTTTTTGCGTACGCTTCGGCCAGCAGGCATTGAAAGTAGGGATGAAAGACCTCGCCCCCGGTAACTTGATAAGCTTCCAGTCCGCGCCGCAGCTCATCAATTCCCTCTACCGCTTTTCCCGCCTCGGTCATCGCCCAGCCCCGCAGGATCGTTCCCCAGGCCAGCCACCACGCCAAACCTTGTTCCGTTGCTAATTCCACCGTCGCCGCTGCGAGTGCGCCTGCCGACTGCCACTCACGGCGGAATTGATGGGCAAGAGCGGCAAAATGCTGCGCATGGGCCTGACTATGGGCCTGCGATGCCTCGCGCCCCAGATGGAGAGTTTCCTGACACAGCTTGAGCGATTGCTCTGGGTAGCCCAGCAACCAGAGCGTCAACGCCTGGAAGCCGCTCCCCGTCATTCCGACATCGCTTCCGTAGCGCCAAGTTAAAGGACGATGTTGTGCCGGATTATAGAGCAAAGCAATTTGCTCGAATTGCGTGCGCGCCTGTTGCAGTTCCCCCAAATAGAACAGCGAGCAGCCAATCATCCGATGCGCCACCAGCCGAGCCGGACTACCTTCGGTCAGCGCCAGGAATTCCTGTCCCAGCGCCAGTGATTGATCCAGTTTGGCACTCGCGCCATGAAACATATACAAACCGAATAGAACCGGCGGCAGAGACGACTTGTCGCCAAGCTGCTCGCACAACACGCGGGCGCGCAGATAAGTCTGTCCGACTTCAGGAGCCGCCCAGCCCTGAGTAGCCATCAAGGCATTGCCCAATCCGACTTGTAAGGCCAGTTCCTGTTCATTGCGCTCACGTCCCTCCGGCAGCGAGAGCAGCAGCGCTAGCCCGCGCCGTGCCAGCGTCACCGCCTCTTGCGAAGCAAAAACATGGCTGACTTGTTCTGCCGCTAAACGGAAATACTCCGCCGCCCGCGCAGATTCCCGCCCGGCCTCATACAACACCGCCAGTTCATTGGCCACGCTCGCCCGCTGTTCGCCGTAACAATCTTCCAGCGTTTGCGCCACCTCACGGCTGAGCGTCGCCTTGCGCGTGGCTCTGAGCGTGGCGAAGAGCGCGTTCTGATAAAGCACATGCACAAACCGATACTTGAGCGTCAGTATGCGATTCGGAAACTCGGCTTCACTCATCAGCTTCACAAACGCAAACACTCGTTCCAGCTTTTCCAGTCGCTCCTCGACTTCGTCCGCTTCAAGATTCAGCACCAGCGCCACGACTGCCGAATCGAATTCATAACCCTGCACGCTCGCTGCCGTCAGCAGCTTGCGATCTTCTTCGCTCAACTGCGCGATCTTGCGTTCAATCATCCCGCGCACCGACTCCGGCAACTCGCGTTCGAGGTCGGGCAGCGTTTGTTCCAATGCCCACACGCCGCTCGTTTGCGCGATCACGCTGCGGTCGCGCAGGTAACGCACGAGGTCGGCCATAAACAACGGGCTGCCTTCCGTCTTTGCGTAAATCAGTTGGGGAAACTCAGTTGGAAAACGATGGCCGGGGAATTCCAGCGCGAGGTATTCGGTGATCTCGGCGGCATTCAAAAACTCCAGCAGCAACTCACGGCACACGCCGCGCGCCTGCAAATCCGGCTTGATCTGCAAAAACGGATGCTTGCCGAGCAGCATGTCCGAGGGCCGATAGGTCACGACAATCAGCACGCGCAACACATCGAACTTGCCGGCGAGGAAGCTGAGCAGATCAATCGTCGAGACATCCGCCCAATGCAGATCGTCGAAGAACAGCACGAGCGGCGTGGCTTGCGACAACGTTTGCAGCAACGCCGCCAGTTCGCGCTTCATGCGTTCTTGCGAAGCGTTCCTGACTTCTTCCAACAACCGCGCGCCGGATGAATTTTCAGCGCCGGGCGTAGCGAGTTGCGCATACCAGGTCGGCGCGACTTGCCGCAGCGTGCGCGCGCAGGAACCGTCCTGATCCGCGCGCAACAACGAATCCAACGCTTCCAGCAACGGCAAATAGGCTTCCGTGCCCGCCAGCCGTTCCGAACAACGCCCGCGCGCAATCAAACAAGCTTGCCGCCGGGTCAGTTCGGCCAGAAATTCTTCGACCAGCGTGGTCTTGCCGATGCCCGGTTCGCCCGCCACACACAGCAACAAACTGCGCCCCGCATCAAACGCGGCTTGCAGCGCGGCGCGTTCTTTGTCCCGTCCAACCGTGTGGCGGCGCGGCGACGGGGCGTTGGTCGGGGCAAGCGATGAGCCGCCGGTTGTTGCTTGCTCGCTCGCCGCCTCTCTCCAGCGCTCTATTTCAAACACAGCGGCTTCCACATCCAGCGCCCGCCCTGCTTGCCATAGTGCTGTGAAGCGTTCCGGCCCCAGCGCCGTGCGGACAGCCTGTTGATGCCGCGCAAAGACTGGCTCTTCCGTTACACCCAAGCGCACGTCCAGCAACGCGCGTAAGGCTTCGGCGGCGCCCAGCAAGCGCGCGGCCGTTTCCCAGTTGTTTTCATGTTCGGCAATCCAAGCCAGCCGCTCCAGCGAGTCCGCGATGCCGTGCCGGTCGCGCACGGCCTGGCGCAGCTTGAGGCTTTCGCAAAAGAGCGCTTGGGCTGCTGCGTAATTGCCTTCTTGCACGCGCAGTTCACCGAGCAGATGGAGCGGATGCGCGAGACCGTAGCGGTCGCCGATCTCCGTGAAAATCGTGCGACCGGTTTCCAACAGCGACGCCGCCAAGGCGCGCTCTCCTTGATCCAGGGCCAGGCTCCCACGATGGGTGGAAAACCAGCCGATCATCTGGCGATCCCCAAGCTCGCGCATGGTGGTCAAGGCTTCGTTCACCAGCCGCACAGCTTCAGCGTGTTTGCCGAGCTTTTGCAGCGTCCAGCCTAAAATCCCCACCGAAAACGCCAGCCGGTGCCGGTCGCCCAACTGCCGCCGCCCCCGAATACATTCTTCGTGCAGCGCCTGCGCCTGCTGAAACTCGCCGCGATGATGCGCGACCCACGCCAACGTGCTGCGCGCCTGAATTGCGCCGGATTGATTGCCGAGCCTCTGATACAAGGCCGCCGCTTCTTCCGACAGCGTACACGCGCGCGCATATTCGTTCTGTCGCCACGCCACCCAGCCCAGACTGGTCAACGCCGCCGCGATGCCCGGCTGGTCGTTGAGGGCGCGGCGGATCAGCAGGACTTCTTCAAACAGCGTGCGCGCGACTTCGTAATCGCCTTGATTCTGTTCGAGCGTCGCCGCGCCGGAGAGCACTTGCGCGCGCAGGGCAGTGGGGCCGGCGGCGGCGGTCGCGGCTAAAACAGTTGCCAGGCGGTCGCGGCCTTCGCGGAAATGGCTGCGCAGCGTCCAGAAGCGCCAAATCGCCCCGGCTAGACGCAGGGCTTGCTCGGTCTCGCCATTGCGCAACGCGCGCTCGAACACCGCGCGCAGATTGTCATGTTCCAGTTCCAGCCGATCCAGCCAGCGTTTCGGATTCGCGCCGGTCAATTGCGGCTCCGCTTGTTCCGCGAGCGTGAGGAAGTAGTTCGTGTGCGCTTGCTCTGCGGCGGCAGTCTCGCTGTTGGCTTCTAACTGTTCCAGGCCATATTCCTTGATCGTCAGCAGCATCGAAAAGCGCGGCTCGCCATCCTCCTGCTCTTTTTGTTGCAAGAGGTTTTTGTCCACCAGCGAAGCGATGCCCTCGAGCATGTCGAGCGCGTCATTGCCGACGGCTTCGGCTGCCTCCAATGTGAAGCCGCCAACGAAGACAGCCAGGCGTCGAAACAGCGTTTGTTCTTCCTCGCTCAGCAAGTCGCAACTCCACTTGATCGTATTGCGAATCGTCTGCTGGCGTTCGGGCAAATCGCGCGCGCCGCCGGCGAGCAGCTTCAAGCTCCGGTCGAGCCGTTGCAGGAGCGCGCGCGGCGTCAGCACACGGAGGCGCGCCGCTGCCAGTTCCAGCGCCAGCGGCAAGCCATCCAGCCGCGCGCAAATTTCCGCGATGCTGCGCGCATTGTCCTCGGTCAACTCGAAATCCGGTTTGATCGCGCGCGTGCGTTCGAGAAACAAGGCCACCGCAGGCGCTTGCGCGAGCGTGGTCACGGAATCCTGCGGCGCGGGCAGCGCTAACGGCGGCACGGGGAATTCGTGTTCCCAACGCACTTTCAACGCGGCGCGGCTGGTGATCAGGATTTTGAGTTGCGGGCAGGTGGCCAACAACTCGGTCACCACCGGCGCCGCCACCACGATCTGTTCGAAGTTATCCAGCAATAGCAGCAGTTGCTTGCCGCGCAGAAACTCTTGCAGGCTCGTCTGCAAGGAAGCGAGCGCCGTCTCTTTCAAGCCGAAAGCTTGCGTTATTGCGGACAACACCAGGCCCGGGTCATTGATGGCGGCCAGCGGCACGAACCACACGCCATCCGCAAACGCCGCCTGCAGGTCTACGGCGACCTGTATGCTCAGCCGCGTTTTGCCCGTGCCACCGGGGCCGGTGAGCGTCAGCAAGCGCAATCCATCTTGCCGCAAAAGCTGCCCGATGGCCGCGCGTTCAGTTTCGCGTCCGATCAAGGGGGTCGGCGGCAACGAAAGATTGGTGTGCGGCGGAGCAGGCGCGGGCGGCCTGAGCGGCAAGGTCTTGGTGGTCTCGTCCTCCGTTTCCGCGGCGCGCGGCGGCAAGGGTTGTTTGAGCCGGGCGGCGAATTCCAATTCCTGGCGCAGGCGTTTCAGATCAGCCTGTAACTCGCGCATGGTTTGATACCGTTGCTCGCGGTCTTTCCGCAACGCCTGGCTGACGATGCGCTCGAGTTCGCCGGGCAAGTCGCTGAGAACGCGCGTCAACGGCGCCGGCTCCGTCATCAAAATGGCCGCCAAAACATCGCTGACAGTGGCGCCGACAAAAGGTCTGCGCCCGGCGAGCAATTCATACAGCACGACGCCTAGACTGAAGATGTCCGTGCGCGCATCCACTTCCAAGCCGCGCGCCTGTTCGGGCGACATATAACTCACGGTTCCCAGCACCATACCCGGCGCGGTTTTCTCCGGCCTTTCGGACACATCGGTCAGGCGGTCCTCCGTCAATTTCGCCAGACCGAAGTCGAGCACCTTGACCAACCCGTCAGGCCGGATCATCACGTTTTCGGGTTTGGTGTCGCGGTGGACGATGCCTGCCACGTGCGCCGCCTCCAGGGCGCCGGCCATCTGCGCCACCCAATCCAGCGCAGTTTCAAGGGGTATCGGCGCGCCCTCCAGCCGTTGCCGCAGGGTTTGCCCGGCGACAAATTCCGTCACGATGAAATGCGTCTGGCTGACCGCGCCGATTTCGTGAATGGTAATGATGTTGGGATGGTTGAGCGCCGAGGCCGCTCGCGCCTCCTGCTCAAAACGGCGCACGCGGTCAGGATCGCTGGTGAATTGCGCGGGCAACAATTTGATGGCGACTTGGCGTTTCAAGCGCGGGTCTTCGGCCAGCCAGACTTCGCCCATACCGCCCGCGCCCAACTGCGCCAGGATTTGATAGGCCCCCAGTTGCTGGCCGGGCGCGATGCCAGGTTGCGCTGCGGCGATGGCCGCCGCGACTGCCGCGAAGGCCGGTTCCGCGATGAAGCCTTGTGCGGCTTGCGCATGCGAGGCCAGCAGCGATTCGAGTTCGCGGCGCAATTCGGCATCGGCTCCGCACTGTTCGTCCAGCCAGGCGGCGCGCGTGGCGGCGGGCACGGCCAGGGCCGCGTGATAAAGCTCTTCGATCTGTTGCCAGCGCGCGTCGTTCATGGTTGCAAAGGGTTGGGAAGCTCCGCGTGCGCCTGGCCGTCCCGCGTCAATTCGCGGTGCAGCCAGGCTTGCGCGAAATCCCAGTCGCGCGCCACGGTGCGCGTCGAAACATTCAACGCCTGCGCGATTTCCTCCACACTCAACCCGGCAAAGTAGCGCAACTCGACCACCTGGCTTTTGCGTTTGTCGCATGCCGCCAGCGCCGTTAGCGCGTCATCAAGCGCCACCAAGTCTGCGCTGCGTTCGCAACTCAGACCGGCGGCTTCCTCTACGCCGAGCTTGACGATGCGGCCGCCCAGGTCGGGGAACTGGCGCGCGTAATCCACCAGCACGCGGCGCATCAGCATGGCCGCCACGCCGTAAAAATTGGTGCGATCCCGCCAGGTCACGCCGCGCCATTCCACCAGTCGCAGATAGGCCTCGTTGACCAGCGCCGTTGTTTGCAACAGGTGGCCGCCGCGTTCCTGGCGCAGGTAATAGTGCGCCAGTTTGTGCAATTCAGCCTGCAACAAGGGAATCAGTTTGTCGCAAGCGGCATTGTCGCCGCCGCTCCAGGCTTGCAGCAGCCGGGTGATTTCATGCGTTGAGGCTTGCTCCATCACGCTCAGTGCACCAAAAGAAATTGAGATTGAAGTTGTGGGGTTACTGCTTGAGAAAACCGCTCGGTCAATAACGGCGGCACTTTAGCACAGGCTTTTTGCGGCTGTCACTTTGCGGCAGGGTCTATTCATTCTCGACGCCAAATGTTCGACAAACTTCAGTTTGTCGAGGTTTCGAGCTGACGACAAACTGAAGTTTGTCGGACGTTTTCCGAGAATGAATAGACCCTGACTTTGCGGGTTGTGCTACGCGCGCGCCGTTGCCCTCTGCTTGTGTGTAGGTGAACGCAAACGCCGGCTGTGCAAGTAAGCGTTGCCCGCCGGTCTGGGCCGGTACATTTCGCCCTGTGCTCTGGCGAGAAAAAAACTTCTGTTCCCATGTCGCGTCCGGCACGCTTTTTACGCTTGTGTGAGTAGCGTACAGCAGACAGTCGCAAAGTTACCTTGCGACGGGTACGCGGCAACGGCCATTCCACACGTGAAATTGCGTAGGGTGGCTTCCGAAACTCACACGGTTGACGGCCCGGGTTTCGTTTAGTTTGACGCTGCCGATTCAGCCGCCCGGTATTTGCGGTTGGGCGACCCCACAGGCGGGCTGAATCGGCCACCGGCAATCCGTTCCAAACTTCAACCAAAACAACCTGCGGCGGACGCGGCGGGCAGGGCCGCCAGAGGTGTGTCCGCGCTTCAGTGACGAAACAGAGGAGAAATCATCATGCAGAACCAAGCCAGCTTTCAATCTTCTTACAGTCAGCCTTCCCGTGGGCCGCGTTGCTTCAGTCAGGTGTGGCGCACGGTGCGGCGTTGGTGTGCTTACCTGTTGGTGGCGGGGATGTTTGGCGGGGTCGCGCAATTGTTGCTTTGGGGAGTTGGCGCGCAGTGTCTGGCGGCTGCGGCTGAAGTCAAACCAGACACAAGGCGGGTGCTGGCGGTGGACGAGACCGCGCCTGCTTACCGCAGCCTCTTCGATTATCGCGTGCGGCGCGGGTTTGATTGGCGGAATGGTTTTTACGCAACACCTGCGCTCTTCAATACGATCACGGTCACTGGCACGGCGGATGGCACGCTGGGGGCGCTGGCCGGGAACGGCACGTGCGATCTGCGCGAAGCGATCCAGGCGGCGAACACCAACGCGGCGGTCGGCGAATGTCCGGCGGGCGCGGCGGGTTTGGATACGATCAACTTCAATCTGCCGGGGCCGGGTTACACGATCAATGTCGCGGCGGGCGGGTTGCAGACCATCACGCAGCCGGTGGTGATTGAAGGCGCGCCGTTCGCAGGCTCGCCTGACCGGGTCGAATTGAATGGCACGTTGGCGAATGCCGACGGGCTGCGCATCACGGCGGGCGGCAGCACCATTCGCAAACTGGTCATCAATCGTTTTAGCGGCGACGGCATTGAGTTGAACGGGAGCAGCGGCAATTTCGTCGAAGGTTGTTACCTCGGCACTGATGCGGGTGGGACGCTCGACCAGGGCAATGCGCAGTTCGGGGTCAACCTCGTAGCCAGCGCGAATAACCTCATTGGCGGGACGACGACAACCGCGCGCAATGTAATCTCCGGCAACAATTTCGGCGGCGTGCAAATTGATTTCAGCGGCAACACCGTCCAGGGCAATTACATCGGCACGGATAAAGATGGCGAGGCGGTGCTGGGCAATTCCGGCCACGGCGTCAACATAATTTTTTCAGGCGCTACCAACAATTCAATCCTCGGCAACGTCATCTCCGGCAATGCTTCCAATGGCCTCAGCGCGGGCAATGGCGCGTCAGGCACGGTCGTGCGCGGCAACCTGATTGGCACGGATAAAGACGGCGATACCGATTTGGGTAATGCCGCTGATGGCATCGGGCTGGGCAGCGGTACGAACAACATCATCGGCGGCACCTCGCTCGCCGATCGCAACGTCATTGCGGGCAACAACGGCACGGGCCTCGCCCTCGGCGTCCAGGGCGTCACCGTGCAGGGCAATTACATCGGCACGAACAGCGCGGGCACGGCGGCGCTAGGCAATAGCCTTCACGGAATTGTCGTAGGCGGGAACACCACCATCGGCGGCACGACCGGCACGACGCCTGGCGGCAATTGCACGGGCGCGTGCAATCTGATCTCCGGCAATGGTCAGAACGGCATCGTCAGCAACGGCAATACAATCGTGCTCGGCAATTACCTCGGCACGGACGTGACGGGCAATGTTGATCTGGGCAATACGCTGAGCGGCGTAGTGTTGAGCAACGGGTTCAGCGGCCTGACCGTCGGCGGGACGACGCCAGAGACGCGCAATCTGATCTCCGGCAACAACCAGTACGGCATTCAACTCGTCGGTGGCGGCGCAACGGTGCAGGGCAATTACATCGGAATGAACGTCGCTGGCGCAACCGATCTGGGCAACAGCAAAGCGGGCATCCAAATGATCAATTTCTCCGCCGGCAATCTGATCGGCGGGACGACGGCAGGTGCCGGCAATCTGATCTCCGGCAACGACGAAGATGGCGTAGTCCAGGCTACTAATGGTTTCGGGTCGGCCACCCCCATCACATTCGTGCAGGGCAATCTGATCGGAACGGATGTGACCGGTACTCTGGCTCGCGGCAATACGCGCAACGGCATCGGAGCCATCGGCTCATTCATTGTCATCGGCGGTATCGAGCCGTCAGCCCGCAACATCATTTCAGGCAATGGCGGTGACGGCATCGGCGATCCGCCACCCGGTGTTGTCCCGGGGCACGGCGCGCTGGCCATCAACCGTAATTACATCGGCACGGACATCAATGGCATGGCGCGGCTGGGAAACGGCGGCAACGGCATTCGCCTCACGGGTGGTCATGGCGCGGTTATCGGCGGCACGATGGTGGGCGAGGGCAACTTGATCTCCGCCAATGGCGGCAACGGCCTTAACCTCGAAGGCGGCACGATCAACGGCCCGACCGTGCAAGGCAACCTCATCGGCACGGACAAGAACGGCCTGCCTGGTGCGCCAAGTCTGGGCAATACCGCCAATGGCATCCGCGTCGTGCAAAGCAACGTGACGATTGGCGGTGCTAGCGCAGCGGAGCGCAATGTCATTGCCTACAACACTCAAAACGGGGTTGAACTTACCAACTCCGTCGGTGGCACAAACATCAAGGGGAATGAGATCAAGCAGAACACGCAGAACGGCGTGCAAACCACGCAGACCAATGGTGTCAACACCATCGGCAGCGAAACGCCGGGCGAAGGCAACCTCATCACCGGCAACCTCGAAAACGGCGTGCAAGTGCGCTCCTCCGCCAGCGGCGTGAAGATTCGCGGCAATGCGATTTCCGGCAATACGAAGCTGGGCATTGACCTTGCGCCCACGCTGCCCGGCGGTACGGTCACGCCCAACGATCCGACCGACAACGACGGGGGCCCAAATCTGTTGCAGAACTTCCCGGTGCTCGATGTGCCGACGCAACCCTGCACCGTGACCGGCACGCTCCCCGGCGGCGTGCTGAACTCGCAAGTCACGCTCGATTTTTACGCGAATGCCGTGTGCGGCACGGCGACCTTGAATAACGAAAGCTATGGCGAAGGCGAAGTGTATCTCGGCTCGTTGCCAATCACGCTGACCTCATCCAATACCATGTTCAGCTTTCCCATCAACCCTGGATTGTTGAATGGGAAATATGTCATCACCGCGACGGCGACCGATGCCAACGGCAATACCTCTGAATTCTCGGCCTGCCGCACGATTCCCACGCCGACGGCGAACGCGGGGCTAGATCAAGCGTTGTGTTCAACGGGCGCGGCCACCACGTTCACGCTGGCGGGCAGCGCGGCCAATGGCGCGGCGGCGTGGTCGGTGTTCAGCGGGCCGGTGAGCATCACGAATCAGGGCGCGCTCAATTCGCCCGCCGTCTTCACCGGCACGGGCACGGCGACCTTGCGCTTGACCGTGACCGGCGCTTGCGTCACCGCGACGGATGATGTTGTGTTGACGGTCAATCCAACACCGGCGACGCCGACGATTACAGCGGGCGGGCCAACCACGTTTTGTCAGGGCGGCAGCGTCACCTTGAATTCAAGCAGCGCGACCGGCAATCAGTGGTATCTCAACAGCAATCCGATTGGCGGTGCGACGAACCAATCGTTCAGCGCAACAGCGGCGGGCAGCTATACCGTCATTGTTACGGCAAGCGGCTGTCCGAGTGCGCCTTCCACGGCTACGACCGTCACGGTCAATCCAACACCAGTGACGCCGACAATTTCGGCAGGCGGGCCGACCACGTTTTGCGATGGCGGCAGCGTCACCTTGAATTCAAGCAGCGCGACGGGCAATCAGTGGTACTTGAATGGCAACCCGATCAGCGGCGCGACCAATCAGGCTTACAGCGCGACGGCGGCGGGCAGCTATACCGTCGTGGTCACGGTGAGCGGCTGTCCGAGTGCGCCTTCCACGGCTACGACCGTCACGGTCAATCCAACACCAGCGACGCCCACGATTAGCGCAGACGGACCAACCACATTTTGCGATGGTGGTAGCGTCACGCTGAATTCGAGCAGCGCGACCGGCAATCAGTGGTATCTCAACGGCAATCCGATTAGCGGCGCGACGAACCAATCGTTCAGCGCAACGGCGGCGGGCAGCTATACCGTAATCGTGACCGCGAACGGTTGCCCCAGCGCAGCTTCAGCGGCTACGACGGTGACGGTCAACACCGCGCCGAGCGTCATCATGCCGCATCCGCAGAATCAATCGGTGACGGCGGGCGCGAATGCGACCTTTACCGCCGCCGCCGACGGCACGCCCGCGCCGACGGTGCAATGGGAGGTCAACACCGCTGATAGTTGGATGGCAATCGCTGGCGCGACGAGCACGACATTGATGCTGAACAGCGTGGCGCTGGCGATGAGCGGCAATCGTTATCGCGCCGTTTTCGCCAACGAGTGCAACGCGGAAGTGCGCACGAATGAGGCCACGCTGACCGTCACGCCCGCCGGGCCGCAAACCATCATCGTCAATACGCTCGTGGACGAAGACAACACAGGGCCGCTGTGTTCACTGCGCGAAGCGATCATCGCGGCCAATATCAATACGGCGTATGGCGGTTGCACGACGGGCACGGCGGGCGCGGATGTCATTGAGTTCGCACTCGGCGGCGGGATGCCGGTGATCGGCATCAACGGTTATTTGCCGGCGGTGTTTGAGCCCGTCACGATCAACGGCGCAACGGACGGCGCGAGCTTCATCGTGCTGGACGGGACGAACAGCAGCCCGTTTGAAAACGCCTTGAGCATTGCGGCGGCCAATTGCGTCATCAGGAATCTCGTCATCAAACGTTTCGACGGCGCGGGCATCAATCTAAGCGGTCCCGGCGGCAGCACTGTCGAAAATTGCCGCATCGGCACGGACGCGCTGGGCCAGCAAGACGAAGGGAACCGCTTTGCGGGCATTTACATCACTTCGCCGAACAACACGATTCGCGGCAATTTGATTTCGGGCAATAACACAAGCGGCATCGGCATCGGGTTGGGTGCGGGCAATCTGATCGTCGGCAATTGCATCGGCACGAATCTCGATGGCACGACGGCGATCCCCAACGGCACTGTCAGCAACAACCTGGGGCGCGGCATTGACATGGGTTTCGGCGGCGGCGCGACCATCGGCGGCACGAATGCCGCCGACCGCAACGTCATTTCGGGCAACCGCGGGCCGGGGATTTATCTGGATGGCGTTTCGGGAAGCGCCAATGTGAGCGCGACGATTCTGGGCAATATCATTGGCCGCACCAAAGACGGCATGAACCCGCTGGGCAACAACGGCCACGGCATCGAGTTGTTCGGCGCCTCCAACATCATCATCGGCGGCAGCGCGCCCGGCAGCGGCAACGTGATCTCGGCCAATACGGGCGCGGGCGTGGCCATTTACGTGAACACCGCCGCCGGGAACAAGCTGAGTGGCAATGCGATCTTTGGCAACGGGCAATTGGGCATTGATCTGGCCAATGATGGCATCACGCCCAACGACCCGCTGGACGCGGACGCAGGCCCGAACAACCTGCAAAATTATCCCAGACTGAATAGCCAGACGATGCCAGGCACGGTGACCGGCACGCTCGACAGTTTGCCCGCCAACACAGCCTATCCGGTGCGGCTGGATTTTTACGCCAACGCTGGCTGTGACGTTTCCGGCAATGGCGAAGGCGAAGTTTATCTTAGCGCGATTTCGCTGACGGGGCCGGTGACCGCCCCAAGCTTTTTCACTTTTACCTACACGCCGGTCGCGGGCAAAGCCGTCATCACGGCGACGGCGACAGACAACAACGGCAATACCTCTGAGTTTTCACCCTGCGCTTGCGCGACCATCACGCTGACGCCTCCCACCTTACCCAACGGCACAGTCAACACAGCCTATAACCAGCAGTTGACGGCCAGCGGCGGGGCGGGCGGGCCCTATCAATTCGGCTTTGTCAGCGGGCTGCCGTCCGGCATGTTCAACACCACCACCGGCCAGCTCATAGGCACACCGACCGCAGCGGGCACTTTCAATCTCAGCGTGCCAGTGTTTGAAATCAGTTGCATTACGTCGCAACCCTACACCCTCACGATCAATGTGCCGTCTTGCCCCACGATCACCGTCAACCCCAACACACCGCTCGCGTTTGGCGTAATGGGCACGGTTTATCCAACCACGACGATTTCAGCCTCCGGCGGGCCAGCGCCATACAGCTTCAACGCCAGCGGGTTGCCACCGGGTCTCAGCCTGACGGGCACGGCGACCACCTTCCGCTCGCTGAGCGGCACGCCCACCACGGCGGGCGTTTATAACCTGATCGTCACGGTGACCGATTCAAACAATTGTCCCGGCTCACGCACTTTCCTCATCGTCGTGCATTCGGCCACCCCGACGTTGTTGGTGACGACGGCGGATGACGAATTCAATGTCAATCCGGCGGCCTGTTCGTTGCGCGAGGCCATCATCGCCGCCAATACCAATGCGGCGTTCGGCGGGTGCGGCGCGGGCGTGAGTGGTTACGACACGATTGGCTTTGACGCGCGCTATTCGATTGCTTTGACGGGCGGATTGCCGGGGCCGAGCGAACCGGTCTTTATCAACGGCCTGGTCGGCGCGGCGCGCGTGGAATTGAACGGCGGGGGCGCGGCGGGGGCGCAAGTTGTCTTGCTGCAGAGCGCCAACAACTACCTCAAGAGCCTGGTCATCAACCGGCTGGCCGGCGGCAATGCGATCAACATCAGCGGCGCTAACGCCTTCCGCAACGCCATCGAAGACTGTTATCTGGGCACGAATACGGCGGGCACGGCGGCCTTGCCCAATGGCGGCGGCATCGGCGTATTCAATGCCGGGCCATTTAACCGCAGCAGCAGCAGCGCCGGGGTGCCGGGCAATGTAATTTCCGGCAACAGCGGCCCGGGCGTGAATATCGTGGACTCGCCCGGCACGCAAGTCAGCGCCAATTTGATCGGCGTGCAGGCGGGCGGCAGCAGCGCGCCGCTCGGCAATGGCGGGAACGGCGTCAGCATTCGCAACACGATTGCGCCTGGCAGCACCACCTTTGTCACCCTAGTCTCAGGCAATCTGATTGCCTACAACGCGGTCGGCGTCAGCGTCACGGACAGCGTGACCGGACAGCTCAGCCGCATCAGCAACAACAACATCTTCAACAACACGCAATTGGGTATTGACCTCGGCGGCGATGGTGTGACCGCGAACGATGCGGGTGACGCCGACACAGGGCCGAACCGTTTGCAGAACTTCCCCGTGCTGACCGGCATCACGCCGACAGCCACGGGCGGCACGGTCAGCGCCACGCTCGACACGGCGGCGACCAATGCGCTCTTCCCGGTCAGCGTGCAGTTCTTTGCCAGCAGCGCCTGCGACCCGTCGGGCTTTGGCGAAGGCGAGAGTTTCCTCGGTCAGGTCACGGGCATCACGGCGGCGGCGGCGGCGAGCGGCTTTAGCTTCAACTACACCTTTGCGCAGGTGGTGGGGAAGCCGTTCATCACGGCGGTGGCGATTGATGGCTTTGGCAACACCTCGGAGTTTTCGGCTTGCCGCCAAGCCTTTACCTGTCCGGCGGTCACGCTGCAACCGGCCACGCTGCCCGCCGCGCTGGTGGGCAATGCTTACACGGCGCAGCTTTTCCTGAGTGGTGCGGGTATTACGTCCAGCAACAACCTGGTCATCAGCGGCACGCTGCCGCCCGGCGTGACGCTCAACGTGCCAGCCACACAGTTGGAAGGGACGCCGACCACGGCGGGCAGCTACACCTTCACCGCCACCTGGACGTTCAACAACACCTGTCAGGTTTCGCGCACGTATACGCTGACCGTGACTTGCCCGAATGTCAGCATCGGGCCTGCGACACTGCCCGCCGCGCTGGTCGGCAATGCTTATACCGCGCCGCTTTTTCTGAGCGGTTCGGGTGTCACGGCCAGTAACAATCTGGTGATTACCGGCGACCTGCCGCCGGGCATTACGCTTTATCTGCCCGCCACCAGGCTCGAGGGAACCCCGACGACAGCAGGCAGTTACACGTTCACCGCGACCTGGACATTCAATGGGACGTGCCTGGTGACGCGGCAATACACGCTGACGGTGACCTGTCCGAATGTCACCATCGGCCCAGCCACGCTGCCCAACGGCGTGCTCAACACGCCTTATCAAGCGGGGTTGTTCTTAAGCGGCACGGGTGTGACGGCCAGCAACAATCTGGTCATTACCGGCACGCTACCGCCGGGCATCACGCTCTATCTGCCCGCCACCAGGCTCGAAGGGACGCCAACCGCCACCGGCGCTTACAGCTTCACGGCCACCTGGACATTCAACGGAAGCTGCACGGTTGCGCGCGCCTACACGCTGACGGTCACCAACACGGGCGGCGGGCCGAACGTCTCGCCCGTCTTGCCGCCGGGCAGTCCGGCCATGACCTTTGCGAATGTGATCACGCCGGGCGACACCACCATCACGCCGATTCCGCCGCCGAACGCGGGGCCGTTGCCGCCGGGCTTTGTGTTGCCGGGCTTGAATGTGGCGTTTGAAATCTCGACGACCGCCGTCTTCTCCGGCCCGGTGCTCTTGACCTTCGATGTGCCAGCCGGCGTCAAACGGTCGGTCTTCAAAACGCTGCGCGTGCTGCATCAGGAAAACGGCGTGCTGGTGGATCGCACCATCCTGCCGCCCGACAGCCCCGCGCCGCTCTTCGTGCCTGACCCGGCGCCGAAAAAAATCAGCGCGCGCGTGACTTCCTTCTCGCCCTTCGTCGTTGGCGGCTTGCAGACCGCGCCCAATGTCGCGCTCAGCGCCAATCCCGCCGCGCCCACTTACGGCCAGAACGTTGCCATTACCGCCACCATCACCAACGACAGTGATCCTGTCAGCGGCGGCACGGTGACGTTCAAAGAAGGCGCGACCACACTGGCCGGCCCGTTGCCGCTCGACGCCAACGGGCAGGCCAGCTTCAACACCTCAAGCCTGACCGTCGGCGCGCATATGTTCACAGCGCAATACGGCGGCGACGGCGTCTTCCTGCCCGCCAACGGCAGCGGCAACGTCAACGTCGGCTGTCCCGCGATTACGCTCACGCCCGCCACGTTGCCCAACGGCGTGACCGGCAGTGCCTACAGCCCGCAAACCCTCAGCGCCATTCCCCTCGGCACGGCCTATAGCTTCGCGGTCACGCAAGGACAGTTGCCGCCGGGGCTGACGTTGAACGGCACAACCGGTGTACTCAACGGCACCCCAACGGCAGCGGGGAATTACAGCTTCAGCGTGACGGCGACGGGTTTTGGCGCTTGTACAGGGGTGCGCGGTTATTCGCTGTTCATCACTGGCACTTGTGCGCCCGTGACGGTCAGCCCGGCCACGTTGCCCGGCGGCACGTTGGGGGCGGCATACGCCCAGCCGCTCAGCGCGGCGGGGGGCACGGCGCCTTACAGCTTCAACATTTCAAACGGCGCGTTGCCGGCGGGGCTGACGCTGGACGCCAACACCGGCGTGCTGGGCGGTGCGCCGACGCAAGCCGGTTCGTTTACGTTCACGGTCAGGGCGGCGGGCGTGGGCGGTTGCAGCGGGTCGCGGCCGTATGTGTTGAGC
>JAYUCP010000244.1:0-12350 GCA_043740245.1 Acidobacteriota bacterium | reverse complement strand
ACCGAGCGGCTGCAACTGGTTGACGAACTGCAACTCGACGGTGAGGCGGCTCCGGTGCGCCGGGTAGAGATTCCGAAACCCGGCACCAGTGAGACGCGACCGTTGGGCATTCCGACCATCGCCGACCGCGCCAAACAAAGTTTGGTTAAGTTAGTGCTGGAACCGAAATGGGAAGCGCGGTTCGAAGCCAACAGTTATGGTTTTCGTCCGGGCCGCAGTACCTGGGATGCGATTGGAGCGATCTATGTCCAGATCAACCAAAAACCGAAATGGGCTTTGGATGCGGACATTGCGAAATGCTTCGACCGCATTGGCCACGCGGCATTGTTGCGAAAGATTGACGCCAATCCAACCGTCACGCGCCAGATCAAGGCGTGGCTGAAGGCCGGAGTGGTGGACAAAGGCGAGTTGTTTCCGACCGAAGCGGGCACACCGCAAGGCGGTACGATCTCGCCGCTGTTAGCCAACATTGCGTTGCACGGTTTGGAAGAGCTGATCGAGCATAGGTATCCGGGTCGTAATAAACCGGCGGTGATACGTTATGCGGACGATCTGGTAGTACTCCATCCCGACCGTCAAGTAATCGAGCAATGTCAGGCGTTGATCGCCGAGCAACTGATTGGGATGGGATTGGAATTGAAACCGAGCAAGACGCGGATCACGCATACCTTGTCAGTCACAGAAGGTGAAGCGGGATTCGATTTTCTGGGCTTCAACATCCGGCAGTATCGGGTGAAGAGGTCAAAGCGCGGTTACAAGACGATCATCAAACCGAGCCGAAAATCCATCGAACGTCACCGCCGTCAGGTAGTGGAAGTTATTCGCCGCCATCAGAATGACAGTCAGGCGCGATTTATTGATGCGCTCAATCCTGTCATTCGTGGGTGGAGTAACTACTTCTCGACGGTCTGTAGCAAGGAGACGTTCGGCAAACTGGACGGCGAGTTGCGGCAACAACTGCGGGCGTGGATGAGGTATCGCCATCCGCAGAAATCGCTCAAAGCTGGGTACAACAAGTACTTTCACCGCGCAGGTGGGCGCTTGGATTTCATACCACGCAAGGGCGGCAAGCGGCTGCACGACCACGCCGAGACGCCGATCAAACGGCACGTCAAGGTACAAGGTCAGCGCAGTCCGTTCGATGGCGACGAGGTTTATTGGAGCGCCAGACGCGGGCATCATCCGGGCGTCGCACCACGTGTGGCGCGGCTGCTGAAGCAACAGCACGGAAGATGCGCGCAATGCGGCGGCTACTTCAAAGCGGGCGACATACTGGAAATGGATCACATCGTGGCACGCCGGGAAGGTGGACGCGATGTGAAAGCGAACTTCCAGTTGCTGCACCGCTACTGCCACGTGCGGAAAACGGCGCATGAGCGCCGCCGGTATGCGTGTCCAGTACTGCACGATTGAGGAGCCGTGTGTTATGAAAGTAGCACGCACGGTTTTGTAGCAGGGGCGGGGGAAGCGATTCCCTCGCCTACTGTAACCGGAGTCGCCGCCGCTGTTTCGGTAAAACATTTGCGGAGGGCGGCGACCCGGTGAACGTGGCCGTTCGGCTTAAGCAGGTCGTTTCAATAGTGAGGCGGAATAGAATTTGCGGTATGAAAGAATATTCGCCAATTCGTGAGGTTGTGGATGATCATGCGTAAATTAATAATAGTTGCAATTGGAGTATTCCTACAGGTGCAAATTGGCTCCAGTCACCTTTTTGCCCAAACAGAGAACATTACTCGCCAAGAAATACTTCGAGGCTCAGTAACACATGAACGCGAATGGTGGGACGTGGTGCATTATAACCTGAAGGTTGAGTTTTTGCCTGAAACCAAGAGCTTGAAAGGGTCGAACACGATAACTTTCAAAACTCTAAAAGCGGGAAACAAAATGCAAATTGATTTGCAGCCACCGCTTTCAATCACAAAAATTACTCATGGCAACTCACAACTCAAATTTGAGCGGGAAGGAAATGTCTATCTAGTAACTCTTGAGAAAGATATTCCAAAGGGCATAGAAGATAAGGTCGAAATATTTTACGAAGGCATTCCAGTCGTAAGTAAGAATCCTCCTTGGGTTGGCGGGATAACCTGGGGCAGAGATGATCTGGGAGAGCATTTCATCGTCACCACCTGCCAGGGTATAGGAGCCAGTATTTGGTGGCCAAATAAAGATCATGGGTCTGATGAATCTGATCGCGGAATGCAAATCAGCGTAACCGTGCCGGAAAACCTAATAGCCATCTCTAACGGTCGCTTGAAAAAAACAGACCACAATATCGCCGGTAAGACAAAAACCTTTCATTGGGAAGTCCTGAATCCAATCAATAACTATGGGGTCAACGTTAATATTGGCAACTACATAAATTTCTCTGAAAAGTATCAGGGAAAAGGTGGCGTGCTGGACATGGAATATTGGGTGCTGGCTCATCAAAAAGATTCCGCCATCAAGCAATTCAAAGAAGTGCCTCGCATGATGGAAGCCCTTGAACATTGGTTTGGGAAATATCCCTTTTATGAGGACAGTTACAAACTCGTCGCGGTTTCATATCCCGGAATGGAGCATCAAAGCTCGGTTACTTATGGCAATTGGTACAGGAATGGCTATCTTCAACGAGATTACAGCGGTACCGGAATTGGCTATAAATTTGACTTCATCATTGTTCACGAATCTGCACATGAATGGTTTGGCAATAACATCTCTATGAAAGATGGTGCAGACATGTGGGTTCACGAAAGCTTTGCAAATTACTCAGAAAGTCTTTTTATCGAATACCATTTCGGTAAAAAAGACGCGGAAGATTATGTTATCGGCAACCGTCGCACCATCAAAAACGATAGGCCGATTATCGGCATTTACGGTGCAAACAGAGAAGGATCAGGCGACATGTATCCCAAAGGAGGAAACATGCTGCACACCATTCGCCACATTATCAATGACGACACAAAATGGCTTTCCATCTTGCGTGGACTCAATGCGGAGTTCTGGCATCAGACAGTTTCTACTGAACAGATTGAATCCTATATCACGAAGATGGCTGGTGTTGATCTCAGTAAGGTTTTTGACCAATACTTACGGACAACTAAAATCCCGTTATTAAAATATCGCATTAGCGGAAAGACCCTGTCGTTCAAATATGAAAGAGTCGTGCAAGGGTTCGCCATGCCGATTCGCGTACTTATCAATGGCAAAGAAGTTGTAATCACGCCGAACGAAGTAAAACAGACTCTTGAGTTCCCTGAAGAAATCAAAACATTTGAAGCCAATCGCAATTTCTACATTGATACAGAGAAACAGGATTTGTAACGTCTCCGTTCTGCCGAACATCTGTTCAACCGTAGCCGCGCCAACGAGGGTTGTGCTTGACTTCCAATGTTACAGGCGCGGCACGGTTAACATGGCGTTAGGCCCTCAGAAAGTAACAAGCGGCCAAGACAAAAGACAAAAGACACTGGCGGCACCGCGGCTTCCAGATGCCGCCCTGGCCCGCCGCGAGAGGGATACGAAGATAGAGGTTGTCAGGCGGGCCAGGGCTATTCGGCACGCTCATTGATTCAATTCTATTTCACGCTGTCGCGGTTGGAGGGCGTCAGTTACTTGCGGAAAATGCCTAACCTCCGTGGCACCGGAGCCGCTTGCTGTAGCCGAGTAGCTTGTAGCGAGAGACGCGGCCCGCTACACCTGGTCGTTAGGCGACGTCACCCTTGTCACGGTCAACTAACAAACGAAACACAACACATGAAACACAAAGTCATCAAAGTCATCAGAATCTTCGGCGTGCTGTCGGTAGTTCTAGGCGTAGCACTCATCATCCTTCAGCTTACGACAACGGAGAAGTCAGTCGTTGGATCGATCGCTGGGGGTGCGATGCCGATTATCATGGGCGCCCTTGTGCTTGCTACGTCGCTTGCTTGGTCGAAGCGGAAGAAGGCGTCAGGCGATCCGTCCGACACGCCCAAACGATGAGCGGATATGACAGAAGCAGTTACTGCCAGGCCGCCTAACAAAACGCTCCACACGAACCGCCGCCCCGCTCTGGGCCTTGGCCTTAGCGTTAGGTTATTCAACGCTGGTCGGCATCGTCATGTCTTCGTCAGGGCGGCAGTCGGTGAGCTTGGTCGTTAGGCCCTCGGAAAGTAACAAGACGCAAAGACAGAAAGACACTGTCGGCACCGCGGCTTCCAAATACCGCCCTGTCCCGCCGCGAGAGAAATACGAAGATGAAGGATGTCAGGCGGGCCAGGGCTAAGGCGGCACGCTGATTGATTCAATTCTATTTCACGCTGTCGCGGTTTGAAGGTATGAGGTAACTCGGAAAGTGCCTAACATTTGTGGCAACGGCGGAGCCGCTTACCGGAGCGAAAGTAACTTGAAGCGAGAGACGCGGCCCGCTACACCAGGGCGTTGAGAATTTTTCGCGACACGCAACTTTGCAAAGCCAAAGTTCGTACTCCGCGAAAAATTCTCAATATGTGGTTGAGCCGCACGCCTGCGGCAGCAGCTAACAACGATGCTTGCTAAGTGTCGGCTCCAACCACGAGTTTCGGCCCAGAAGGAGGCACTTGGCCGCGCCATCCTGACCGGTGGTCGCGGCATCCCTAGAATCGCAGTCAGCGGCTGGAGGCGGTCCGCGTCGGACGGCTCCCCGCCCGCAACATCTTGGAGGCAAACATGAAAACGATTCTCTCAATGGCGTTGGTACTCGCGTTCTGCGGCCTTGCGGGCGCGCAGGGCGAGAAGGCAGACCCGATCGGGACGTGGAAGTGCGAGTACGAGATCGGCGACCAGAAGCGGATGTCCACACTGACGATCACGAAGGACGGGGACAAGCTCGCCGGGACGATGAGCTGGCCGGACCAGAAGGAGACGAAACTCAAGGACGTGAAGCTGAAGGACGGAGACCTGACCTTCTCCGCCGAACGGGTGCTTATGGATAACAAGTACAACGTCGAGTATAAGTTCACGATCACCGGGGACAAGCTCAAAGGGAAAGGTGCATTGGAGAGTGGGGGCGAAAAGCGGGAGTTCGACATCGAAGGAAAGCGGGAGAAGAAGGACAAGTAGCTGTTGGGCGGTCTTGAACAGTTCGCCGAACCAGCCGTTGCACCTGACCGCGGCGGCAGCACGGTTATTCGAGGTTCAACGTCTCACCAGCCGCCGCGGCAGGTGAACGGTGTCGTTAGATTGCTTCGCGGTTGCCAAACGGTGTAGAACCCTTAAACGATTAAATTGTGAGGAGAATACTGATGAAAGTTCGTAATTATCTTGGACAGTCGTTTCTTTGGGGGCACATTATCTTTGCCGCAGTGATATTGGGCGGCGCGTTTTACGAAATGAAGGTTATCGACTCGGTCTGGAGCGCATCATTGCCGGAATCACTGAGTTTTATGAGGAACCCGGAATACTCAGTGAAGCCCGTCAGATTTTGGGGCTCACTTGGCCCACTGCCCGCGCCTTTTTTGCTTGGCGCGTTGATTTTTAATTGGCAGAGTCGGCGGCGGCGATATTTGATTCTCGTCTCGTTTCTTTGCGTTCTGATTAACGGGCTGACGACAAGTCTCTACTTCGTTCCTGCTTTGAGGGTAATGTTTTCGCCGGACGGCGGCGGACTCAGCGGAGCGGAACTCACCGCGTTAGGTAATAACTGGATACTCGGCACCTGGGGACGAATAACGCTTTTGCTCGTGAGTTTGATTGTTTCTGTCTGGGCGATGAGCGTTCCTTTGCCAAAAGCGCAAGCGGCAGAACGGGCTGAGTCGCAAGCGGAGGGCGCAATCTAACGTGGCGTTAGGCGTCGCAAGCCACTTCCTTTTCGCCCCGGAGGTTCCATGGCTGAAACGAAGACGAAGCAGACGGAAGCAAGCGTTGAGGAGTATCTCGACACCATCGAGGATCCGCGTCGCCGAGCCGACTGTGCGGCGATATCCGCACTCATGAAGAGAGTGACGAAATTCGAGCCCAAGATGTGGGGGCCAAGCATCGTTGGCTTCGGCAGCTACCACTACCGGTACGAGACTGGGCACGAAGGCGACGCATGCCTCGCCGGGTTCTCGTTTAGAAGGCCAGAGATTGTTGTCTACATCGCAGATGGTTTTGAATCTCGCGAGGAACTCCTGCAGCGAATTGGAAAGCACAGGACGGGCAAGGTCTGCCTCTACATCAAGAGGCTCTCAGACATAGACGTCGGAGTCCTTGAGAAACTCGTCAAAGCGTCAGTGGCCGAGGTGCGAAAGCGATACCCGTCGTGAGAGCGCCGCCTAACTCGAACGTTCGGGGCGCATGACGGATCAAGGCGAGGGTGCCACGTTTCAAAAACTGCTGCTTAATTTGCAATGAGCCGGGCGCGTTGGCGATTGCAAACGAGAGAGCCTTGCATTTTCCCGACCAGCACAAAAGGCAGACTGTCGAGTATTGACGGCCTGCCTTTTGATTTACCTGTCATTCAACAACTGCGGGCAACAACTGCGGGCAACAACTGCGGGCTTACTTCCACGGCAAGACAAAATCAGTCAACCGCTGACACACTTTCAATTCGACGACTGCATTCGCAGCTTCCGCTTCCTTGCGCAACTTCACACGCTCTGCCGCGTCCCAGGCCACCGGACGCGGGCGTTTCTCGGCAGTCTCAGTTATGGGCACTGCGCGCGCAACCAACCAATACTTGCCCGGCGCCAACGACGCAAAGCTGAATTCCCCGCTCGTGCCAGCCTCCGCCTCCGCATAGCGCAACACATCATCTTTGGCCTCGGGTTCCGCCGGAACCAAAAAGACGCGCAAGCTGGCCGGCAGTTTTGCGCCTGCCGCTGGTTTCACCACACCCTTCAAACTGGCTGCGCCGGGCGCGGCGGTGACGACCAATCCGTTGACCTTGTCGCCCGCTTTGACGGGCAAGCCATTGCGCGCCGGTTCGGACAACGCCGGATTGGCGGGCGTCAGCGCCAAGGCTTTGAGATACCAACTCGCATCGGGAAAGCGCGCGGCGATGCGGTAACGCCCGGTGGTCAGCCCGCGTAAGGTGAACGCGCCCTGTTGATCGGCGACAGCGGGCGCGCTTACGCCCAGGGCGGCCAGGTCAATTTCCGGTTTGGGATTCGGGTCGTCTTTGCGGGCGAGGATGACAACTTCATCCAGTTGGGATTCGCGCGGATTGGCGCATTTGGCGGCTGCCGTTTGCGCGGCAGCATCAGCGGGCTTTTCCAAAACGACTTTGCCTTTGATCACTGCGAGCGGCGTCATGGCCAAATCTATGCCGCTCAGGTCAGCGCCGTTGACGGTGACGCGGCGCGGGGCGGCGGCGGATTGGTTGTCATCGCCCAGCGAGACTTGTGAGGCAATGAGTTCATATTCGCCGTTGGGCACGCCATAAAACCCGTAGCTGTTTTGTCCCGCGATGGGAATCATGATGGTCATGGCAACGGCCTCGGTCGCACCGGGGCGTTTCAGCAAAACCACCGTCGAGCTTTGCACCGCCACCATTGTATTGCCCGTTGCCAGACCCGTAACCTTGCCGCTGATGGCGAAGCCGCTTTCACCGCGATAGCGAATATCCATGCCGCTGAGTTCTTCGCCGCTCTGCACGCTTACGGGCGTCGCGGTGTCGCGCGTTGCGCCCGGGTAATACGCCGGCACATTGCCCATGAATGGAGAAGTCGTCCCCAACGAGAAGCCCGTTGCTCCGGCGACGATCAGATACTTGCCGGGCTGCACACCGTACAAACGATAGACGCCGCGATCATCTGTCTGTCGCATGATGATCTGGCCGCTGCTGAGATCCATTGAGAAGGCCGCTGTTACCGGCGCGGCGGGGTTGAGCGAAACCGTACTCACCTCAACACCAACCACCGGTTCACCAGTGGCTGTCGTAACTTTGCCAGTGATGACGCCGCCTTTGCGCATCACCAGCGTGACGGTTTCGCCCAGGTAGTGATATTCGGGGTTGGCCGGATCGAGAGGTTGCGCTGGCAAATAACCCGGCGCTCTGGCCACGACGGTGTAGGGCGCAGTATCGAGACCGGCCGCTTCGAACTTGCCCTCGGCATCTGTCTTGAGCGCCATGCGGCCGCTCATCATTTTTTCAAGTTTTCCGCTCAGTGCAATGATCGAGACGATGGCGCGCGGGATTGGCTGGCCGTCTTCACCAACTACGCGGCCGCTGATCGTGCCCGTGCTGCGTTGCGCTGATGCTGTTGCGCACAGGAAGAGTAGCGTTAGCAATGAACGCCAGATAGTTGCATTGAGAAACGAAGAGCGGCTGAGCTTCATGACTATTTCTCCTTGGCGGTTAAGTCAACGACAAGCAAGACCTCTTGCCGGGCATTGTCGGCCAGCACGACGGTTTGTGTGCTGTTCTGCGATTTCACGACAGCGTTATCCGGCGTTCGGATGCTGCCAACGCTCACTTCATAAACACCGGGAACAATTCCATCAACCGTGAATTGACCCCGCGCATCAGCATCGGCGTATGCCGTTGGGTTGCCAGCGCCGGTGTCTTTTTGCCTGGCGATGACCCTGATTCTAGTGCCCGGTGGCAGCGCGCCGCCGCGCACTTCGACACGCCCCATCAGGGTGGCAGTGCCAAAGGCGACGACGAGCCGGACGTTATTGACGGCCGTTGTGCCAGTGACTTCCAGCTTCGCAATGGCGGCGCCGTTCTGCTCGACGCGCAACAATTTCAACGTGCGCTCTTTCGGATTGTTGAGAGAGATATTGAATTTGCCTGGCCGCGCGCCGCTGAGCTTGAATGATCCATCCGGCCCCACTGTGCCCATCGCCATGCTCGACATGGCAGTCATCATCGCCGAAGGGTCTTTAGCATCTATGTCAGGCAGCGCTTGCACAAGCGTGCCAGCCAACTTGGCGAGCAGCTTTGGGTCTTGCGCGCCGTCCAGTACGACGCGGCCAACGATCACCGCGCCTTTGGACATCTTCAATTCCAAGCCACTGACATCGCCGCTGACATCAACGTTGAGCGGCTCGCCATAAAATTCCGAGCCGGAACCCATCAGCGCCGTAATGTTCAGGACGCTGATCGAATAACTTCCCGCCGCCAGACCTTCCAGCCGGAACTCGCCTTGCGAATTGGTGGTGGCGGGCGTCATGCCAAAGGGCACGGCGCTTTCACTCTTGGCTTTTGAACTGTAGGCGATCATCACGCCGGGGACGGGCTTGCCGGTATCGGCTTCAATCACGCGGCCACTGGCGACATAGCCTTTCTTGGCATCGGCGCGCACCATCACGATGTTGACGCCTTCGACTTCAGCGCCGGGAGCGATTTCGATGACGCGGGCTTCGGCCTCAACGGCTGTGCGCGGGTGGTAGGTCAGTTGAAAGTCCTTGCTCATGCCGAACAGCGCGGTCTCATTCGGCTCAGCGCCCACGGCCACCAGATAGCGGCCCGGCTCAACGCCGAACAGGCGATAGACGCCGCGATCATCCGTGCGGTTCAGCGAGAGCAGCGCCGGGCGCACGGGTTCGTTGACCCGCTTGCCTTGCGCATCCACGCGGATGAGTTTGACGGCCTCTTCGATCAAGGGGCGATTTTCGTCATCGGTGACTTTGCCGGTGATGACGCCGCCACGCCGCAAACTGAAATTGAGGTTTTCGATATTCTCGTCGGCTGCGACATTGACCGGCTGCCCGGCGCGGAAGGGTTCATCCTTCTGCTCTTTGACGTAGACGGGCGCATAAACCTGCAAACGATATTTGCCCGCGGGCACTTTGCTGAACCGGAAATTGCCATCGGCATCGGTTGCGGCCTTCAACGGTGGCGCTTGGTTTAGAATTTCCATGCCTTCGGCTTCGCGTTGCAACAACACTTGCAGGCCCGCGAGCGCGCCGCCCTCCACGGTGACGCGTCCGGCCACAGAAGCTGTTCCGGCAGTTGGCGGCTTTTGTTGGGCAACCGCGGCAGCCGGCCAAATCACGGCCAGCAACAGAACTATCAATCCTGATAAAGGGCGGGATAAAGGGGCAGATCTCATGGCTTCTCCTGGAAAAGCTGGCGCAACCAGGCCAGCGTGCCTGTTCGGTGTGAGCGTGACTAAAAAATTACCGTCGCCGCTGGTTCAAACAGTGGCCGTACTGCCTTTCTTGCTGGCGTGCCGCTTCAACCAGCGTTCCAAATCCGCCGGTTTGGTAAAAGCCAGCAGAGCCTCTGCGAGTTGGCCCAATTTCGGACTGGGCAAGGCTTCGATTTGCGCTTGCAGTGCGGGGCTTAACGGGCCGAATTTACTGACCAACTGTCGCAACAGCAGCTTGCGTTCGCCCATCTCTTCGCCGCGTTGCATGCCACGGCGTTCCCAATGCGTTATGTATGGCATTGTTTTGACTCCCTTCTTTGCTTCGATTTCATCATCAAGCCTGCGCTCCAATTCTGGCGGCAACTGATAGAGCCAGTCAATAAAGCGCAGCAATGATTGCGAGTATTCCAGGTAATAACCCTTCTGCAACAGCAACTCCAGCAAAAATTGTTTGGCAGCGTATTGCCGGTCAACCATACGCCGCGCCGCCACAGCCTTCAACTGCGCCAGCACGACCAAGGCAAACGGTTCAGCACTGGCGCCCAACTCAGCCTCGCGCCCGCGCCAGGCAGCCAGATTGACCACGGGAAACTCAAAGATCAACCGGCAGCCCCAACGCGCGGTCTCGTAACGGCCCAAGTGCGTGCGCGCCGCGCTGCCCGTCACTAAGCCCAGGCTCACTACTTCCATTTCATAGCGATCAGTGATGCGGTAGTTGTAAACGTACATGCGCCGGTTGAACGCGGTGCGCGCGCGGCCCTGCACTTCACTGTGCAGCAGGATTTGCAGCGGCGCGCCGTTGCGCAACCAAACTTGCGCCAGCTTATCGGCGAAGCGCGCGCCCGTGGCATTGCGCGGGCTGAGCTTTACCAGTTCCTTATCCAAAAAGACTGGCGCGCGCGTCCAATCAATTTCCGCTGCGACAGCGGGGAAAAAGTAGCGCAGGAAATCTTCAAAATGATGATCGAGCAAATCTTTCCATGCACTATCTTGGGCGCTGTCTTGGGCGCTGTCAGTGACTGGCGGCTGCGCTGTTCGTTTCATCAGCGTCACCCTTTCGGTTTGAAACCAGACCCGCGCAAAACCTGACCGCTCTTGGCGCCGGTATGCTGTCCTTGTTCGATGACGACCTGCCCATTGACGATCACGTAGGCAAAGCCGGTCGCATATTGTTTGGGTTGTTGAAACGTCGCATTGTCTTTGACGCTCTTTTCATCAAAAACCACCACATCCGCCGCCAGCCCCGGACGCAGCACGCCGCGCTCCCACAGGTGAAAAGTCTGCGCGGGCAGCGAAGCCATCTTGCGAATCGCTTCTTCCAAACTGACGTACTGCTTTTCGCGCACATAAACGGCCAGCACACGCGCATTGTTGCCAAAGCCGCGCGGGTGCGGGATGGAAGCGCTGTTGATGTCCTGCACGCTGGCGTCAGAGGCGATCATCGTGAAGGGCTGTTTGAAAATTTTCTCGATGTCCTGTTCGGACATTTTTTGCAGCACGACCTGCGCGCCGCCCGCCAGTTGGATGTCAATCGCCTGTTCAGCTTGGGCCTCGGCGGTAATTGAGTTGCGTTTGAGCTTGGCGATTTCGGCGAGATTCTTGCCGTTGATACTCTGGTCGGCCTGATGATTGGCGATGTAAACGAAAGACAAATCTTTGAAGCCCTGTTTGGCGGCATTGGCAAGGATTTCTTTGTTGACCTTGGCGCGCGTGGCGCTGTCTTCCAGCCGTTTGCGCGTCTCGTCGCGTCCGCCTTCAAACACCCAGGACGGAAAGAGGATGCCGATGCCGGTGCTGCCCGCCGGGTAAACGTACTGGTCAACCGTGACCTGCTGGCCGCGTGCGCGGGCGTCGGCGACCAGCTTGGTGGTGAGCGCGCTCGCACCCCAACGGTTTTTGCTCGAAATTTTGAAGTGCGAGATTTCAACCGGACAGCCCGTCAGTTGGCCGATGGCAAGCGTCTCGTTGATGGCGGCTTCGACCTGCACGCCTTCGTCGCGCATGTGCGAGGCATAGACGCCGCCGTATTGCGCCGCAACTTTCGCCAGTTCCGCAATCTCATCCGTTTTGGCGTAAGTGCCGGGGATGTATTCCAAGCCGGTCGAGAACCCGACCGCGCCATCACGCATTGCCTGTTCAACCAGACCGCGCATCTTGTTTAACTCTTCCGGCGTGGGCGGGCGGTTGAAATCACCGTTCATCCCAACGTGGCGCACCGTGTTGTGACCGTAGAGCGAGGCGATGTTGAGCGAGATGCCCAGCTTTTCAAGTTGGGCAAACCAGTCGCCCAGATTTAATTCCGAACTGCCGCAATTGCCGGTGACCACCGAAGTCACG
>JAYUCP010000243.1:0-5062 GCA_043740245.1 Acidobacteriota bacterium | reverse complement strand
CGCGGATGACGCGGATGCAGCGGATTTCCGCAGATTCTTTTTCGGGTTGATCCGCGCTGATCCGCTGCATCCGCGTCATCCGCGGATCTATTTCCTCTACTTTGCAGGCATTTCTTTTACGCACAGGCTTCTTATTAATTGAGGAGTTTGCTGCCCAACTTCGTTATCCCGCCACTCGGCCCGCCTTTGACCTGCTCATCGTCTTGAACTGGCAGGTCGTCGAGCGCTTCAGTCTCGGCTTCCGCTTCGGCTTCATCGTCCGCGCTGATCGTCTCGTTGTGGTTGAGCCAGACGCCGCCGTTGCTGCCGCTACCGGGCCCACCCTTCACTTGTTCGTCGTTGTCCACCGGCAGGTCGTCGAGCGCTTCAGTTTCGGCTTCGTCTGTCTCATCGCTGACGGTCGTCTCGTTGTGATTACCAAGGGCGACCCCGCATTGTGTACACCACCATCCGCCTTTGATTTCGGCCAATTGTTCGTCGGTCACTTCCAGGTCGGCGAACTGGAAGAAGTCCTGCTCGTCGTTTTCTTCGCTCATCAGATAATCAACTGTTTCATTCTCTTGCTGGTTCATTTCGATCTCCTTTTTGATGTTGTTTAATTTCCGCGCCGCTCGTTGCGGTCATTTGTTAAGGCGGAACTGCGCGGCAAAAACTATCATCCGGTGAAAATAATTTTGTGGCGTTGTTCCGGCGGCGTTACGACGCGGCATGCGCAGCCGTTGTGGCCGCCGCAGCCGCAGTTTGGTTGTTGGCTGCACGGCGGTTTTCCGCTTCCTGTTTGGCGCGTGCGGCGTTCAGCAGCAGATTCAGCGGGCCGGTCAGATTCAACGTAATCGAAGCCAGCGTCGTGGTCGCCAGCGCATCCAGCGGAAAGGCCAGCAGCGGATGCAAATGATTCAACTCATTCACCGTCGCCAAGCCCGTCGCCAGTTTCAGCAGCAGCGCCAGCCAGAAGCCGCCGCAAAACACGCAGCCCGCCCAGGCTTCCCACAAAGACGCCAATGGCGCGGGAAACCAGCCTTTCAACTTCACGAACCAATTCCAGGTGGACATCTTCTGTGACATCAAAATCCACGCGCCCAAGGTCAAAATCGTCAAGGCAAAATTCATAATCCCTCCGTTTGAATGACTCTAGGTTTACTTGCGCCTCAATTGCGCACATCTGTTAAGGCGGCAGCGGATGGCGAAAACTATCAGCCCGCGAAAATAAATTTTCCTGCCCTGATAGTTTTGGCGCGCGTGTTACGCCTTAGCAGATGGAACGACAGACTGAAGGATTGAGGGACGACCGATGCAGAGCTTTTTTACCATTCACGAACGCGCCTTTGGCTGGGACGAAATCCGCGCCGCCGCGCAAGCCTGGGGCGAATGGGAAGCGTTCGCCGCCGACACCGCGCGCGGGTTGGCCGCGTTGCAATACGCCACCGCACACCGCTGCTTGCCCGCCAGCGCTGCGGTGCAGGCGGCGGCCAACGAATTCCGCTACGCGCGCCAGTTGGTCAGCGCCCAGGAAGCGCAAGCCTGGCTGGCCGCGTGGGGGCTGAGCGCCAACGACTGGCTCGCCTACTTCCGCCGCACGCTGGCGAAAGAGAATTTGGCCCAATGCGAATTGCCGCCGGTCAACCCCGCCGAAGTTGAACGCGTGTTGCTGGCCGAAGCACTCTGTTCGGGCAAGCTGGGCGCGTGGGCCGAACGGCTGGCCGGACGCGGCGCGTTGGTCGCGCGGTTCAATGGCGCGGACGCCGTCCGGCGCGCCGAAATCGCGGCGCTGGATGCGGCCTTTGAAAACTGCCGCCGCCAACTGCTCGACCCAGCGGCGCTGCGCCAGCAGATCGCGCATAACTATCTGGACTGGATTCGCTGCGATTGCCGCTACCTCTGGTTTGCCGAAGAGCGGCTGGCGCGCGAGGCCGCACTCTGCGTGCGGCACGACGGCCTGAGCCTGGACGAAGTCGCCCACGCCGCGCGCGCCGTAGTGCAGGAATGGAGCTTTTATCTGGATGAACTGACACCCGCCGCCCGCGCGCCTTTTGTCGCGGCGCAACGCGGCGACTGGCTGGGGCCGCTGGCCTTGCTGGAAGGGTTCCCGCTGCTGGCGATCACCGGCAAGACGCTGCCGGACGAGGCCGACCCGCAGATTCGCCAACGCGCCGAAACGGCGTTGGTCGGCCATTCGATGAAACAGGCGATGAATGAATCAGTCAGGTGGAACGCGCGGCTGGCTTAGCTGAGTACAGTCGTGGCGCGCTGATATTTGAACTTGTAGTAACGCCGGATGACGCTGAAATCGTCGTTGTCGGAAATCACGGTGACCTCGCTCTGTTTGGCTGAAACGGCAATCAACACGTCACGGATGAGGTTCTGTTTCTGGTGATGCTCCAGGCTGGGACGGCGGCGCTGCTGATCGGCGCGGCTCAAATCGCTGAGGTAGTTGTTGAGGATGCGCCCGGCCAGGTACCAGACTTCCGCCGTGGGCACCAGCAATCGGCCCCGGCTGGTAATTGCGGAGCGTGGCCCGATGGGCTTCCAACTCGGTTCGCCCATTAGAGCCAACCGTCAGTTCCTGCAACACGACCGCCGAAAGCCAGCCCGGCTCCAGCTTGGCGATGACATGGCTGTAGGCGATGTAAACCTGCGTGTCGAACAGGCAAGTGGCGAACTTCATGTTCGGCGTCTCCCATTCTGCCCATTCAGCGCGTACGGGTGATTGTCGGGGATGATGTCGCAGAGCAGCGTGTGCAAATCCGCCGAGGTGAACAGCGCCAGCCAGCGCGCCACCGCGCGCTCGCTGCGCAAGGTGCGAAAGTGCGACTTGATGACTTCCCGGCGCTCCGCCCAAGGCAACTGTTGCAGAAACGCGTAGCGTTCCT
This sequence comes from Acidobacteriota bacterium, assembly GCA_043740245.1. Taxonomy (GTDB): domain Bacteria; phylum Acidobacteriota; class Blastocatellia; order RBC074; family RBC074; genus JACPYM01. The sequence goes on along the minus strand of JAYUCP010000243.1, from coordinate 2,192 downwards.
GGTTGCTGCGCCGGGACAGCATTTGTTTTTGCAGCGCCGCGATTTGCGCGGGCGTGAGTTCGCCGTTGCTTTCAGGTTTGCGCTTGGGCGCGGCGGATCGTTTCGTGGTTGGCATCGCGTTGAACTTCCTTTCTGCCGTGGTTTGGCGCGGCGAAAAGTAACACAAGACGCGGCTATCCTGGTAGTCAGGCAGGTAGTCAGACAAAGTAACTTTGGCGAGGAAAACAATGATGACAGACGCACCGCAAGTACTGCATGAACTGCCGATGATGATGTTCCTGCCGCCCGACTTGAAGAAGCTGGTGCAGGCTTGTTTTGTGCCCGCGCAATTCAGCTTCGGCGGCAACATCGTCGAGGAAGGCGCCGACGCCGATGGCTATTACGTGCTGGCGGCGGGCCGCGCGCGCGTGGTTAAGCACGGCGCAAATGGCGAAGAGATCGCGCTCAACGTGTTGCGCCCCGGCGAGTCGTTCGGCGCGACGGGCTTGCTCGATCTGTCCAAACGCCAGACCACGGTGCGCGCCAGCAGCGATGTCGAAGCCTACAAACTCGACCCGTCGCTGTTTCAAGCCCTGCTGCAAAATCACCCGGAGATCAAACAGTATTTCGAATTGGAAAAGCAGCACCGCGAGCGCGGCAACTTCCTGCGCCTCTACACGCCCTTTGGCAAACTGCCGCTCGAAGCGCAACGCCTGCTGGTCGTCGAGGGCGAGAGCATCACGATCGGCGCGGGCCAGATCATCGCCGCCGCCCAGAGCCGGCCCGACGCGCTGTATCTGATCGAAGAGGGCAAGGCGCGCGTGACTTTCAACACGCCGAGCCGCACGCGCAAGCTGCAAGGCGACGTGGCCTTCCTGCGCAAGGGCGAATCGTTCGGCGAGGCCGCGCTGCTCAAAAACGAAGCCCACCGCGCCAGCCTGGTCGCCATCAGCGCCTGCCAGTTGCTCAAAATCAGCGCGGTGACCTTTGGCAAACTTTACGCGCGCTTCCCCGAATTCCAGGCGCTGATTGACGAACGCATCGCGCAACAGGATTACAAGGAACTCGCGCGCGTGCCGCTGGATTTTGCCGAAGAGATTTTGCCGCGCCAGACCGCGCCGCTGCCGCAAGTCGGCCCGCAGCAAATTGACCGCGCCGAGACGGCGACGCAACTTGGCCCCTTCGCCTCACCCGACGGCCACTTCGTCAAAGGCCGCCGCATCCGCAAATTTGCCCACGTCAAACAGGTGGACGAGATGGATTGCGGCGCGGCCTCGCTGGCAATGATCTGCCGCCACTTTGGCCGCAACGTCAGCCTGGCGCGCATCCGCCAACTGGTGAACACGGCCAGCGACGGCACCAGCTTGCGCGGCCTCTGCAATGGCGCGCAAGCGCTCGGCCTGGCCGCGCGTTCGGTCAAGGCTTCGAAAAACAATCTGCTGAACATGCCGCTGCCCGCGATCATCCATTGGGACAATTACCACTGGGTCGTGCTCTACGACGTGAACGAGACGCACGCCTGGATCGCCGATCCTGCCACCAGTTTGCGCAAGATTACGCGCCAGGAATTGGACGAGAAGTGGAACGGTTACGCCGCGCTGTTTGATTACACGGCGGATTTTGAACTCGCGCCCGAGAGCAAGCCGGGCCTGGCCTGGCTGACGCCGTTTTTCACGCCGTTCAAGGCCGTGTTGGCGAAAGCCTTCGGCCTGGCCGCTGTCGTCAGCGCGTTGCAGATGCTGTTGCCCGTCTTCACGCAGGTCATCGTGGATCGCGTGCTGGTCGAGAATGATTTCAACTTGCTGACGATGTTGATCGTGGCGATGCTGGTGGTGCTGGTGATGATGACCGTGGCGACGCTGGTGCAACGCTATCTGCTCAGCTTCGTGGCCGTGCGCGTGGACGCCTCGACGCTCGATTTCATCACGCGCAAGCTGCTCGCGCTGCCGCTCAGTTACTTCGCCTCGCGCAAGACGGGCGACATCCAACGCCGCATTTTGGGCGCGCGCCAGGTGCGCGAATTCATGGTGCAGAACGGCGTGACCGGCCTGATGTCGGTCGCGCAATTCGTCGCCGCGCTGGCGCTGATGTTTGTTTACAGCCCCGCGCTGGCGTTGGTCTTCCTAGCCGTCGCGCCGCTCTACGCCGGGCTGATGCGCTATTCCAGCAAGCGGCTGGGGCCGATGTTCGAGCAGTTGGAAGAAGCTTACGGC
>JAYUCP010000242.1:0-5069 GCA_043740245.1 Acidobacteriota bacterium | reverse complement strand
TTGTTCCGAGGGCGTTGCCCCCGGCTATTAAATCCCGCCCTTTCAGGGCTTTAAGAGGCAAATTCCCTAACTTAACCTCATTGGGCTTCAGCCTGTGTGCGAGTATCCCAACACAGGCTGAAGCCTGAACTCCATGCTTTTATCCTTCAGCTTCTTTCGCCTTCGCAAACTTGGCACAACGCCGCGCCCCACGTGAAGCCCGCGCCAAACGCCAGCACTAATACATACGCGCCCGCCCGAAAGCGTTTTTCTGCTTGCGCCTGTTGCAAGGCCAGAAAGGCCGATGCACCGCTCGTGTTGCCATAGCGATCCACATTGACCACGATGCGTTCCGCCGCGATGCCCAGCCGTTTGCCCAGCGCGTGCAGCAAATTCAAATTGGCCTGATGCGGCACGACGACGTCAATCTGTGCCAGCGCGAGGCCGTTGCGCGCAGTGATTTCCAGCGCGGCCTCGCTCAGTTTGCGCACCGCCTGCAAAATCACCGTGCGGCCATTCATCGCGCCAAACAGTGATTGCGTTTCATCAAACCAGCGTGCGCCATTCGCCGTGCCCGGCGCGCGCACGAGCAGGTCTTCGGCAAAGCTGCCATCCGTGGCGATCAACACATCCAGCAAACGCAACGAAAGGCCACCGGGTTTTGGTGTGCGGCTGACGATCACTGCGCCCGCGCCGTCGCCGAAAAGCATGCTCAGTTCGGCGCTGCGTGGGTGAATGTCCAGCCCTTTCGATTGCGCCTCCGCGCCAAAACAAGCGACGTGTTGCGCCGCGCCCGCCGTGAGCAGGCCCTGCGCCACTTGCAAGCTGTACAAAATCGCAGCGCAACCCGCGCGCAAGTCCAACGCGGGCACCGGACGGCAGCCAACCAAGCGGCGCTGCACCAACGGCGCGATGCCCGGCACCTGGTAATCGGGCGAGAGCGTGCCGCCGATTAGGTAATCGAGTTGTTCCGCGCCCAAGCCCGCATTGCGCATCGCCGCTTGCACGGCGCTCGTTGCCAATTCCGACGTGGATTGATCAGCGTTGACCCAACGCCGCGCGCGTATGCCTGAATTGGTTTCGATCCATTCGGGCGTGACGCCGAGCAGCGGCGCGAGTTCGGCGTTGGTGACTTCGCGCGCCGGCAGCGCGGCGCCGAAGCCTGTCAAATAACAGCTCATTGCAACTCCTTGGCGCGGGCGACAAAGGTTTCGACCTTCGCCAGTGTGTCGAAATTTTCCGGGCGCAACTCAGCGTCGGCGACCTGAATGCCGCATTCGCTTTCGAGTAGCGCGACAAAATCCACCAGCGCGAACGAATCCAGCACGCCGGCGGAAAAGAGCGAGGCGTGGTAGGCGGGCAACTCCGTGCGCGCTTGTTGCGCCGATTGTTGCAGGTAGTTCATCACCGTGGTTGGTAACATTGCTTTCGTCTCCTTGTAAGTATCGTTTGGTTAGCGGGCCTGCGCCGCCAACGTGCTGGCGGGTGCAGTACTCAATTTGTGTTCGTCGTAAGCCTTCAATAGCGCGTCATAGAGCAGCGTTCCCACAATCTCCGCGCCCTCCGCCGTCGGATGCAGATAATCGCCGCCCATCAAACGCGGACGCGCCTCACGCCAGCGCGCGACGGTGCCGTCGCCGCCCATTGCGGTAAACGTGTCAAAGAACGCGCAGCCGGTTGCCGCCGCCAACCGGCGCTGCGCGGCCACCAGTTTGGGAATGGTCGGGCGCGTGATGATCGTGCCGCCCGGCCCGCGCTGGCCGCGATCCATCGGCGCGACGAACAGGATCGAAGCCTGCGGCAAGGCCGCGCGCAGGCGGCGTACGACCTCGCGCGTGTCCGCTTCGTATTGCTCCATCGGCCAGTTCTCGTACTCACTCTCGTTCGCGCCGTAAGCCAGGATCACCAAGTCGGGGCGGCGCTGGCGCAGTTGTTCGGCCCAGTGCGCTTCATCCAGATGTTGTGCGAGCAGGCCGATGAACGCGCCGTTGACGCCCAGCGAATCGTATTGCACGCCGCGCGCGCCGGAATCGAGCGCGACGCCGTAGAGGCGCACCACGCCATCGCCCACCGGACGCAGCGTCAGTTTGTGTTCGCCCGGCGCAACATTGACGCGGTGAAAGCCGGAATGCGTGCTTGCATCCGCCGTGACGATACGGCCCGCGGGCGCGCCATCAACTTCAACTTCCAGCGTGCCGCCACCGGGTTGCGCCAGGTAATACACGTCGAAGCCCGCGACACTGTGTCCAAGCCCGGCGGTGTTGAAACTGGCGTAGGCGCTGGGCGCGCCGGCCGTGAAGCTCGCGCCGCCGAAGCCGAAGAGATGATCGCCGCGCGTGAACCACATTGGATTGCTTTGCCAGCCGCGCGCGTCTTGCGCTACGCCGTCGTGCTGATACCAGCCCCACGGTTTAGCCGCCAAGATGAAGCCGTGCCCCGCGTCGCCGAAGCGTTGTTGCATTCGGCGGCGCACCGTCGCGGTGATGCCGTCGTTGGTGATGGGCGAATCGCCGTAATGGCTGATGCGCGCCTGGCCGCCATTCGTTTCGACGTTTTGTAACGCGGCGAAAAGGTGCGCGAGGGCTTGGCCGGAAGAGTCTTCGATCTCGCCGGGTTTGGCGGTTGGTTGCGGTTGCGCGGCAACGGCTGGTTGTGGCGTCGCGGCGGGCGCGGCGCTGACGGCGGTGGGCGCGGCGCTGACGGCGGTGGGCGCGGCGCTGACGGCGGTGGGCGCGGCGCTGGGTTGATGAAAGAGGCTGAGGATGCCTGTTGGTAGAGGCAAGCGGTAGCTGCTGAGCGTGGGGATGCAATACGGCAGCAGGGCGAACGCGATGAAGCAGAGCAGCGTTTGCGCAGTTTTGCTGAACAGCGCGTGGGGCGCGGGGTTGGTGCTTACCGTGCGCAATTTGAGTGTGAATTGTCGGGCGGAAATCATTTTGATTCTCCTCGGAATCATTCCTCAGCCCGCGAATGCGGGCGGCAGCGTAAAGCCCAGGGTGAAGCGCGGCGCGAAACCCTGGGTAAACCGATAACAAGCCCACCAGCCCGCGAAGCGGGCGGCAGAGCATGAGGACGTAATCCATCGAAAGAGTTGTCAAACCAGTCGCGCGCGCGCCTTGTCTGCCGCCCGCATTCGCGGGCTACGGCGTCTTGCGCTGCCCGCCCAGGGTTCCGCGCTACACGCTTCACCCTGGGCTTTACGCTGTCGCCCGCATTCGCGGGCTAAAACCGGTCAATCATCAAAACCTCGTGTAGATAAACGGCACCACATCGCTGCTCGCCACGAAATACAACCCCGCGCTCAGCCCAAACAGCATCAACGCCTGCGCAGGCGCGGGCAAGCGCGTGAAGCCCGCGCGCGCCGTTTCCCAAACACGCTCCGGCAGCCAGTGCGCGGCGAAGCCGAGCGCGATCAGCAGCGCGACCGGCCAGTTCAGATTGGTCGTGTCCGCACTGAACCGGCCCAACTGCCGCAACACGCCGCCCGCCTGCGCCAGCGTTTCGGCGCGGAAGAAAATCCAGGTCAGGCAGACGAAGTGGAACGTGATGAACACACTCAGGCCCCGCGCCCACGCCGTGTGCCGCCCGCTCAGCCAATACGCCGTCTTGAATTGGCTGTGCGTGCTCTGCCACCAGCGCACGACGATCAGCCCAGCACCGTGCAGCAGGCCCCAGACGACGAACGTCCATTGCGCGCCGTGCCACAGACCGCCCAGCAGCATCGTCACGAGCGTTGCGGCGTAGAGCACGCCCGTGCGCCGCGCCCGCGCGCCCGCGATGGCAAAGAAGACATAATCGCGCAGCCACGTCGAGAGCGAGATGTGCCAGCGCCGCCAGAAATCGGGCAAGTCCGCCGCGCGATAAGGCGCGTTGAAATTCGCCGGCAGCGCGAAGCCGAGCAGCAGCGCCGAGCCAAGCGCCACATCGGTGTAGCCCGAAAAGTCGCAATAGATTTGCAGCGTGTAGCCATAGACCGCCGCCAAGACTTCGAGCGACGAGAAGCGTTCGGGGAAATCAAACACGCGCTCGACCAGATTGGCGCTCAGGTAATCGGCGATGGCGATCTTTTTGATGAGGCCCAGCGCGATCAGAAACAACGCCTGCCCGCCTGTCTCGGCGTCCAGCGTCAAGCGCGCGCGCAACTGCGGCAGGAACTGTTTCGCGCGCAAAATCGGCCCCGCGATCAGCGTGGGGAAGAAGGCGATGAAGGCCAGATGTTCGACGTAACTCTCCGCCGGTTCGGCATCGCGGCGATAGACATCAATGACGAAGGCCACCGATTGAAAAATGAAAAACGACAGGCCCAGCGGCACGAGCAAATTCATATGCGGCGCGTTGACGTGCCAGCCCAGCAGCGTTGCGCCTTGTGCAGCCGAGGCCAAAAAGAAGTTGGCGTACTTGAACAGGCACAGCACGCCGAGGTCGGCACTGAGCGAAAGCGCGAGCAACAGCTTGCGGCGGTGCGGTTGTTCGCAGCGTTGCAGCCGGCGCGTCGTGGTGTAATCCAGCGTCGAAACGGCCAACAGCAACAGCACCGCCTGCCAGCCTGCTTGCGCGTAGAAAAAACAACTGGCCGCCAGCAGGAACAGCTTGCGCCATTCGACGCGCGCGGCGACCAGCCAATAAGCGAAGAAGACCAGCAGCAGAAAAATGAAGTAGTTGCCTTGTGTGAAGAGCATAGTGGTCAGTGGTCAGTGGTCAGTGCCTCGTAAAGCGCGTCGGCGACCAAGCGGTAGCCGGCGGCGGTCAGGTGCACGTGATCTGTTTGCGCCAGTCGTTGTCCGACCCAGCGATTGATTGAGCCCGCGCCGCCCATCGCGCGCTGCAAATCCCAGAATGCTGCGCCGTTCGCCCGCGCGGCCTGGCGTTGCGCTTCGATCACGACGGGCAGTTCGCGCAGCGGTTGCCAGCGCCCGTTGATGAATTGCGCCCGGTCGGGCGGCGCGATCACTAGCAACGAAGCCTCGGGCGCGGCGTGTTGAAAGCGTTGCAGCAACTCAGCGAAGTCACGGCGATAAACCGCGAGATTCAAATCGGCATCACCCGCTTCGTTCGAGCCGTATGCGATGACGATCAAGGCGGGCGCGCGC
>JAYUCP010000241.1:0-31671 GCA_043740245.1 Acidobacteriota bacterium | reverse complement strand
TTCAATCGGCGCGTTGAGGTCTTCTTTCTTGCGGCTGCGCACGACATCAATGAAGTTTAGCCAATGGTTGTCGCGGCCTGTCCGTGACGGGCCCGGTTCCTGGTTTTTGCCCATGAAGGTGGTGTACTTGTTATACCCTTCGATAACCAAATAGCCCTTTGAGCCATAAAAAATATTGCCGATGGTGTTGCCCCCACGACCGCCGCCCGCGCCCATCCTCAAGTCAGGCGCGTCGCTGATGCCTGCTTCGTTGTTGCTGATCCAATGGCGCACTTCCGCCACCATAATGGCTTTCTTGCCGCCCTTATCAAACTCAAACGAAGCGATCATGGTATTGGGCGTGTTCTGATCGTCATCGAACATAAAGTGTCCGCCGACGGCGCTGACTTTGGTCGGCAGCGTCACGCCTAAGCCCCAACGCGAAATGTCAATTTCGTGAATGCCCTGGTTGCCGATGTCGCCATTGCCGTAATCCCAATTCCAATGCCAGTTGTAATGGAACCGGTTCGGATTGAAGGCGCGTTGCGGCGCGGGGCCGAGCCACAGATCGTAATTCACGCCCGGCGGCACCGGGCAATCCGGCTTCTTGCCAATCGTGTTGCGGGCCTTGAAGCAAAGTCCGCGCGCCATATATACCTCGCCGATGACGCCTTCGCGCAGTTTTTGCATCCCCTCGCGCAAGGCCACGCCCGAACGGCTGTTGGTGCCGTGCTGCACGATGCGGTTGTATTTGCGCGCGGCGGCGACGAGTTGCTTGCCTTCCCAGTAAGTATGCGAGCAGGGTTTTTCGAGATAGACGTGTTTGCCCGCCTGACACGCCCAGATGCCCATCAAGCTGTGCCACTGGTTGGGCGTAGCAATCGAGACGGCGTCAATGGATTTGTCTTCGAGCAGTTTGCGGATGTCTTGATAAGGCGTGGGCTTTTTGCCGGTCGCTTTCTCGACCGTAGCGGAGCCTTTGGCCATCACCGAATCATCCACATCGCACAGCGCGGCGATCTCGACGTTCGGCATTTTGACGTATTGGTTGATGTGTCCACCGCCTTGTGCGTTGAAGCCGATGACGGCCACGCGGATGGTGTCGTTGGCGCTGCCAACGCGGGTACTGATGTTGAAGCCCAGCGTGCCAACCGCTGTAGCCGTAGCGGAACTCTTGATGAAATCTCTTCGCTTCATTGGGTGCCTCCTCGAAAGGTTTGGGATTGGTTTGGGTAAAGTGGTTTGCCAGCGCCGCCAGTCTACGCCATGTGCACAGCCGAGTGCTATACTCGCGCGCACTTTCAGACAAAAAGGAGAACCGGCAATGAGGGCCACCAGTGTTGGCAAGCAGACGCAATCAGCTTCAGCCACGGACTGGGTTATTTGGCCGCTGCCGTCACTGCTTTCTTTGAAGCCAGGTAGTTTCGTTTTCTTGAAAGCTATCCCAATCCATCATTTTCGAAAGGAATATCAACCGCTATGTGTTCGCGCCGTTTGCTACTGGCATTTATTCTGGCGTTCAGCACGCTGATCGCCGTTTCCGCCCAAACCCCGCAGAATACCGAAACCTATCCGGTTCATCCCGACGCAGTCGCGCAACCAGGCGTGCCCAAAGGTGAGGTGCTCAAGTTCACCTTCGATAAATCCAAAATCTTCCCCGGCACCTGGCGCGAGTACTGGGTCTACATTCCCGCGCAATACAAGCCCGCACAAGCGGCCTGCGTTTATGTCAATCAAGACGAAGTGCAATGGGACGCGCCGGTCGTCTTCGACAATCTGATTCACAAAAAGGAAATGCCCATCACCATTGGCGTATTCGTGAGGCACGGCAAAGTGCTGGCGCCGGATGCGAACGCCGCGCTCGACCGCTTCAACCGCAGCTATGAATACGACGGCCTGGGCGATGCTTACGCGCGCTTCATCCTCGAAGAGATTTTGCCGGACGTGGAAACGAAGAAAGCCAGCGATGGCCGCGTGCTGCGCCTGTCGAAGAGCGGCAACGACCGCGCCATTGGCGGTTCATCGAGCGGCGCGATTGCCGCGTTCACGGCGGCCTGGGAACGGCCTGACGCCTTCAGCCGCGTGTTCAGCGCGATTGGAACGTATGTGGGCTTGCGCGGCGGCGACCGCTATTCAACGCTGGTGCGCAAGTACGAACCGAAGCCGCTGCGCATCTTTTTGCAGGACGGCACGAATGATCAAAACATTTATGCTGGCGATTGGTGGATGGCCAATCAGACACTGGAACGCGCGTTAGTTTTTGCCGGTTACGAGGTCAACCACGTCTGGGGCGAAGGCGCGCACAACGGCAAACACGGCACCGCGCTGTTCCCCGACGCGATGCGCTGGTTGTGGAAAGGCTGGCCCGCGCCGGTCAAACTGGGTGTAAGCAAAAACAACACGCTCGATGCGTTGCTCATTCCTGGCGAAGATTGGCAACTGGTGGGCGAAGGTTACAAATTCAGCGAAGGCCCGGTGGCCAATGCCAAGGGCGAAGTCTTCTTTGCCGACGGCCAGAGCAACAACATCTGGAAGGTCGCGCTGGATGGCAAGCTGAGCGAGTTTGCCACCAATACGCAAGGCGCTTACGGCTTGGCGTTTGGGCCGGATGGCAAGCTTTATGCGGCGGCGGGCGGTGCTTCAAAAATCACGGCCTATGATCCAAGCGGACAAGTTACGACGTTGACCGACGGGGTGAAAATCAATGATCTGGTCGTCAGCCACACGGGCAACGTCTACGCCACTGACCCCAAAGGCTACGAACCGCAAAGCAATATCTGGCTGGTCAGGCCAAATGGCGAAAAGAAGATCGTGGACACGGGGCTGCGCTTTTCCAACGGCATCACGCTCTCGCCCGACCAGACGCTGCTTTACGTCGCCGAAATGCGCACGCATTGGGTCTACAGCTATCAGGTTCAAGCCGACGGGACGCTGGCGCACAAACAGCGCTATTACTGGTTGCACGTCGCCGACACCGCCGACGACAGCGGGGCCGACGGCATGCGCGTGGATCGCGACGGGCGGCTTTACGTAGCGACGCGGCTGGGCATTCAAATCTGCGATCAGGCCGGGCGCGTCAACGCGATCATCCCGACGCCGAACGGCAAGGTCTCGAACCTCTGTTTTGGCGGGGCCAACGGCGATGTGCTGTTTGCGACCTGTGGCGACAAGGTCTACAAGCGGAAGCTGAAGGTCAAAGGCGCCAATGCCTGGGATGTGCCGAATAAACCGGCGGCTCCACGGTTGTGATATCGCAGAGAGCGGTGCAAACAGGTGAAAAAAGCATGGAGTTCAGCCTTTAGCCTGAATCCACGGTTAAAAACTGAAAAATGCAGATGCAACCAATGAAATCAACTGTACACGAATTTTGGCTTTTCACTCATCTGGTGAAACGGTCTGTCTGCAATCCCCAGAGCCTGCACCAGACGAGGTGCGAAAAGGCCAATGTTTACGGGATTCGCGGTGGCACCAAATCGTGTGGTCAGGTAAGTTCCTGATTTCATTGACTTCTTAGCCGTGGATTTGGGCTTTAGGCTGCAGCCCCGCCGGCGGCGGGGCTGACAAGCTAAAGCTTGAACTCCATGCTCTTCACCGGCTTGCACCACTGCCATAAACGCAAAACCAGCAGTCACAGCAGGGAGCGTTGACGCAAGGTCGCACCATGCCGGTCGCGTCGTTCACACGAAAGCCTCAGGTTAAATGCTGCAATCGTTGAGGATGCCCGGCAATGCGCCGACAAAAGCCCGATTCGCATTCCTAAAACGCTGAGAACAAAGCCGGTTATCCGGTTCAGCCTGAAAACGCCTGCTTTCTCCGCCTGTCGTTTGGAAACTAAAATTTCAGCCCTGTCTTCACTTTAGGCCCGGTGCCAGAAATGGTGATTGACGCCGTCTTCATTATATTTTTAGTATGCGACACGCGTTTCGCCCCCTATTTATGCAGCTTTCGTAAGGCAGGTCGTGATGTCGCCCAGAGAAAATTCACTAAAAACGGTCTTCGCCGACGCCTTCCGCCAGATCACCCAGCGGTCGGATCTGCCGGAAATCAATGTCTCGTTCTACCCCTTCGCCGGGCTGAATCACACGATTCGGTTGCGCAACCGGCGGATGTTTGTGCGTGTTTCCGACCTGCTGCAGGACGCGCCGCTCGACGTGCATCGGGCGCTGGCGCATATCCTGGTCGCCAAACTTTTCAAAAAACGCATCACGCCCGAACACGACCAGCGTTACCGCCAATACGCCTATCAACCGCAAGTGCTGCGCGCCTCCGACCTGGCGCGTTCGAAGCGCGGCTACAAAAAGATCACGACGGCGCTGGGCCGGACGCATAATTTGGACAAGCTATTCGCCCGGCTCAACCGCCGCTATTTTGACAACGAACTCGCCAAGCCGGTGCTGAGCTGGAGCCCGCGCCGCAGCAAAAGCATCCTGGGGCATCACGACTATTCGCACGATACGATCATCATCAGCCGTTCGCTCGACCACGCCAACGTGCCCGAACACGTGGTTGAATTCGTGCTCTATCACGAGATGCTGCACATCAAACACGAACCGCGCGTCGTCAACAGCCGCCGCATCTATCACACGACCGCTTTTCGCGCCGATGAAAAACGCTTTGCCAAATTTGACGCCGCGATGGAATGGATTGATGGCATGGCCGAGCGCCGCTAGCGCAAAAACCGGGTCAAGAAAAGAAAAAGGGTGAAGCGGTCTTTTTGTTCAGCGCCGCTTCACCCTTTGCGTTTTTGGCCGTATCATCCCACCCAATCTATGCACATCGGAATTGACGCTCACGCCATCGGCGCGCAACAGGGCGGCAACGAAACTTATATCAAGCAATTGATCATCGCGCTGGCGGAACTGGACAGCACGAATCGCTACACGCTCTATCTGGCCAATGCGCAAGCCGCCGCCGCATGGCGCGCGGGGTTTGCGCGCGCGCATCCCAACTTCGAGATACGGCAGATTCCGCAACCGACGCCGCTGGTGCGCGTGCCGCTCTATTTGGCCTACGAACTGCGCCGCCACCCGGTGGATGTGCTGCACGTACAATTCACCGCGCCACCGTTTTGCGCGGCGCCGGTGTTGGCGACGATTCACGATCTGGCCTTTGAACATCTGCCCGAAACCTTCACGCGGCGCGGAGCGTGGCAATTAAAACTGACCGTGCGCCGCACGGCGCAACGCGCCACCCGCATCGCTACGGTTTCGGAATACTCGCGCCAGGACTTGTTGCGCACCTACAAGCTGCCGCCCGAAAAAGTGGTGGTGACATACAACGGCAGCGCGGCGCATTTCACGCCCACGCCAACAACACCGGATGAGGCGGCGCAGCTCAAAGCGCGGTTCGGCATCACACGCGACTTCATTCTGACCGTCGGCAGTTTGCAGCCGCGCAAGAACCTGGTGCGGTTGATTCGCGCGTATGCCAGGTTGCGCGCGGAACGGCCCGCCTTCACGCAGCAACTGGTCATCGTCGGGCGCAAGCTCTGGTTGCATCACGAAATTTTTGCCGAAGTGGCGCGCCAACCCTGGGCCGCGGATGTGATCCTGACCGGTTATGTCGCCGATGAAGATTTGCCGTCGTTATACCGCGCGGCTGCCGTGTTTGCGTACCCTTCGCTTTTTGAAGGCTTCGGCCTGCCGCCACTCGAAGCGCTGGCCTGCGGCACGCCCGTCGTGACGAGCAACAATACCTGCCTGCCCGAAATCGTCGGCACGGCGGCGTTGACCGTTGATCCGTATGACGAGGCGGCCTTGGCAGACGGACTGTTGCGTGTGCTGCAAGATGAAACCCTGTGTGGTCAATTGCGCGCAGCCGGGCCTGAGCGCGCCAAGCTCTTCACCTGGCGCGCGGCGGCGGAAAAAACCTTGCAGCTTTATCAGGCATGTTTTGCTGCCAGCATTGAAAGAAGACACCAATAGCATTGAATCTCGAAGCTCAAACCTGCGATCTGTGTGGCGCGCGCGACGCTGCCTTCATGCTGGCAACACCACGGTTGGACGGCCCGTTGTTGCGTTGCCGGCGCTGCCAATTGTTTTTTGTCATTAAACCCGAGACCGCCCCGCCCGTTGCTTCGGCACAGCCCAACACGCAGGCTCAACTCAACGCCGCCGCTGCCGCCGAAATGGAACGGCTGGCCCAGCGCGCGCGCGAACTGGCCTTGGTGGAACCGGAGGTGGAAGCGAGCGAACAACCGTGGCGCGCGTTGACGGCGCAAGAACGCCTGACCGATCTGCGCCGCTTCATCACGAGTGGACGCTTGCTGGAAATCGGCTGCGCGACCGGCGAAATGCTCGCGGCTGCATGCCCGGCGTTTGAGGCGTTCGGCGTCGAAGCCGATGCGCACACTTCCGCTGCAGCACGCGCGCGTGGCTTGCAATGCATGACCGGGACGCTGTTTGACGCGCGGTTGCCCGCAGAGCATTTCGACGCCGCCGTGCTCTATCACGTGATCGAACACCTGCCCAGCCCCGTGGCCGTCGTGCGCGAATTGCAGCGCATCGTGAAACCGGGCGGCTGGCTGGTGTTGGAAGCGCCGAACATTGAGACGCTCTGGTTCAGCTTGCTCGGCGCGCGCTGGCGGCAGTTCATCCCCGATCACTTATTTTTTTTCGCCCCGGCGACCCTGACTCGTTTGTGCGAAGAGCAAGGCTTTGTCGTGCGCGAACTGCGCTCAGTCGGCAAGGCCATGAGCGTGCGCCTGTTCCTGAGCCGGTTGAGCCGCTTCAATCGTCCGCTGGCGGCGGCGCTGACAGGCCTTTGCCGGCTTACTCAAATGGAAGACCGCACATTGCATCTCAAGCTTGGCGATGTGATGCGGGTTTACGCACAGCGGCGTTAAGGAATTTGGCTCTGCGCGCCGCCTGCTGAATACATTTGCAAGTGGCCTGAGTGGGTGTTAGATGTCTGTTTCCTGATCTTCATTTTGAAAACCGGCAACTGACTCGAATCGTTTTGAACCCAAACATCACTTATCGCTACCTGATTGATCCCGGCGAGACACGCATCATGCTGGCGGAATTCGCGCAGCAGGAAATCATCGGCCTCGACACCGAGACCTTTTACGATTTCCGCGCGCAGGAAAACCGGCTGAGCCTGTTGCAACTGGCCGCGCCCAACGGCGCCGTCGTCGTCATTGATGCCCTTGCCGCCGGAATCGAGGCCGCACGCGTGCTGATCGAGAATCCGCAGGTGGTGATGGCCGCGCATAATGCGCGCTTCGACGACGGCATCTTGCGCGGCTCCGGTTTCGAGCCTGCCGGATTTGTTGATACGTTGCGGCTGGCGCGCCGCACGTTGCGGTTGCAATCTTACGGGTTGGCCTCGGTGGCGGAGCATATGTGTGGCCTGACGCTCGATAAAAGCCATCAACGCAGCGATTGGCGCAAACGACCGCTCTCACGCGCGCAACTCGATTACGCGGCGCTCGACGCACAGGCTGCTTTGCAGGTCTTCCAGACGCTGACAGAAAGGCTAAAGTCGCAGGGGCGCCTGGAAAGCGAACTCAAACGCGCGCGGTTAAAACGCAAAGGTGAGGAAGAAGAACCAAAGTCCCCCGGCAGAGCGCGCGGCCCCGAATTACGCCCTTTAACCAGCGAAGAGCGCATCATCTATGAGCGGCTCTGTGGTTGGCGCGAAGTCGAGGCCAAACGCGCGCGGCTCCCGCTTTACATGATTTGTTACGACAAAACGCTCGAACAACTTGCCATCACACGCCCGCGCACCTTGGCTGAACTCGATTCGATCTATGGATTGGGGCCTGCTCGCATTGCCAAGTACGGCGAGCAACTGCTGGCCTGCCTAAGCTAATACTTGGATGCCGCTTCTTTTCACCGAACAACAAAAGCCTGCGACTACCCTGCGTCAATACGGCCCAAGAAATAGACGTTGTAAACATTTTTCCCAGATTTGTATTGACAGTCTTACGGCCATTCGTTAAGTTGCGCCTGCGACTCAACAACCAATTCTAAACAGCAGTGAGCAATAGCAAGGGAATCGGGCCTTTCTGTCATAGAAGTTTGCTCGTTTCGCCGTGTTTGGATTGGCCGTGTTTGGGTTGCTTGATAATGATTGGTTCACCGAACGCCGTTGAGCAACACTACACACACACTGCGGGCATTCAGACTCTCACACACCTATGCGGCGTCAACAAAAAGTAGGACGGATAAAACTTGGCGCGGCTGAATGCACGCCAAGCTTCTCCTATACATAACCGCAAGACAACTCCCTCAAAATTATCCGACAGCTTTTTGTTACTTGAGAAGGCGGGCTTGCCGTGCCATCTGCGGCACGCAGGTCTAAGCGGGTGAACTGAGTCTCACCTCACCAAGCGGTTGGCGCGGGCCGCACTAAAACAATTGAACAGTTTGAAATCGGTTGCTGAACAATGCTGAAGCATTCCCATCTGCTTCTCATTTTTGGCGTGCTTCATGTCCATTTCAGCAGCCAGCATTTTCTCGCGGTTTTGGAAGCTGCATTCATACCAAACATGCCGCTCCGGAATCTGTTGCCCACTTCAGACCCTTGATCCACGCAGGCTCAAAAAGGAGTTTGTCCCAATGTTAGCCCTGGTCAATACGCCTACAGTTCCCCTACGTCTGGTGCCGCCAGTATCTCCGGCGGTCGTCTACATCCCGATTCCCAGAGCATATCCGCAAGAAACGACGCTCAGTACGCCGTCCTGTGCGCCGCTGGTGCAGCACGAATTGCTGAAGGCCGTGCGCCACCGGCAACCGGCGTTGTATCTGCGCGCCAGCCGCGAATTGGGCCTGACGCTGGAACGCACACAGGCCTTGGTGCAACAGCGCGTGCCCATCGTCAGCGCGGCGCGCGCCATCAAACTGGCACGTTTGGTGGCCGCTGAACCGGATGGTCACGCCGTCTTTGGTGAAACAGGCCAAGCCATGTTCCCGCCGCTCTCACAGGAGTTGCATCGCTCGGTCAAATTCGCGGTGCGCCATTTGCCGCGCTCATTACGCTTCCGGCTCGCCATGGCGGCAGCGCGCCGTCTGGGCGAGCGTTTCGCCGGCAGCACCAACCAACTCATCGTGACTCCGCACGATGAAAGCATTTATCTAACCTTGCGCGATGCGGTTTTCTCTGACCGCATGGACACGCTGGTGGGCGCGCATTTTTACTACCGCAAAATCCTGGAAACCATGCTGCAACAGTTCGCTCACATTGATTGCGAGGTGCAGGAAGTGCGCCGCCCGCGCTTGCACCTGCACCAGTGCAACTTCCGCATAAACTATTAACCGGGTAGCTTCGGCAGACACCTAAACTTCCGCTCGAACCAATAGCAACGGCCCTAGCGCTTGAGCGGCTTGGTATGTCCGTGACAACCCAGACCGCGCGTCCGTGCCAATCGCCGCAGTCTCAATCCACGCCCAAGCCAAACCAGCAATAGCAAGATGTTCCATACCGGCATTTGGGCCACTTTGCGCGCTTGCTGTAAACGTAACCTGGGTCGGTAAAACCAACCCGCCAAAGCAATCCGAAAATTTGCACTGAAATTCA
This sequence comes from Acidobacteriota bacterium, assembly GCA_043740245.1. Classification (GTDB taxonomy): domain Bacteria; phylum Acidobacteriota; class Blastocatellia; order RBC074; family RBC074; genus JACPYM01. The sequence goes on along the minus strand of JAYUCP010000241.1, from coordinate 22,173 downwards.
TTTTTTTGAACAACTTAACGCCAACCACAGCCAGCATTTGCACGCTAACCCTAAGCTTGGAACACCTTTGCTGTTCCCCGCTTTTTTTACAGTTAGCTGGAATAGCATTTGCGAGTCTTCAGAGTCCGCAAGAGGAATCCAAAATTTAGACAATGAACGCACATCTTCAACACAAATTCACTAAGCAGACATATCACGGCATAAGACTCGTTAGCAGCTATCTTACGAAGATGGCGAAGATGGTCATTGCACTCAATTGTTCGAACCGTGATCGGTCAAGCGTTGCCGCTCATTAGCGCCGCAACGTCGTTGTTAATAACCCCAACTAAAAGGAGTTTCCCACTATGAAACCAACATTTTTAGCCAAGAGGATGCTGGGATTTTTCAGCCTCCTGCTCGGCGCTGCCGTGTTGGTCTTTGCCTCATCGGTCACGATGGCGCAAGAGAACACCGGGAGCGTTACTGGTACGGTCAAGGATTCGGCAGGCGCTGCAGTGCCGGGAGCTAAGGTGACGCTCTCAGGCCCTGGCTTGGTGCGCTCGCTGGATGCGACGAGCAGCAAGGATGGTAGCTTCATTTTCCCGAAGGTACCTTCCGGCGTCTACAACGTCACCGTGAGCCAGACCGGCTTCAAAACTGTCAAAAACGAAGACGTGTCGGTTGTCCTCGGACAGGCTTCCAACGTTGACGTGGCACTTTCGGCTGGCGCTGTGACCGAATCGGTTACGGTGAACGCCGGTTCGGACATCATTGACGTGACCTCCAGCAAGGCGGCCACCAACATCACGGAAAAATTCGTTGACAACACGCCGAAAGGCCGCCAGTTCCACTCGTTGCTGGTGGTCGCGCCGGGCGTGCGGCCCGAACCGAAGTCCGGCAGCTTTGGCGTCGGCGGGTTCCAGATCAATGGCGCGAGCGGTTCGGAAAACACCTTCGTCGTTGACGGCGTGGACGTTTCTGACGTGCGTCGTGGCGCGCTGCGTGCCAATGACTCGCTGCCTTTCGAATTCATCCGCGAAGTGCAGGTCAAGACCGCCGGTTTTGAAGCGGAATACACCGGCACACTCGGCGGCGTGATCAACGTCGTCAGCAAGAGCGGTTCGGACGAGTTTCATGGCGACGGCTGGCTGCAAATGAACGGCGCGGCGTTGAACTCAAGACCGCGCGGGAGATGGCAAAACACCGCGGCTGATCCGACAAAAAATGAATTCTTCCGCCAACGTGAAGATGAGTACCGCAATTTCTTCCCGGGCTTCGCCTTCAGCGGGCCGCTGATCAAACAGCGCTTGAACTTCTTCACGGGTTATACGGCTGACTTGGCTCGTACAGAGCGTACAACCCCCTTCCTGGTGGGAACGAAGACAACGACGCAACGGCAGGTTTCACATCGTGGGGTCGCGCGTGTTGATTACGCGCCGACGCAAAAACTCCAGATCAACACTTCCTATTTCTGGAATCCGGTTAAACGTATTGGCGACTTGTCCGGTACTGACCCGCGCATCGCGCCGCCCAGCACGGATTTCTCGATTCGCGGTGGTTATGTGCCCGCGTCCAATTACACGACCTCGGCGACCTACACGGTTAACCCACACTTGATCCTGGAAGCTCGCTACGGCTACAAGTACCTGAATGACAAGGACGGAAACTATGGTATCTCCGGCAGCCCCTATCTCATTTGGAGTGCTTCAGCAGCGCCGGGAACTGGCACCAATCCGCCACCCGTGGTGGCGGCACTTAAACTGACGCAAGCTCAGTATGATCAGATTCCGGTGGCTTACCGCCAAGCCTCTGGCTTTACAAACGTTGCTAACACCTTAGCGATTCAAAGAGACATCACGACCCGTCACAATGTCTATTTGAACGCCAATTACCTGACGAACTGGTTTGGTCAGCACCATAGCTTCAAAGGCGGTTATGCTTTGAACCGCCTGAAGAACGATGTAAAAGACGACTACACCAATGGCCGCTTCCAGATTCTCTGGGGCGAAGCCATTAGCCGTGGCAGCGTCCAAGGCGTGCGCGGCACCTATGGTTATTACATCTGGCGTGACGGCGTCCGTCATGATTCCCAAGTCACCAGCCGGAACCAGGGCTTCTATGTCCAGGATAGCTGGCAGGTGGCTAAGAACGTCACGTTGAACCTCGGTATCCGTCTCGAAAACGAATTCCTGCCGCCCTACACCAAGGTCGTCAACGGCAATAAGGTTCCGAATCCGATCAGCTTCGGCTGGGGTGATAAGGTCGCTCCGCTCGTCGGCGGCGCTTGGGACGTCTTTGGTAATGGTAAATGGAAAGTCAGCGCCAGCTATGGCCAATACTACGATTTGATGAAGTATGAATTGGCGCGTGGTTCATTTGGTGGTGACTATTGGCACGATCATTACTATCGCCTGAACGATCCCGATCTATCTAAGTTGGCATTGGCAACTCCGTCCGCTTTGGCAGGCGGCACGCCGCAGGTGCTAGACGTTGACAACCGCTCGGTGCCGATCAACGCTCAGGGCCAACTTGACGGGATTGACCCGGCGATCAAGCCGATGTCTACTCGCCAATACTCCGTTGGCCTCGATCACGAGATCAAGCCAGGCATGGTCTTTAATGTCCGTTACACTCGCAATCGTTTGGTGCGTGGTATTGAAGACATCGGTTACCTCGACAAAGACGAAAATGAAATTTACATCATTGGCAACCCTGGCTTCGGCGCAACGGATGCCAAGAAGTTTACTTCACCGCAAGGCGTGCCGCTGACCCCGAAAGCGGTGCGTAACTATGACGGCGTTGAATTTCGCCTGGATGGCCGTTTCAGCGAAGGTTACCTGAAGCGCTTGAACTACAACGCTTCCTACACCTATAGCCGGTTGTACGGCAACTGGCCCGGTTTGGCGAACTCGGATGAGAATGGCCGTTCTGACCCGAACGTGAGCCGTGCGTTTGACCTTAACCCGGGTAACTTCAACTCGAAAGGCCAGAACGCGATTGGCTTGCTGCCGACCGATCGTCCACACACCTTCAAACTTTTCCTGAACTATAGCCAGCCCTGGGGCGGCAAGTCCGGTGAAACGCTGTTCTCGCTCAATCAGATTGCCTACAGCGGTACACCGTTCACTTCCGCGGCCTTGTTTATCGTTCCGGTCTTTTACAATGACCGTGGCGATCTAGGCCGTAGCCCGGCACTGACGCAAACCGACTTTTTGGTCGCACATACGATCAATCTGAGTGAGCGCGTGAAGATGAAATTTGACGCGAACATCACCAACCTGTTCAACCAGGCTGCTGTGATCAACATTGACCCAACGTTTAACCGCACCGGGGATTTGAGCGCCAAACTTTCCGTGGCCGATTTCTATAAGGGCGGCTGGAATGTCAATAACCTGGTCAACGGGGTTACTGGCGCAGCGCCGGCCAAGAGTGCTAACTACGGGTTCCCGACGACGTATCAAGGCATCCGCGATATCCGTCTCGGGCTGCGCGTGCAATTCTAAGTTTTGCTCTGACAAGGGCTGAACTACAACCAAAATGGGCGGCTGATCCTTCACGGATGAGTCGCCCATTTTCATTTGCCAGCCAAACACCAGTCTGTTTATTCCCTGTTTATTCAACGATGCGACACCCTGAAACAAGGTAAGGCAACCTGCCAAGGCTGTCCCGCTTGATCCAAAGCCGTCTTGCGCGACGATTAGGCAACCACGGCAGGTTGCCCTACTTTTTTTGCTGGAGGCAGCTTTGGGAACTCAATCACTCTTTGCTTTTTGTGGCGGCATTCTTTTCCTTTTCCTTCAGCCCCAGAATTATTTCCCGAATATAGCCTGGGTCTTTGATCGCTTTGGATTCTTTGAGGTAAAGCTCCAACTGGGCAATGGCGGCGGCTAACCGCTGCTGCTTTTCATAAACACTGGCCAAGTAAAAATGGGCTTCGGCGGCAGCGATACCGCCGAGTTGCAGCGCTTTTTTGAAAGCCGTTTCGGCCTCGGGTAACTGATTTTCCTGATTGAACGCAATGCCAAGCATCATCTGCGTGTTGGCATTCGCCGGATTAAAGTTCGCGGCCTTGTTCAATGCGGCAATTGCCACATCAAGCTGACCAAGTTTTAGGTAAGCCACACCCAGCGCGTAATGGCTAGCGGCGGCGCGCGGATTGACTTGCACTGCGCGCAATAACACGGGCACGCCTGCCTCATACTGCCCAGCTTTGACCTGTTCTTTGCCCAGCAACTCCAGCGCCTGAAAGTAAGCAGGAAAAAGATCAAGCGCCTGCTTCAGTTCCACCATTCCAGCATCAAGCTGCCCTTCGCGCACGCTTTTCGCCCCGCTTTCATAAAGCACGCGCGCGTTCTCCGGCACAGTTTGAACAAAGACAGTTTCGCCACGCGGATCATTCGCTTTGCCAGCTTTGAGTTTCAGCACAATGTCGAGCGGGTAATTCTCGGTTCCGCCCGGACGCACGCGTATCGCCTGCAACTCAAGCCAGCCCGTCTCGTGCTCTTGATACGGCGTGCCCGTCGTATCGACACGGAACTGATACCGCCCTGGGCTCAATCCCCGGATAAAAAACTGGCCGCTGCCATCCACAAAGATCGTGCGAATCGGCTGAAAGTTCTCATCAATGGCGAGCACACGGACATTGGGCACGCTGCGCCCAGTGGTATCACGCACAGTGCCGATGATGACGAATTTCTGAAACGGAAGTGACGTGGAAAACAAACTCAGCAAAAGGATGGGAAGCAGCATAGCGCTCACCTCGACACTCAGAGTGATTAAGGGTTCTTGACAGGGTTCTTGAGCTTGACGTCATCCGCCTGCGTATTGAATTGCTGATAGTTGCTAAACTCGAAGACAACTTCCCAATTCAATCCATTGAACAGGTCCGGGCGGCCATTGGCATTCATGCTGATCTGCGCCGGGAACCACATGCCATTCGGCTGGCGCGCCTGCTGATAAATCAACGCCGCATCATTACGCGGCGCGATAGATTGAATCAGATCAAACGCTGCCTCTGACGCGGGCCAGGCTTCCAGCCGCATCACTGTCTTATCCCCTTCGTCAATCCAAAGCGTTCCGACCAGCTTGCCAATGTAAGCGTGCTGGCGTTGCAAATTTAAGCTAGAGCGCGGGCGGAAATTCAGCACGAGCGTAGCGCGGTCACCAACGCTTTCCGAACGAGGCGAAAAGAAGTCTACGTCGCGCAACAACTCAGAGAGACTGATCGAGACATAGCCCGGCTTGCCCGCGTAAACACCCGACACCCCGGCTGAAACATAATCATCCTGAACCTCTATCGCACTGGCCTTTTCGCTTTGGCGCTCGCGTTCGGCTTCTTCCAATTGCTTGGCCGCGCGGCTGCGTTCGTCCGCCAGTGTGCGCGATGGGATGCCGTCCGTACTCAGCTTGATCAGCACGTGTTCGCCGCGAATGGGAAAGGCTTCGAAAATTTGTTCTTGCGAAGCGATGGATTTACCGTGGCTATCCAACACGCGCCGCGTCTTTTTCAACTTGTAAGTAAAATCGAGCAAGCGCCGATGCATCGCGCCGCCGTTCAAAGCGCTTTCATTCACCAGCACGGCAATCGCTGGCGCGAGCGGCTCGATTGGTTTGAAAACGAGCGGCTTCGGTTCGGGCTCTTCAGCCGTGGTCGCCTCTGTACTTTCCAGTTGCGCGACGTGTTGGCTGGCTCCTTGAACCTGCACAGTGGGCGCGGGGCTGACATTGTCCTTGCCAACCAACGCAATCGTTCTCTCGTGCTCTTTCAGCTTCTCGATCATGGTCTTGATCTGCGCAGGGTCTTTCACGTTCTTGGCTTCTTTCAGGTACAACTCCAACTCGGCCCAAGCCTCGTGAAACTTCTCTTGCTTGTTGTACATGCCAGCCAGGTAAAAATGGACTTCGGCAGCGGCGGCCCCGCCGGATTGCAAGGCTTTCTCAAAAGCGGATTTGGCTTTGTCAAAAGCGCCGCCCGTGCCGTAGGCCAGACCCAGCATCATCTGCGCATTGACGTTATTCGGCTCCAATTGCACGGCCTTTTCCAGCCATTCGACGGATTCAGGCAAATGATTGAGTTTCAGATGGGCGACGCCCAGGCCATACGTGCATTTGAAACTGCGCTTGTTGACCCGCAGCGCACTGGCAAAGACGTCGAGCGCGGCTTCGTACTGACCGTTTTTTATGTATTCGGCGCCGAGCAGTTCCAAGGCATCGTAATAATCCGGGAAGATCTCAACTGCTTTCTTGAACGAAGCAATAGCCTGATCGGATTTGTTACTCTTCAAGCTACCGAGGCCTTTATCGAATTCTTTGCGCGCTCCGGCAGGCACTTCCTGCGCAAAGATCGCCCCAGCCGTCGCTCTGGGGTCTTTGCCTTTTTTGTATTTGAGTACGAAATCCAGCGGGAAGGTTTCATTCCCGCCCAGCCTGCGCACGGCTTGCAACTCTAATTGCTGGGTTTGCTCTTCGTAATTCGTACCGGTGGTTTCGATGCGAAACGAGAATTTGCCCTGCCCCAGGCCGCGAATGGTGAACTGCCCCGAAGTGTCAATAAACTGCGTGCGGATCGGTTGATAGTTTTCATCTATCACCGAAAGCCTGACCCCGCCAACCGGATGACCGCTTTGATCGCGCACACTCCCCACAATCGTAAAGGTACTTTGAACCGGCGCCAGAAGCAGGAAAGTACTCAACAAGAAAAATAAAACCGGCATAGAACAACTCCCAGAAACTACTTTGATTTGTTAGCTGCACGGCGGGAAACACGCCACCAGGAAAGTGCGGGAAGTATAAACCCAAACCATTGACTTTGAAATGTACGCACCGGCTGAGCATGGCTTTTTTCCAAACGCTTGAACAAGGCTGGTTACCGCTGGTTGGCTTGCAATCGCTCGACAAACGCGCCCTGTTCCAGCGCGGCCAAGCCCTGTTGCAAAGTGTGCAAAGCCGGTCAGGTCATCTCGCAACAACGCCGGCGCGTTCAGCCACAAACTTGCGAACACACAGCGGCGCACCATCCCTGCATCGTGGGCACTTTGTCCGGCTATTTGATCGCCGTGCCCGAACGCCGCCAATGCGTGTTGAGCAGCACGTTCAGCGGCGCAAAGCCGTAATCGCGATTCTCAGGGTCGTTGCGGTTATACGACCAGTGAACATAAAGCGCGTGGGCGACTACGTTAGTGCGCGGCACCGCGCCCCAGAAACGGCTGTCCACGCTGTTGTCGCGGCTGTCGCCCATCACGAAGTAACTGTCGGGCGGCACGGTGAAGGGTTCTTTGACGGCGTACTTGGCGGCGGTTTCCATGTAAGCGTGCGCCGTGCCGCTGTCAGCTTGATCGTGATAGGTCTTGTAAGTCGCGCCGGGCGGCGGCGGGTCGGTCTTGATTTCGAGCAGGGCCGAACGCGCGTTGTAATCGCCGGTCAGGTCCACGTGCACGCGCTGTTCGGGCAGTTCCCGGCCGTTGACGAAAACGGCCGCGCCGCGCACCTGCACCGTGTCACCGGGCAGGCCGATCACGCGTTTGACGTAATTGACCTTGGGGTCGCTCGGCAGTTTGAAGACGATCACCTCGCCGCGCCGTATGTCGCGCGCCGGTTGCAACGGCCCCAACCCCGGCGTGCGTTTGCCGAAGATGAATTTGTTGACGAAGAAATGATCGCCGATGTGAATGGTGTTTTGCAGCGAGCCGGTCGGGACCTCGACTGCCTGGGCGATGAAGGTCATGCCGAAGAGCGCCATAATCACGGTGATCAGCGCCTGTTCGATGTAATCGCGGAGGGTGGATTTGGGTTTTGCCATAGCTCGGAATCTCGGATGCTAAAGCGCAAGTTGCGCGTGCTCTTTTACCCCATCCCCGGCCATAGCTCAAACATCAACAGCGTCCAAATCAATTTGCGATGATCGGCCACGCCGCGCTCGTGCTCATCGAGCATGCGCTGCACGAACGCTGCGTTGAACAATCCACGTTGCTCCATCCGTTCCGGCGCGAACGTATCGCGCACCAGCGGGCGCAATTCGCCCTTGACCCATTTGGCGACGGGCATGCCGAAGCCTTTCTTGGGCCGGTCAATCACCGCGCGCGGCAGCCGGTCACGCATGGCTTGTTTCAAAATGTATTTGCCCGTAAAGCGGCGCAACTTCATGTTCAATGGCAACTGCGTGAGGAATTCGATGAAGGTGTGATCCAGCAGCGGCGCGCGCGTTTCCAGCGAGGCGGCCATGCTGGCGCGGTCTACTTTGAAGAGCACGCATTCCGAAAGGTAGTGCGTCGCGTCTAGCTTCATCATTTGTTCAACCGCGTCGTGTCCGTTGGTTTGGTTGTAGGCGCTCACCTCATCAAACACCGCTTCATCCGGGCAGGCGGCGATGATGTCGGGGTGCAGCAGTTGCCGTTGCAACGCGGCGTCATACGAACCCATCCAGACGGTGTGGCGCAAGCCCGTCGGCAACGCCGCGCCGCTGATAAAACGTTTCGCTTTGAAATCAAAAGAGAGGTTGTCGGTCGAAACGGGCAAGCGCGCGACCGCCGGTTCGATCAGGCCTTTGCGCACGAAGGCCGGCAGCGCGTTGTAATAGCCCGCCATACGATGCGCCACATACGTCGGATAGCCCGCAAACAATTCGTCGCCGCCATCGCCGCCCAGCGCCACCGTCACGTGTTCGCGGGTGAAACGCGAAACCAGGAAGGTCGGGATCAGCGAGGCATCGCCCAACGGTTCGTCCAACAGACGCGGGATTTCGGGCACGATGTCGAGCATGTCGTGTTCGCTGAAGCGCTTTTCGTAATGCTCCGTGCCCAGGTGCTCGGCGACCAGCCGCGCGTAGGAAGATTCGTCAAACGATTTTTCTTCAAAGGCGATGCTGAAGGTTTTGACGCGGCCTGCCGCCGCTTCGCACGCCATTGCGGTAACGGCGCTCGAATCAATCCCGCCCGATAACAGCACGCCCAGCGGCACGTCGGCGAGCAAGCGAATGCGCACCGCCTCGCGCAACAGACGGCGGACTTCGTGCATGGCGTCGGCCTCGCTGATGCGCAGCCGTTCCTGTTCGTAGCTGAGTTGCCAATAGCGTTCCTGCCGCCACTGCCCGCGTTCAAAGATCAGCCGGTGCGCGGGCGGCAGCTTCCACACACCCTCGATCATCGTGTGCGGTGAGGGGACGAATTCGTATTGCAGATATTTGCGCAGCGCCAGCAGATTCAATTTGCGCTCAACGGATGGATGTTGCAGCAGGGCTTTCAATTCGGACGCGAAGACAAAGGCTTCGCCGGTCTGCGTGAAGTAAAGCGGCTTCTCTCCCATGCGATCACGGGCGACCAACAGCCGCTGCCGCCGCGTGTCCCACAACGCAAAACCGAACATGCCGTTCAGGTGCTGAACGAGTTCGTCGCCGTACTCTTCGTAAAGATGCACGAGCACTTCGGTGTCGGATTGCGTGCGCAGCGTGTGGCCGCGTTGCAGCAACTGTTCGCGCAAGGCGGGGAAGTTATAAATCTCGCCGTTGAAAACGACCCAGACCGAACGGTCTTCGTTGCAGATGGGCTGGTGGCCGCCCGCCAGGTCAATGATCGAAAGCCGCCGCATGCCCAGCGCGACGTGGCCGTTGAAATAAAAGCCTTCGTCATCGGGGCCGCGATGCAGGATGGCCGCGTTCATCGCGCGCGCGACGGCTTCGTTGCTGGGTTGCTGCTGATCGTGATTGACGTAACCGATTATGCCGCACATCCGCGCCCGTCCCTTCGTTGCTTTAGTGTTGCACCGCGAGCGTGCCGCCATGCGCGCGCAACCAAAGCGCCAAATCCTCTGGCGCGCGAAAATCAAGCAAGGCTTCGCCAAGCAGTTCCAGCCGTTCTGCCGGGAGCGCGCTGATTTGCGCGCGCGTCTCTTCCGCAAGCGGGCCGACTTGATGTTGGACTTGGCGCAAGGTGAGCAAGAGCAGTCCTTGTTGCAACCCTTTCTGCCTGCCGAGATCAATATATTCATCAAATATCGTTTGCATCACTGGTTCTCCTTGATCGGTCTGTTGTTCAATCGCCCGGTTGAGCGCCGTTTTTAAGTCGCTGGCGCTGGTGCGCGCGCCCGCGTGCGACAAATATAGCAGCACGGTGCGCAGAAATTCTATCGCGCTTTGCTCTTGCGCCCGGATCAGCAAGCCGAACAACTCTGCCAGCCGTTCGGATGATTGCGCGGCAAAGATGGATTTCAGGATTTCCAGGCCCACGCGCAGGATGACCCGGCCCTTCAATTCTTCAACCGCGTAGGCCGACAGATCGCACAGCAGGTATTCGTACTCCGGCACGTAGCGGCGCAATTCGTCCGCGCCCTCCAACGCGACCAGCGGTTGAAAGCGCGGCGCGGCAGTCCAGCGCGTTGTGCCGTGATAAAACACGATAGGCAGTATCACCGGCAATTGCTGCGCGCCCTGCGCCAGATGCTGTTCCCAAAAGCGCACTTGATAGCGCAGCAACTGAAAGGCGACCCAATCGGACGGCGCGCTCTTGTGTTCAAACAGCAGATAGATGAAAAGCTCGCCGCCCGCCCGGCGTTGCGCGCGATAGAGCAAGTCGGAAAAGTGCTCGCGCAATTCCTCGTCAATGAAGCTGTCTTTTTCCGGCGTCAGTGTCGTCAGATCAAGCAACGCGACGACTTCAGCGGGCAGGTAGTTGGTGATGAAATCCGCCGCCGTGTCGGGCTGGCCGAAGAGTTCCTTGAAAAATTTGTCGTGCGGATTGGCGAGTTCGGACATGCTTGCGTCCTGTGTTTTCGGTGCGGCCGTTCGGTGCGGTTTGCCGGCGCCACCCTCAATCGGCGGCCTCGTCTTCGAAATTGAAGCGCGCCTTCACCGTATAAATCGGCTTGTCCTGCGCTTCGTGATACGTCCGCACCACCATCTCCGCGATCAAGCCCATCAGGAAAAACTGCACGCCCAGCGCGAACAGGACCAGCGCCACCACCGGCAACGGCGTTTGGATGAAATCGGCGTGGTGCGGCCAACTGACGAATTTCATCAAGAACGCCAAGCCGCCCGCCAGCGCCGAAACGATAAACGACACCAGCCCCGCGCCGCCGAACAGGTAAATCGGCTTGGTCAGATAGCTCGCCATGAACTTGATCGTCACCAGATCAAACACGACCTTGATCGTGCGCGAGAGGCCGTATTTCGATTGTCCCGCCGTGCGCGCGTAATGCGCCACCGGAATCTCCGTCACGCGCCCGCCCGCCCAGGCGGCGTAGATCGGAATGAAGCGGTGCATCTCGCCGTAAAGGTTCACCTCTTTCAATACGTCGCGGCGGTAGGCTTTGAGCGAACAGCCGTAATCGTGCAGCGGCACGCCGCCGATGCGCGAGATCAGCGCGTTCGCCAGCCGCGACGGAAAGGTGCGCGTGATGAAGGCATCTTGCCGGTCTTTGCGCCAGCCAGACACCACGTCGTAGCCCTCATCAAGTTTTTCCAACAAGCGTCGAATATCCGCCGGATCGTTTTGCAAATCGGCGTCCATCGGGATGAGGACTTCGCCGCGCGCCGCGTGGATGCCCGCCGCCATCGCCGCCGTCTGGCCGTAGTTGCGCCGGAAGGCGACGACGCGCACGCGCGGGTCGGCAGCGGCGAATTGTTGCAACAGATCGAGGCTGCGGTCGCTGCTGCCATCGTCCACATAAATGATCTCGAAGCTTTGGCCCAGTTGCGCCATCGCTTCAAAGATTTTGGCGTTGAGGCGCGCCAGGTTTTCCTCTTCGTTATAGACGGGCAGGAAGAGCGAGAGCTTTGGATTGCGGCCAGTAGCTATTGAAGCGGATTGCGGATTGCGGATTGTAATTGGGGCGGATGAAGTAAGCGTGCTCATGAGTTTTTCGATTCAGCTTTGCGCATCACGCAGACGAGCGAGACGCCGAAGGGGAGCGAGTGATGGCGCAACCAGCCCGCTTCGCTGGCGAAGAGTTTGGCGATGACGCCGTTGATGAACGGATGATTGATGCGGTTCTCGGCCTGCTCCTCTTTGCCCAGCAGCGTCAGCAAACGGCGGCCCAGCCAGATCGGCGCGAACATCGCCAGGTTGGCGTAGCTGATTTTCTCCAGCTTCAGCCCAGCGGCTTCAACGGCGCGTTGCAACTGCGGCAACCGATAGCGGCGCTTGTGGCCCGATTGCACATCGTTCGGCCCCCAAAGTGCCTGAAACGCCGGGACGAAAATCACGGCGGGCGCGCCCGGTTTCAACACGCGGCGGATTTCGCGCAAGCCGCCCACATCGTCATCCAGATGTTCGATCACATCGAGCGCGGTGACCAGATCAAAAGAATCAGTGGCAAAAGGCAGTTCGGTCGCACTGGCGCAGAGCACGCGCTGGTGGCCGCGTTGGCGCGAGAAGCGCAACGGCAGATCAAACAGGTCAATGCCTTGCACGGTGCCGAAACGTTTCAGGTGATCCAGCGTCGCGCCGGTGCCGCAGCCGATGTCGAGGATTTGCCCTGGGTACGCACCGCTTCCAGCGTGCGGGCTTGGCAGCGGACGGAATGAATTTTGAGCAAACCCTTCGGCCTTTATTTCGTCTGCTGCCACGGCCGCACGCTGGAAGCGGTGCGTACCCAGGGCCTGTTCAATCAGCGCAAAGACAATCGCGCGCCGCCCGACAAACCACCAATGCGCGTCTTCGACATCGAAGAGCACTGCGTAATTGGACGGGCGCATCACGCCGTTCTCGCCCCAGACGGCTTCCGCGACATTCACTTCGGGTGCGTTAAGCGCCATAACGGGCCTCCAACTTGGCGGTGTTTTGTTGCGTTAGGGTCAAGGGTAAATCGCTGCCACAGGTAGGACAGGCTAACAATCGGAGCAAGGATTCTTTCATCGTGGGTCACCAACCAGCCAAAACCAAGCAGACCACCGGAATCGGGGCGGATTGTAATCAGGCGGCGAGGGCAAGGCAATTTCTTTTTATCCGGGAATGGCGCAAACGGGCCAGGCTGCCTTCACCACGAAGACATGAGGACACGAAGACAGACAGAAGCTTCTGCCGGTTCTTCGTGTCTTCGTCTCTTCGTGGTGAAGGCTGCCTGGCGCGCAAATAGCCAGGGCTATTGCACAACCGTGACATTGTCGAACACAGACGTATTCAACGTTCCGCTCGCCCCCGAACTGACGGCCAGGCCGATGTAGATGTTCGTGCCCAGCGCAATCGTCACCGAATTGACCAGCGTCCAATTCACGCCGTCCGCCGATTTGTAGCCGTAAAGCGTGTTGCTCGCGCGCACCAAGCGCACCCAGACCTGCGGCGGCGCGCCACTGCCGCTGTTGGTCGAATTGGTGTTGCCGCTGGACGTGCTGCGGCGCATCCAGCGGAAGGCCGCCGTGCCGTCAATGCCCATGAAGGTGTGGCGCGCGTTGGCCGTCAGGCTCTCGCGGATCATCACGCCGAGGCGCGCGTTGCTGCCGGTGTTTTGCGGCGCGCTCAGCCGCGCTTGGATCTCGCCGTCGCCATTCAAGGTTTGATAAGCAAAAAAGAGGCTGTCCGCTTTGCCGCCGATGACGCCGCTGCCGCGCACGGTGTAAACGCCGCTGAACAAGCCGGCGCTGCCGCCCACGCCGACCGTGCCGAGATTGCCGAGCGACCAGGGCGCGGCCAGGCCGTTGGTGGGCAGATTGACCGTCGCGCTGGCCGTCGGCGAATCGCCGCCGCTGCCGTAAGAGCAGACGCGATACGACAGCAGCGCGGGCGCGGCCACGGTGGTGTCGTTGAAACTGGCAGCATTCGCGCCGAGCATTGCGACGGTCGAGAAATTCACGCCGTCGCTCGCACGTTCGACGCGGTAGCCGGTTTCATTCGCGGCATTGTCCGTCCACGTCAGGCTGACCTGCGTGCTCGCCACGGCCAGCGCGGTCAGATTGCCAGGCGCGGCGGGCGGGCCAGCGGGCGTCGTGGCGTTGGCGGTGTTGGTGTAGGCCGAATCGCCGCCGCTGCCGTAAGCGCGCACACGATAGTAATAGAGCGTCGCGGCGCTGACCGCCGTGTCGTTGTACAGTGTGGCGTTCGCGCCCAGCGTGGCGATTTGCGTCCAGGCGCTGTTGTTCAGCGAACGTTCCACCTTGTAGCCGGTCTCGTCGCCGGCGTTGTCGCTCCAATTCAAATTGATCTGCGTGGCGGCGGCGCTGGCCGCCAGATTGGTCGGCGCGAAAGGCGGCACACCGTTGGTCGCGGCGCTGGCCGTGTTGCTGAAGGCCGAATCGCCGATGCTGTTGAACGCCACGACGCGATAGTAGTAGGCCGTCGCGGGCGCGAGACCAGTGTCGGCGTAGCTATTCACATTAACACCCACGGTGCTGAGGGTGGCGAAATTCGCGCCGTCGCTCGAACGTTCGAGGCGAAAGCCGGTCTCGTTGCTGGAATTGTCGGCCCAGGTCAGCACGATCTCCACGCTGGAGGCGGCGTTGGCGAGCAAGTTGCCCGGCGCGGCGGGCGCAATGTTGGCGGGCGCGCGGAAGTTGGCGACGATGCCCACAGTGGCGTTGGCCGTGCGCGCGTTGTCGCGTTGATCGGCGAGGCCGGTCGGGAAGCCTTGATAGCTGACGTTCGGGTTCGAGAAGTAAGCCACGCGCGTGCAGCCCGCCGTGCATGGCGTGCTATACGACATCACGGTGCGATAAACGCCGTCCACGTAATGGCCGTATGACCAGGGGTACGACGCGCTGCCTTGCGCGATGCCGTTCGCTGGGTCGTGTTCCATGCCCAGGTTGTGGCCGTGTTCGTGCGCGAAAGTCAGATTGCCGACCGCGCAAGTCAGCGCCGTCACCTGGAACGCCGAACTGGCAAAGCTCGGCCCGGGGTTGCGCATCGCGTAACCCATGCCGCAATAGCCGCCGCCGTTTTGCACGATCAACGAAACCATGTCCGCGCCGTACTGGTTGCGCAACGCGGCCACGCCCGCATTGGATTGCGCCCAGCTCAGGTCGGTCGCGGGGACGCCTGATTCGGTGTAGCTGACTTCGGCGGTGGCGACCAGCACGTAGCGCGCATTGACCTGGCTGTTGATGAAAGTCGCGTTGGAATTGTCCACAGCGGCTTGAATCGTGGCTTCGATCTGCGCCTGGCCGCCCGCCATGGTTTTGGCGGCGGTGGTGTACACCGACAGCAAATGGATCTCGACCGGCGCGGTGGCGGCTTGCGTGGTTTCAGCTTGGCGTTGCAACTGCGAATCGTCGCCCGGCGTAGCTGTGGGCGCGGCGGCGGGGCTGTTGCCGCAGGGCTGAAAGCTGGCGGGATTGAGTTTCTCAATGACGTGGCGGCGGTCGGCGGTCGGGCGGATTTCGTAAAGCTCGCTGCCATTGCGCAGCGCGCCGGCCAGCAAGCCGCTTTTGACCGTCAGCACGATTTGCCAATCGTTGCGGCCCTGCACCGCGCCGCGCCAGACGGCGTTGCCTGGCGCGCGCCGTTCGTGGCCGCTTTGCCGCAGTACGATGACCGGGCCGTCCGGTAGTTGCAGCAGAAATTCCGGCGCGCCTTGATCTATCAAATCCGTGTTCGCGTCGAAGCGGCTGGCGGCCGTGCCGTTGCGGCCAGGCGCGGCGGGCGTGGCCGGTTGCAAGAAAAGACTCGGCGGGCCTTGCGCCAAAACCGTTGCGGCGAGCGTGAATGTTGCAAAGAGAGTCGAAAGCAGTAAACGAAAGTATTCCATCACCATTACTCCAATCCAAACCTGATCTATGCCGTGTTTCAGAAATGATGATGTTCGACTCACTGGCGTGCCAGGACAAAAGTTGGTCGGCTTGCGAGTGAATAATTGATGCCGCCCTCATCATTTCTGAAACGCGGCCCTTGAAAGCCAATGATCGGCCAGTCAGGGATAAGTTGCTGCCCAATACTGAACATTGCCGTTGGGTTCCAGGCCGTGGGCTTTGCGCGGCGCAGCCTGGGCAGGCCGCGGGCAGACGTTGGCTGTCCGGACGGCAGGCGCGGCGCGAGCGGGACTTGCAGGAATTTACCCAGCAAAACAGTGCTACAAAAAGAGCGAGGACGGCTGTCGCGCGACAGTCATCGCGTTGTGTGGTGGTTGCGAGGTTGCGAGCGGTTTGGGCAAGCCGGTGTGGCGCAGGCGTGGTAGCGACACAACTGCCCGGCGTGTTTCCCGCAACTTCAGAAGTTCAGTACCGATTTCGTGGGTCGGCTGCGCGGCGGTAAGGGTGAGTGCCTGTGCGCATGCTTGATACTGCGGAGAAGAGAGCTATTGGGTAGGATGCGGCGCGGAAAGTAGCATTGCTGTCCGCTGCTGACAAGCATTTTTTTCGGTTGGCGGGCTTTCTTCAGTTCAGCGGGCCAAAGAGAAATGGCGGAGCGGCGGGATGCTCAACCCCGCCGCTCCGCCAGCCATAGGTGGCGATTTACAACCCGGCTTAGAGCGGATAGCAAATGCCGCAAGGCGTCGCCGAGGCAAAGAACAAGCGGTTGTTGTTAATTGCATCGAGCGCGTTCTTGAGGACTTCCTCGTCATCCCGCAGCGGACTGCCCGTGAAGGTGC
The DNA here is from genome assembly GCA_043740245.1 of Acidobacteriota bacterium. Taxonomy (GTDB): domain Bacteria; phylum Acidobacteriota; class Blastocatellia; order RBC074; family RBC074; genus JACPYM01. Next base: position 5,688 of record JAYUCP010000241.1, on the reverse strand, counting down.
GGTTGCCGCCAGGGTTGCAGAGTTCCGTGTTGGCCGCGTTTCTGAGCGCGCCGATCCTGACCAGACCCAGACCCAGCGTCCGCGCGTCCACGATGGTGTTGTCACTGAGCGAGCCGTAGCGCACGTCCAAGGAGGTGGCCGACAACTGCACGGACAGCATGTAGGCCATGTTGACCGCGTTGCCATTGAGCAGCCAGTTGCGGAAGTCGTTATAGTTCGTCGGGTCGAAATCGTTGCCGTTGTAGTCCTTCAGACAGAGGGAGCGCAGGAACGCCAACCCGCCGGCATAGTTGTCATTCGCCTTCAGAATGGCCTGGCCGTTCTTGTTTGACCAGAAGCCGAGCGTATAGCCGCCGCTGGGTGGCACGAAACAAAGATCGCCGAAATCGAGTCCGCTGATCGCGGCGCCTTGGGCTGTGCCGCTGTAACATTGCTCGCCCAGGCTATCGGGAGCGGGCGCGGTCTGCACCCAATAAGAGCCAGCCCGGTCGGTCGGGCAAGTGATGGGCAGCACTTCGCAGACCTTATAAGACGAGCCATTCGGAATGGTGATGCTCCAGGCGCCGTCCGGCCCGGTGGTGACGAACACCGGCGGATTGCTGCCGACCGTGATCGAAATCTTCACCCCGGCCAACACTGGCTCGTTCATCTGCTTCAGGCCGTCAGCATCGGCATCAAAAAACTTTAGGCCGGAAAGGCGCGCCACATCCGGATCACAGGGATCGCAGATGATCTGTCTTTTGACTTTGAAATTGTCCGTCTTGGAATCGGCCTGTCGGAAGTTGATGTGCACCCCGTCCAAGGCGACCGAAGTGCTGCTGGTTTGGCGGATCAGGTGAACCTTGTATTCCTCCCCGTTGTTGGGAGTGTCGTCGAACGGGATCAACTGCACCGGCCAAGAGCCATTGGCCGGATTAAAAAAGCCATTCGCATGGGTGCACGACCCGGTGACGCCTGCCACGACACCGTTGACGACTTTCAACTGGCGGCAATTCGCCAGATCGGTCGAAAGCAAAACCGCGCCATTGGGATTCGTCACTTGGTAATAGTAGGTGCCATCCGGCAACTTTGGACCGTTAAGGCTCTGCGGCCCGCCATTCAGGTAGACATCCGGTTTGGTGTCATAGCGGTTCTGGTTCACCACATTGCTATTAAATGTGCTGGTGAAGATGGCGCCAGAGAAGGCTGCCGAGACGGTGCGGATAGCCAGGAACACCGTCAGCGACAGCGCCACTACGGCAAAGAGGGGCAGCAAAGACTTCACGGCCTTTTTCGTTTTCATGGTTACTCCTTTTGCTGGCCGAGCCAGCGATGTGAGGGATGAGCTAGCCAGGCTCAGTAGCGTGAACCACTGGGGAGCTAAACACAGTGGGAGAGTTATTGCTGGCTTGGCGAACCCGCAGGCCGGGTTCAAAAAAGAGCCAACCCAAAAAGCTGTGTGTATGACCTATGCTTGCTAACTCGATTCACCGAAAACCGCGCCGGACACCCATTCAAACAGAGGCTGGTCAACCAGAGGCGGGAGTGACACGCGCTGCATAACGCAGGCAGCACCACCAATCTTGTTCTTCGGCTTCCGTACCGGACAACTGGCCGCCAATAGCTAAGCTTGTCCAGGCTGGGGAATACAGCTACAGCCATAGACCAGGCGTAAGTCGGCAGCAGGGAAGTTAGGCAGCGCCTTCATTGGCTCCGCCGAACACCAAATTGAAACAATCCGGGGGTAGTCAACACGCAAAAGTTGAATCTTAACGAAAACGGCCAGCATTTTGCGGCACGGGGCATGGGCCGCAATGGCACTCATTCACGACTGCGCAGCAAAATGCTTCGCAGTGGGGAAAGCGCTGGTCGTTGCTGAAATCAGTTTTGTGATTCGCTCGTGACTCGTTGTAACTGTGGGCTTGCACGCCGCTCGAAACTGGGGATTCCGATTTGCCGCCGTCGCTTGCGGGCAGGAAGTCAAATGTTGATCATCCTGCTGCTATACAAGCCATCAACACTGCCAAGGCCAGGTAAGTCGCGTTACCTATCCATTGTCCTTGAAGAATTTTGCTCTGGGACTGACATTCAAGAACAACACCCTATCTCGCCGTGCCGCAGCAGTATAGTGACATTTTGAAGTTAGGCAAGAGACAACTGCGAGTTTGGTAACTTTTTCAGAACTGCGGGAGTGTTGCTGAGATAACCAGACCTCATCTGCTATCATTGCGCCCCAAACGATCAAGGTAGGCGAGAGTTGTTATGGAAACTCAGAAAATCATCAACGTCATCGGCGCCGGACTCGCCGGTTCAGAAGCCGCCTGGCAAGCGGCGGAGCGCGGCTGCCGCGTGCGGCTGTTTGAAATGCGGCCGCAACGCGCGACCGGCGCGCATCGCACCAGTCACTTTGCCGAACTGGTGTGCAGCAATTCGTTGAAAACCGACGAACCAAACAGCGCGCCGCGTTTGCTGAAAAACGAAATGGCGGCGGGCAATTCGCTGCTCTTGCGCATTGCGCGGCAAGTGGCGGTGCCGGCAGGCGGCGCGCTCGCCGTTGACCGCGCGCAATTCTCGCCGCTCATCACCGAAACGCTGCACCAACATCCCAACATCGAAATCCATCGTGAAGAAGTCACCACAATCCACACTGATAGGCCCGACGAAATCACTGTCATTGCCGCCGGGCCGCTCGCTTCGCCCGCGCTGGTCGAGGCGATTGGCAAGCTGACGGGCGAGCGCGACCTGTATTTCTTCGACGCCATCTCGCCGATTGTCGAAGCCGATTCGATCAACTACGACATCGTGTTCAAGGCCGCGCGTTATGGGCGCGGCGGCGACGATTATGTCAATTGCCCGATGGATAAGGAGCAATACGAACATTTTTACCGTGAACTGATCGCTGCCGAAAAAGTCATGCCGCACGAAGGCATGGAAGAAGAGCAGAAGTATTTCCAAGGCTGCCTGCCCATCGAAGAGACCGCGCGGCGCGGCATCGAGACGCTGCGTTACGGGCCGATGAAACCGGTCGGACTGGTTGATCCGCGCACCGGGCGCACGCCGTATGCCTGTGTGCAGTTGCGTTTGGAAAACCTGTTGGCCGATGCCTACAACATGGTCGGCTTCCAATGCCATTTGAAATGGGGCGAGCAGAAACGCGTGCTGCGATTGATTCCGGGGTTGGAAAACGCCGAGTTCATACGCTTCGGCCAGATGCATCGCAACACCTACATCTGTTCGCCACGCTTGTTGCACCAAACCCTGCAAATGCGCGCCCATCCGCGCGTTCTGTTTGCCGGACAGATTTCCGGCATCGAGGGCTACACCGAAGCGATGGCGACCGGCATGCTCGCGGGCATGAATGCGGCGCGATTGGCGCTGGGCAAAGAACCCGCCGCGCCGCCACGCGCTTCGGCATTGGGTTCGCTGACGTTTTATCTGGCGCACGCGGATGCTGACAATTTCCAACCGGCCAATACGACCTTTGCGTTGTTGCCGCCGCTGGAAGATGTCTCGCACCGCAAGCTGAAACGCAAAGCGGAACGCCATCGTATCCAGGTCGAACGCGGCTTGCAGGCGTTTACCGAGTGGTTGCGCGAAATCGGCGAAGCGAAAGAAATGGCCCAGCGTGTTTAAGCGCGAAGCTCAAGAGCATGGAGTTCAGCCTTTAGGCTGTCCGTTTGCAGCCGCAGCCTAAAGGCTGAACTCCATGCTCTTCTCTCTTGCCGCGCCACTTCCTGCCATTGGCTTTTTTATGAAACTGGCTGAACTGGCAGAACAACTCGCTGCCGAATGGCGTGGCGATGGCGGCGCTGAAATCACAGGCGTCGCGCCACTCGACGACGCGCAACCGGGCGCGGTGACGTTGGTCGCCGAAGCGCCGCGTCTGGCGCAAGCCGCAACGTGCGCCGCCACGGTCTTGATCGTGCCGCGCAACTTGGCTGAGTACGCGGCGCTTGCCACTTGCAATCTGCTCATCGCCGCCCAGCCCAAACTTGCCTTTGCCCGCGCCATTCAATTGTTTTACGGCAAGCCTTACGAACCGCGCGGTGTCAGCGCCGACCTGGCAATGGGCGAAGGTTCATCCATTGGTGCCGATTGTTCGATTCATCCGCGCGTAACAATCGGATGTCACTCTCACATCGGCGACCGCGTCACGCTGCATCCCGGCGTCGTCATCGGCGATCACTGTGTCGTAGGTGATGACACAGTGCTCTTCGCCAACGTCTCGGTTTATGATGATACTGAAATCGGCGCGCGCTGCTGCATACACAGCGGCACAGTGATCGGCGCGGATGGATTCAGCTTCACGCCCGACGAACAAGGGCATCAATTCAAGCTCTTGCAAGTGGGCCGCGTCGTCATCGAAGACGATGTCGAGATCGGCGCGAACTGTTGCGTAGACCGCGCGGGCTTCGGCGAAACACGCATCCGGCGCGGCGCGAAATTCGACAACCTGGTCCAAATCGGCCACAACGTCGAAATCGGCGCAGACACCGTCGTCGCCGCGCTGGCGGGCTTTTCCGGCGGCACGAAGGTCGGCAAGGCATGCATCATCGCCGGCCAGATCGGCACCAACCAGCACATCACCATCGGCGACCGCGCCGTCATCACCGCCCGCACCGGCGTGACCAAAAGCGTCGCAGCAGGCAAACTGGTGGGCGGCATGATGCCCGCGATGGATTATCAGGCTTGGCGCAAGTCGCAAGTGCTGTATGCGCGCTTGCCGGAGTTGTTCGACCGTTTGAAGAAACTAGAAAAAGGCCATGAGAAGTCCAGTGAAGTCTAGCAAAGTCTGGGAAGTCGAGCGGACTTTTCCAGACTTGCCGAGACTTCACCAGACTTACGCGACTATCAATATGGACATCAACGAAATTCAAAACATCATTCCGCATCGCTACCCGATGCTCCTGATTGACCGCGTGCTCGAGATCGAACCGCTCAAACGCTTGGTGGCGATCAAAAACATCACGATGAACGAGCACGTCTTTCAAGGCCATTTCCCCGGCGCGCCCGTCTTCCCCGGCGTCCTGATTGTCGAAGCGATGGCGCAGGCCGGGGCGATCTTGCTCTTCCGCGAAATCCCGAACCGCGAGGAAAAGCTGCTCTATTTCACCGGCATTGACGAAGCCAAGTTCCGCCGCCCCGTCGTGCCCGGCGATCAATTGCGCCTCGAAGTGACCGTACTCAAATACAAGATGGGCTACGCCAAACTGCACGCCGAAGCGTTCGTGGATGGTCAATTGGTCGCCGAGGCCAACATCTCTTCGGCTCTGGCAGATCGCAACAAAAAGCCTTAAACCTGCGGCGCGTATGCGGCAGAACAAATCCGCAATCCGCAATCCGCAATCCGCAATCCGATGCTTCATCCCACCGCCATCATCAATGCCAGCGCCGAACTGGGCAGCCATGTCAGCGTCGGCCCGTATTCGCTCATCGGCGCGCACGTCAAATTACATGACGATGTTGAGATTGCCGGCCACGTCGTGATCGAAGGCCCCTGCGAAATCGGCAGCGGCACCATCGTCTATCCCTTCGCCTCCATCGGCCAACCGCCGCAGGATTTGAAGTTCAATGGCGAAGAGACGCGTCTGATCATCGGCCAACGCAATATCATCCGCGAATACGTCACGCTCAATCGCGGCACGGCCAATGGCGGCGGCCTTACGCGTGTGGGCGACGACAACTTGTTTATGGCGCAAGCGCACGTCG
>JAYUCP010000240.1:0-5083 GCA_043740245.1 Acidobacteriota bacterium | reverse complement strand
TTCACGGGGAAAGCCAGTCAATTGTGGTTGTTCTTCCCCGTGTTCCCCGTGCGCCCCGTGGTTGATTTGGCAGCGTTATTTCCAGTCCGTTCCTTAGTGGATGCCGCGCCATTGGGGTTCGGGCAGGGCTATAGCTCTATCTCGGGGAAGATTTGTTCCAGCACAGCGGTGACGGCCAAGCCCGAGAGCGGTTTGGTCAAATAGTAATTCGCGCCGAGCGCCAGACCTTTGTCGCGCATGTCGTCATGCCCGTGTGTCGAGAGGATGACGATGGGCAGGTTGGTGTAAAGCGTGCGGGCCTGTTCGATGAATTCCAGCCCGTTCATTTCGGGCATATCAATGTCGGTGAAAACGATGTCCACCGGGTGGGCGGCCAGTTTTTCCAAGGCCACGACGCCATTGGGCGCGTCAATCACGGACGCGCAGCCGAGCTTTTTCAAGGTCATGATGATGAGCTGGCGCATGGTGCTTGAATCGTCAACGATCAGAAAGGATTTGTTCACAGGCATCGTGTGTTCCTTTGGTTGGAGTGCTTATCGGTTGTGTGACCGGCTCGCGCATTTCCTTATAGCGGTTTGCGATTGCGTGCGACCTCAACGTAGGGGCAGACCTGTGTGTCCCCGGTCGCGTCAGACGAACTCGCAGGCTGCAAATGCCACCGGGGCAGACACACAGGTCTGCCCCTACGTTGCGTCTGATGCCCGCAGGTCGTACGCATCTGAAAACCGCTGTAAACAACCTACTGGCCGGCGTACTTAGGCCGGCTTGATCAGGTTGATGAAGCTTTCCATGGATTTCACCTGCTTGATGGTCTCGCTGTAAACCTTAGAACTGGTCAGCGCGGTCGCCATTTGACTGGCGAGCAGATCGAAGAGTTCCTTGTCGAGAGCGCTCAACCCGCCTTTATGTTTTTCGATCTCGTAAATGGTGATGAGACCGATCACCCCGCGCCCTTCGAGCTTGAGCGGCACGGCGGCCAGCGGATCGCCGCTGACAACTTCGTCAAGAAAGCCCGAAACCCCTGCGGTAAGTGCGTCGTGCGCCAGCCCCTCCTTGTGCTCCAACACGCCGTTGGGGAAGCGCCCCTCGAGGCCCTGGCCGCCGATCAGGGCCAACGCCCCAGTCTTTTCGTTGCGCAGGAAGATCGCAAAGACCGGCGCGGCCACCAGATTCCAGAGAATTTCCGAAGCGATTTTTACGACTTCGGAAAAATCCAGCGTGGAATGCAGTTGATTGGAGGCGATGTAAACGCTGGAGAGCGCCATGTTGTATTGCTCGACGTCCTCATAACGGCGGCGGAATTTCTGGGCGCGCTTTTCGAGTTCGGCGATTTGCGTATGCAGCAGATTCAACTCGGCCTTGAGTTGTTCGTTCTCGATGCCGAAGCGGCTGCTTTCGAAGCGTTGCCCGGTTTCCAGCTTCTGCCGTTCGAGCAACAGGTTCTGCGCGCGCAGTTGTTCGTTGTCGCGCATCAACTCGGCCGCCAATGCGCGCGTGCGGTGGAAGAGATCGCGCAGGTCGGCCTGGCCGTGTTGGTTGTCTTCGCTGGCGCCGTTGAGCAGTTCTTCAGTGCGGGCTAAAAGTTTGTTGAGTTCGAGCGCGGGTGTTGCAGCAGCCATTGATTGTCCCTTGCCGGTTGTTTTAGGACTGCGCTCAAACTGCCGCCCTAACGCCGGATGGATGGATGGTGGCGCGTGAATGCTTACTGGGCCGATCCAAGCGGCTTTTCGGCAGGGTTGCGTGAAAACTTCCGGCGCGTTCCGGCTGGACAGATTGCATAGCCTGACCCGTTTGGCGTGGCGTCAGAGCTGTGGGCGTTCACCAGGTCCGATGAAAGCGTGGATGGAGGAGACTTGCACTGTTTACCGCTTCGTCTGTAGCTTTCGTTGACATCTCAGTTTCGCTTATCGGCGCCAGTGAAGCAGGACTTAAGGTTGGCTTACGGGCGGTGATGGCAAACCGTGGGCGGGCCATCAGCTACCTGGCACGGTTGCGAATTTTGGTAGTGGCTAAATCGAGTGGGACGGCGTGTCAGTAGCCCTTGCTGATGCGCGGGCTACTGACACGTCTCACCTGACTTAAGCACTACCCGAATTTTCAACTCAACTCGCGGCCTGCTCGCGTTGCCGGTAAACATAGGCCAGCAATTCGGCGACCGCCCGGAAGAACTCCGGCGGAATGACGCCGCGCGCATCCACCTCGCGGTACAGGGCGCGCGCGAGCGGCGGATTTTCGATCACCGGGACGTTGTGTGTTTTGGCGATTTCCCTGATGCGCAGCGCCATCCAATCAGCGCCTTTCGCCACGACCATCGGGGCCGCTTGTGTTGCGCGGTCGTATTTCAGGGCCACGGCGAAATGCGTCGGGTTGGTCACGACGACATCGGCGCGCGGCACTTCCTGCGCGACCTGGCGCATGGCCAACGCGCGCGCGGCGCGGCGGCGTTGCCCTTTGACCATTGGGTCGCCTTCCTGTTGCTTGAACTCGTCCTTGATCTCCTGCTTGCTCATGCGCAACGACTGTTCGTGTTTGTACCAGCCGTAGCCGTAATCGAGCGCCGCCAATACCAACAGCACAGCGCCCGCGCGCCAGCCCAGTTGCGCCAGCAAGGCGCCGGTGGTTTTTAGCGTATCCGCCGCCGCCAGCCCCACCATTGCAGCCGCGCTGTCGAAGGCGCGCGCAAACAGGCCGTAACACGCCAGGCCAATCCCGGCGAGCACCAGGCATTGCTTTGACAGCTCCACCAGGCGGTCGAGCCCAAATACTTTTTTCCAATTTTCCGCCGGATTGAAACGCTCGGGGCGCGGTGTCAGCGCCTCGGGCGTAAAGGCGAAACCGCCCTGCACGAAATTGCCGGCCAGGCTGGTCAACAGCAACGTGGCGGCTACGGGCAAGGTCAACAGGGCGAATTGACCGGCGGCAGCCAGCAAAATACCGTGCACGGACGTGAGCGTGAGCGGCGCCGGATTTTCTATTTGCTGCGCCACGACCACCAGCAGATGCCCGCTGCGCGCCACAATCTCCGCCCCCGTGGCTTCGAGCACCGCCAGCGCCGCCAAAAAACTGGCCGCCGCCGGTAATTCGGGCCGCCGCGCAAGCTGCCCTTTGCGCCGCGCATCCTCGCGGCGCTTGGGTGTCGCCTTTTCTGTTTTGTCGCTGGACATCTTGTTGAGTAGTCGGTAGTCGGTAGTCGGTAGTCCTCGAATGTCGTACTTGGTTGGCGATGGAGTGAGATCAGCGACCAACTGTAGTTGTCTCTGAAAACCTACCGGCTACCGACTACCGACTACCGACTACCGACTACTGACTACCACCAACACATGAGCCAAGCTGCCTTTGACGGCGCTCAACGCGCCGCGCACCGCGCCGGGCAGAAAATAGAGCGCCCCGCCCAGCAGCCACATGCCGGCGATGAATTTGACCGGAAAGCCGAGCAGCATGACTTGAAGCTGTGGCGCCGCGCGGCCAATCAACGCCAGCGCGAATTCGACGGTGAGCAAGATGACGATGGCGGGGGCCGCCAACGCTACGCCGACAGCGAGCGCATCCGCCGAAAGGCGCAGCAGCAAGCGGGCCAAGGCCGGATTCATCAGAAAGCCGCCCGGCGCGACCGTGTCAAAACTTCTGACCGTGGCCGCCAGCACCCAGTGATGCCCATCGGCGGCGAGCATGACCATCAAGCCGAACATCTGCGCCAGTGTGCCGAGCGCCGTGGTTTGCGCGCGCGTGGATGGGTCAATGATGCTGCCGAGCGTGAGGCCCAGTTGCAGGCTCAGCATCTGCGCCGCCAAATCGAGCGCGCTAAAGATCAAGCGTCCGGTAAAGCCGAACACGCAACCGGTGGTGAGTTCCAGAACGATCACGACCCCAAAGCCCAGCAGGTCGTTGGGTGGCGTCACCATACGCGCGGCGACCGCCGGGGTCAGCACCAGCGCCAAGGCCAGCGCCAGCAGGGCCCGAATGCGCGGTGCCGCCGCCTGATTGCCCCAAAACGGCGCAAAGGTCACCAGCCCGCCGACACGCGCCAGCACGACACAAAAGAGCAAGACGGGCCGCAAGGGCAGGATGATTGGATCCATAACAACGGCGCTGTGTGAGCGCACGGTAGCTCCCCTTGTAGTAGCGAATTTATTCGCGCTGTCACGCCGCGAATAAATTCGCTACTACAAGGGGGGACACGCCGTCTTTGGCGTCCGTGCGGCACAGACCGCCGCATGGGTCGCCCTCGTGGCGTATCGCCGCCAAGAGCAGACCAAGGTCTGTGCCGCACGCACGCCAAAGACATCGGTGGTTCAGCAAATCGCTCATCTGATGTAGGGCGTGAAATCTGCTAGCAGCGTCGCCGTGAACGTCACCAGCACGCGCAACGCCCAGGGAAACATGAAAAGAAAGACCAGAAAGATCGCTGCGACGCGCGGCGCGAACGAGAATGTCTGATCCTGAATCGAGGTCAATGTCTGTATCAGGCTCACCAATACACCGACGGCAATAGCCGCGCCCAGCAAGGGCCCCGTGACCCACAGCAGGGTCTCCAGCGCGCGTTGCATCAACGTCATGATGAGTGCGTCAGACATAAGGTGAAGGATGAAGGATGAAGGATGAGGGATGAAGGATGAAGGATGAGGGATGAAGGCTGAGGGCGTTTTCATCCCTCATCCCTCATCCTTCATCCTTCATCAATAAACACTGTTGATGAGAGAGCCGATAATCAGATACCAGCCGTCCACCATCACGAAGAGCAGCAGTTTGAGCGGCGTCGAAACGACGACCGGCGGCAACTGCATCATGCCCATCGAAAGCAGCACGGATGAGACGGCCAGGTCTATCACCAGAAATGGAATGAAGAGGACGAAGCCGATTTGAAATGCCGTCTTCAACTCCGAAATCATATAAGCCGGGACGAGGGCAACCGTTGTGACATCATTCGCCGTTTGCGGGCGCGGGCTTGACGACAGGCGAATGAAGAGCGCGAGGTCGCGTTCGCGCGTGTGCTTGAGCATGTAAGCCCGGAGCGGCGTCAGCGCGCGCTCCACCGCCTGCATCTGCGTAACCTGTCCGGCGAGCATCGGCTGCACAGCGTCTT
>JAYUCP010000239.1:0-2069 GCA_043740245.1 Acidobacteriota bacterium | reverse complement strand
CCTCCCTCACGGTCGGGCTACTGACACGGCGCACTCCCGCACACGATTTGTACATGATGCAACGCGTTTTATAACGGCTTGCCATCGGGCGCGAATTTCAGTTCGACGGCTTTGACGCCGCGGCGCAGATGCGCTTCATAGGCGGTGAGCTGGCCGCCTTTGGTGATGGATTCGATCATGAGTACGCGGCGCTTGCCTGCGGCCTTGGCGAGCGCGGCCTTGACCGGTTCCGGCAGTGACGCGCGCGTGACTTGCTCTTCGATTTCCAGCACGTTGCCGTCGGCGTCGAGCAGCACGTCTTTGTTGTGGCCGTTGACGCGCAGTTCGGCTTCATAAACGGTCTTGCTGTCAACGACCTCTTTTGAAAGTCCGCGCAGCGTTGCGCCCTGGCTTTGTTCCTGCACAGCCTTTTTGACGGCGGGCGGCAGGTCTTTCATTTGCACGCGCCGTTCCTGCGCGGGCGCTGAAATGGCGGCGAGCACGAGCAGCGCCAGCGCGCCAAATAAAAAGCGATGGTGATTCGTCATAAGGTTTCCTCTCAATCAGTGGCTGCGCCCACGTGGGACAGGGACGCAGCAGGTTATTTGTGTTTGATGTCCACCACGGTGCCATCAGCGGCATTGATCAGCACTTCAGCCGAGTCTTTGCCGTTGCGGATTTTTACCGCGTAAACCATCAGGCCTTTCTTGCGCTTCAATTCGTTGCGTTCGACCGTGCCCTGCACCTGCTGCAAAGCGATGGTGCGGGCGTCATCGGCGGTCAGCTTGGGCTGTCCATTGTTGGCGGCGGCTGTGGGGGCGCTGCCTTGCGGCGGATTTTTAGGCTTGGCTGTCTCAGGCTTGGCTGTGGCGCCAGCCGCTGAGGTTTTGGCCGTGGCCGGTTGGGGTAAGGCAGCGGGCACGACGACAACCGTGTTGACTGCCAGCGCGGGCGCTGGCGCAGCTTTGGGCGACAGTTTGCCCGCATCAATGACTTTTCCCGTGACATCCACGGCTTGATAGCTGAGTTGCGTGTTCGTCACCTCGACATACAAAAAGCTGCCGATCTCGTCATTGCCGGTGGCAAAAAAGGGACTCTTGCGATTCAAATCGCCGCGCCGCAATTTGCCGCTGGCCGCGCCCGCGACGAAATACTGCACGGCTTGCATGGGCTTGGTGCGTTCATAAACGTGATCGTGCCCGTTGAACACGGCCGTCACGCCATAACGCACGAACAGCGGTTCCAGCTTCGCCCGCAAACCGGTGTCAGACCCGTGCGTGGTGGCCGATGAATAGATCGGATGATGAAAGAAGACCAGCTTCCAAGGCGCGGGCGAGGCCGCGAGCGCGCCTTCCAACCATTTCAACTGCGCGGAAAACATGCTATTCGAATCCAGCGCAAAAAATTCGACCAGGCTTTGCCCCGCCGCCGTGACGCCTTTGGTAAAGGAGTAATAAGCCTTCCCGCCCATATTGAAGTTGGGATAACTAATCTGCGCCGCGCGCCCCTTCACCACATCGTGGTTGCCAAGCGCGGCCTGAAAGCGAATGCCGCGTTGCAACAATTCGGCGTAGGGCCTTTCAAACTTCGCGGGCAAATCGGCCGGATTGCCATCAGGATAAATGTTGTCGCCCAGCAGCAAAGCCATGTCGAAGGGATGCGTCGTTTGCCAGGCGGCCATTTGTTTCGCCAGCGCATATTGGTCGGCGTCGCCCGTGCCCATATCGCCAAAGGCGATGAAGCGCACCGGCGTGCTTTGGGCTGGCTGGGCGGCTTGCAAAGGGGCCGCCGCCGCACGGGCGTGCTGAACGGGACGTGTAAATTGATAAGTGACAAACGCCAGCCCGGCCAACACCAGGGCGAGCGGCCAGAGGCGGAAGGTGAAGCGCCCTCGCTTCAGTGAATACTTCATCTGCAATACTCCTTTAGATCGTGCTTGATTTATGGTTCGGTCAAGATAATGAAACAGGGATAAACACAGGATAAATCTGGCGCGTCGGGACAGTACCGCGCGCGTCAGCAAGCGGCGCGTCAAATCAGGCGGACTGGCATAGATGAACAGCTTCCGCTTGCTGACGCGCGCGGTACTG
>JAYUCP010000238.1:0-12449 GCA_043740245.1 Acidobacteriota bacterium | reverse complement strand
GCGAATTTCGTCTTCTCGGTGTTTACGACCTGGATGCCGACCTTTCTGAAAGAGAAGTTCGGCTTGAGCCTGGCGCTGGCGGGTTTCAGCGGCACCGCATATCAGCAGACCTTCTCGATGATCGGCGTCGTCGTCGGTGGTGTGTTGGCCGACCGTTTGGCGCGGCGCTATCTGGCCGGGCGCATGATGGCGCAAACGGTTGGCCTGTTTGGCGGCGTTGCGTTTATCTTTCTGACCGGTTGGACGCTCTCGCTGCCCTGGCTGATTCTGGCGCTGAGCGGCTTCGGCTTTTTCAAAGGTATTTATGACGCGAATATCTGGGCCTCGCTCTATGATGTCGTGAAGCCGCAGCGGCGCGCGACGGCGTTGGGCTTGATGAATTCGATTGGCTGGCTGGGCGCGGCGCTGGCGCCGACGGTGATTGCGGTGGCCTCGAGCAAATACGGAATGAGCGCCTGTTTGAGTGCAAATTCGCTGATCTATTTGTTCTTCGGCTTGTTGCTGGCGTGGGGGATTCGCAAGTTTCTGCCGGGCCGGAAAACGGAGTTCGCTCAATGAATCGGTACATCGGCATATTGTTATTGTGTGTCTTGCCTGGCAGCTTGCTCGGTTGTCGCAAACCTGCCGCCGTGTCGAACAGCCAAACGGCAGTAGCGCAAAAACCGGAGCCGCAGCCCAGTGTATGCGCGGCTGAAAACGTCTCGCGGGCGGCGCTCTTGCGCGCGAAGCAAACGGCCTCGCCAACATCTGCGTCCACACCGCGCTAAGCGAAACCGAGAAATTGCAACCACGAAGTAAACGAAGAGCACGAAGAGTAGCCTGAAAGATTATCGGTAGTGGTAAAAATGTAAGGCTGCGGTTTTGCAGCCGCGTAGCGGCGACCTGAATTTAGCCCGGCGTTTCAACGCCGGGAAAGCGGAGCAGCGATTCCGCGTCGCTGACGCGACGCTTGAATTCAGGCGTCGCGTCAGCGACGCGGAATCGCCTTGCACATCTACCGTGGTTTGAAAACCACTGCTAAACTCAACTGTCGCTACGCGACAAAAACTGATGAGCCTTACATTTTTACCGCTACCAGATTATCCAGTTCTTTCTTCCTCTCTTCGTGGTGAAGACTCTTTCTTGAAAGCTCTCAGGCTGTTCTGGGCGCGGCCAATCTTCAGTTGGTAATCTTCAGATCGGTCTCGAACATGTGATAGTTGCGCAACTCGATCACGTTGCGCGAATAGCGGCGCTCGCTGTCATTGCCCAGGATGACTTCGGCCAAAACCGGCAGCAGGAAGCGTTCGTCATTGATCTTCACCCAATCATATTCGACCGCGCTCTCGGCCATCGTGATCGGAAAGCCGCGCTGAATGTCATCCGAAGAATGCTCGATGCGCAACACGCGCCCGCTCGCAATCTCGACCCAAACGCTGCCCGAATAAGCCGTCGTGACCGAGCGCCCGCTGGTTTTGTCGGTGAGCGTATTGTTGGAAAACGCCTTCTTCACGCGGTATTCGTAAACGACGGTTTCGTGATTGCGCAAGGTCTCGCGTTTGACCTCTTTGAATTCCGCCTGCGATTGCTCATCAAAGAGCGCAATCAACATCGAGCCGAACTCGCCCGTTGAAGTCGCCCCGCGCAAATCTGCATAACTCATGGTTGTGGGTTTGTCGTTGCGCTTGAGCAATTTGAATTGCTCGCCTTTTTTGACGCGATACGACAACTCGATCTCAAGCTTGTCTTCCGCCTGCCAATCCTTGTGTTCGGGCTCGCGCACCGAACGTGTGACGAATTGCGTGACGATGAAATTCGGCAGCTCCTCCATAAAGGCCAGCGCGTGATGGCGCGCCTGTTCGATCAACGGCAATTTCGAAATATCCACTGCGGGCGCAGGTGCGGCTTCAGCGCCGGGTTCAGCGGCATTCACTGGCGGCGGCGCTTCGACGCGCGCGGGCGGCGGCGGCGGCGGTTTCGGATGCGCCACCTGCTCAAGCGCATCGAGCAGGAAAGTGCGCGCGCCAGCCTTGCGGAATTCGGCCAGCGTGCCTTCGTCAACCTTGAAGGCCACGCCGCGCTGCGCAATCTCAGCGGCCAGATCGCCCTGTTCGTAGCGTTGGCCCGGCGTCGGTTTGAGCCGCCGCAAAATCTCTTCCCTGGTCATGGGCGTTTGCTTGTCTTGCGCGCAAAGATTGCCACCCACCACACAGAGCAAGACGAACGACAAGACGACGCGGCCCGGTTTGATGTGCATAAAAGCTCCTTCGAGAGTTTTGAATTCGCCAGATCAGTGCGGACGTCACAATAGCACAACGCTGCGGGCCGCACTGAGGCTACACGCTTTCACTGAATCTGCCGCGGATCGATCTGGGCGCAGGGTATCTCCACAACCGTGTACTTCTTCTTCAGCCGCTGAAGCTCCTGGTTTTGTCGCGCAAGCTGCTCTTGATAGTCGTCAGGAGGATTGCCCCAGCAGCCGATTAGCCGGTAGAAACGGATTTCCCGCCCGCTGCCGGCAATTAGCTTGCCTTTCTGACAATGGGCCTTAAGACGTGAAAGCGTTTCTCCGATGGTTACGCGCTTGGAAGCGGTCACGGTAGCCGATTTCAACTGAGGGGCGGTGACAACTTCTTCCAGCTTTACGCCTGCGGGTAAACAAGCGACGAATCCCTTGTTCGTCTCGTCTCCCGAGGATAAACAGAGCAGGAGGGTTACCATTAAAGATTCTATGAGTGCTAGTTGCATTTGCTAATCATACAACAACAGATCAAACAAAATTCAGGCATATCGGCAAGCGGCGCGTTCGTTTTCTTGACTAAGTCACAAACAGGTTCTAAATTCGGCGCATCCCGATGGTTTTCGATTTAGGACACAATCAACTTTAGATTCGATCTATTGCTGGAAATTAGATCTTAGCCAGAGAGTTGTGCTCACGGAACTTGGTTCCGTGGCTGTCCTCGCCCAATTCACAAGTTTGGTTTTTGAGAGGAAACAAAATGACGTCTTTCATTCGCCGCCTACTCGTCGTGCTCGCAGTTCTGACTTTTGTATTACTATCGCTGATCGTAACTGGAGCGATTAATCTTTCTTTTTCGGATGACGACCCCGATTTGCCAAAATATAGGGTCACAAGCGGTGAACTCAGTAAGGAAGAGTTTATGACGCGGCGTGCCGAAGGTATCGCATTGAAGCGCGGAATTAGCAAAGATACGCCGTTTGATCCGCAAGTACGTCAAGCAGCCATCCGCCAGATGGGACTACAGGAAGAGGGCGTGGCGAGAATGCGACAATCCAACATAAAAAACTCGTTGCTGGCGGCTTGGACTCCTCTCGGCCCAGCGCCCATTCCCAACGGGCAAACGCTCACAGTATCAACGCCGGTTTCAGGACGCACCATTTCGATTGCCGTGCATCCGACGAACCCCAATATTGTTTATGTCGGCGCGGCACAGGGCGGCCTTTACCGCTCGACGGACGGTGGGACGAATTGGACACCGTTGATGGATAACGCGCTCTCGCTCGCCATCGGCGCGATTGCGATTGCGCCTTCGCAACCCGATACGATTTATGTCGGCACCGGTGAAACCGGCTTTTGCGGCGACTGCTTTTTTGGTGTCGGCGTTTACCGCATTGACAATGCCAGCACCGCAAGTCCGGTCATCAGCGGACCCTTCAATGACGATCCGACCGACGTTGACATTTTTACCGGTCGTGGCATCGGCGCCATAGCCGTGCACCCGACTCTTCCGGGCACCATTTTTGTCGCCTCCGGCTCCGGCATCGGCGGCAGCGGCGGTGTTGCAAACAACGTCCTACCCAACCGCGGTCTCTATCGTTCAACCGATGCGACATCGGCCGATCCGACCTTTACCAAAATGGTGATGACAGGGCCGGCGTCAGTGAATAACGCCACGGTCGACGTCGTCATCGATCCGGGTAATCCCGATCTCGTGCTGTGCACGCTGGCTGACGCACTCAACGCCGGTGACGGCGGCGTGTATCGGTCAATCAATGCTCTTGCGCCTGTCCCCGCGTTCGCGCGAACCTTTACGGCAGGTGTGGGAGTCACCCTTTCTCGAACCGAACTGGCACTGCATAGATCCGGACTCGGAGTTGTGACGGTCTATGCGGCGTCTGGTTTCAACGGCGGAACTGTCCAACGCTCTATAGACGGCGGTGCGACCTGGGCCCAGCGGATTGATAACAATTTCTGCACCCCGCAATGCTTCTACGATATTGGCGTTGCGGTTGACCCCACCAACGCCGATAACGTTTATATCGGTGGCGCGCCGGCGCTGGCATTCGGACGTTCTGTCAATGGTGGGACCAGCTTTACGAACAACGCCGCAACTGCGGTGGGTTTACACGTCGACTCACACGCTATCGCAGTGGCGCCTTCTTTGCCGACGACGATTTATTTCGGCTCTGACGGCGGTATCTATAAGACAACCAACAGCGGCACCAATTGGACGCCTCTGAACAACACGCAATACAGCGCCACTCAATTTGTTAGCCTGGCTGTTCACCCCATTGATCGGTACTTCACTATCGGTGGAACGCAGGACAACGGCACCAATTTTTTCCAACCCAGCCAACTGTGGACGAACACTGAAGGCGGCGACGGTGGGTTCACTCAGATTGATCAAAACGCGGTCAACAACACCGCGGTGACGATGTATCACACGTTTTTCAATCAAACCAATGCGATGGGTTATTCGCGAAGCACGAATGCGGGCAATAGCTGGCAGTTCTTCGGCTGCGGATTCGGCGGTGCCACTCCGAATGGCATGACTTGCGCCGTTCCTGCCGGTGGAATCCTTTTCTATGCGCCCATGGAACGGGGTCCGGGTAATCCGAACACGCTCTACTTCGGTTCGAACGTGCTTTATCGTTCGGCAAATGCCGGCACCACTATGGTGAAGGTTAGCCAGGAAGGAACTATGGGAGGCGCGATCAGCGCCATCGGCATTTCGCCCCAAAACGACAACGTGCGAATTCTGGGAACTTCAACCGGGGGGATTTTCGGAACCACCACGGGCGCAAACCCTTTGCTGAACCTCGACGCGCTGGGCCAGATTCCGAACAATTTCGTGGGTCGCGCCGTGGTTGACCCCAACAACGTCAATACTGCCTACGTAACCTTGCAGGTTTTCGGGGTAAACAACGTCTGGAAAACAATTGACCTGAATTCTGTTAATCCGACCTGGACTGCGATGGTCAGCGGCTTGCCGCAAGTTCCGGTTAGTGCGTTTGTTATTGACCCTCAAGATTCCAATGCGCTCTACGCCGGCACGGACATCGGCGTCTATCAATCACTCGATGGCGGCACAAGCTGGCTTCCGTTCGGTACCGGTCTGCCCCGCGTGGCGGTCTTTGACGTAGAGATTTCCAACGTGCATCGCATCCTGCGCATCGCCACGCATGGTCGCGGGCTTTATGAGATTAATATTCCTGGAGTAGGTCTACCGGTTCCTGTCGCGGCCGGCGATGGCACCAGTGGTCCCGGCGGCGCCTCAGCGATTGTCGCCGAGACTTGCACGCCAAACAATGGTGCGATTGATCCCGGCGAGGCCGTGACGGTTAGCTATGGCATTCAGAATGTCGGAGGTGGTCCCACTACCAATCTGGTCGCCACGCTACAGGCAACCGGCGGAGTTACAGCGCCGAGCGGCCCGCAAAACTATGGCGTGATTGCGCCGGGCGGGACCGTCACGAGGAACTTTACTTTCACCGCCGCCGGTGCTTGCGGCGGTACGATTACCCTGACCTTCCAGTTACAGGATGGGGCAACGAATTACGGCACGGTCAGCGTAACGTACGTACTGGGTGCATTGGTCTTTTCTCCGGCAACCTTTACGCAGAACTTCGACGGCGTTGTCGCGCCGGCGTTGCCTGCCGGCTGGACAACCGCTCAAACGGGCACCGCGCCGTTGTGGGCAACCACTACTTCGTTTAGCCATACGGCGCCAAACTCTGCCGCCACTGATGGCTCGGCCAATCCCGGCGATAACAGTCTGACTTCGCCGACTATTGCAATTCCGGCTGCGCCGGTCATGGGAACTAATCCCACAGTGCAACTCTCCTTCAGGAACAACTACAACACGGAGGGCGGATTCGACGGCGGGGTGCTTGAAATTAGTATCAACGGCGGAGTGTTTGCGGACATCATCACCGCTGGTGGCAGCTTTGCCGCCGGAGGGTATAACGGGGCTATCGGAGTTACAGACAGTGTCCTGACCGGACGGCAGGCTTGGACCGGAAACTCGAACGGGTTCATCACCACAATAGTCAATTTGCCACCACTTTCGTTTAGTCAAAACGCGCAGTTGAGATGGCGCACTGCTTACGACACCGGAACGAATCCGGCGGGTGGCGGCATGCGCGTAGACACGATCTCTATCTACGCAGTGACACGAATCTGCTGCGTGACCCTGCCTTGCACGATCACCTGCCCGGCCAACATCACGGCCGGCAACGATCCGAATCAGTGCGGGAAGGTGGTCACCTACCCGGCCCCGACCATGGGCGGCACTTGCGGTACCGTCTCTTGCTCACCGGCTTCAGGATCGTTCTTCTCCATCGGCACGACGACCGTTACTTGCAACGCGACTGGCGCACCGATGCCGAGTTGTTCCTTCACAGTGACAGTAACGAACCCGGCGCCGGTACTGAGTTACAACGCACAGACCGTCACTGCCGGAACGACGCCCCTGATCAACCCGGCGACCGGACCGAGCGACAACAACGGCCCGATTACGCTGGTACTGCAAAGCGTCGTGCCAGCCAACGGTCTGACCGTCAGCTTGAATAGCGCGACGGGGCAGGTGCAGGTGACGAGTGCGACCACCATTGGCAACTACGTCGTCACCATCGTCGCGACCGACAATTGCGGCGCGACGACCGTGGCCACGCTCGCGGTCAATGTGGCCTGTCCGGCCGTCACGCTGCCACCGAGTCTGCCGAATGGCGTACAGAGTACGGCGTATAGCCAGTCCGTGGCGGTGAGCCCGGCGAACGCGAATTACACCTATGCCGTCACGACCAACGTTTTGCCACCGGGGTTGACGTTGAATGCCACGACCGGGGCGATCACGGGGACACCGACGGCACCGGGCAATTACGCCTTTAACGTCACGGCGACGGGTTTTGGCGTTTGCACCGTGACGCGGAGTTACAACCTGTTGGTCACGGGGACGTGTGAGACGATTACGGTGAATCCGGCGACGTTGCCGAATGGGACGTTGGGTGCGGCGTATCCCGCGGCCAGCGTGAGCGCGACGGGCGGCACTGCGCCGCATACGTTTGCGGTGACACAAGGCGTGTTACCGACGGGCTTGGCGTTGAACGCGACGACCGGAGCCATCACGGGCACGCCGACAGCGGCGGGGACGTTTAGCTTCCGCGTGACGGCGACGGCGGTGGGCGGCTGCCTGGGCTCGCGGCAGTACGTGGTGAGCGTGGCGTGCGCGGCGTTGACCTTTAGTCCGGCGGGCCCGGCCTTGCCGAATGGCGCAAAGAACGTGGCCTACAATCAGGCAATCACGGTTGCACCGGCGGCGAGTTACACGTTCAGTTTGTTGCTGGGCAGCTTGCCGCCCGGTTACACGCTGAGCCCGGCGGGCGTGCTCAGCGGGATCACCAGTCAGTCGGGGACATTCAACTTCACGGTCAAAGCGTTGACGGGTAGTTGCCAGGGGACGAAGGCTTACACCCTGACGATTCCCAATCCGCCGCTGGCGCTGGCGCTGGCGCAGATGAATGACTACGATGGTGACGGCAAGAGCGATCCTGCCTTGCTCGCCGCCAACGGTGAATGGCGCATTCAACTGAGCAGCAATCAAACGGCGCAAGCGCAACTCTGGGGCACGGCGGGCGATGTGCCATTGAGCGGCGATTACGACGGTGATGGCAAAACCGACTTGGCGGTCTTCCGGCCCAGCACTGGGACGTGGTACATCAAACGCAGCAGTGATGGCGGCTTCCTGAGCAAAGCCTGGGGCCTGCGCACAGACGTGCCGGTGCCGGGCGATTACGACGGCGACGGCAAGACGGACATTGCCGTGTGGCGCGGCGCGGAAGGCAACTGGTACATCCTCTATTCCGGGCGCAGTTCGGACGGGATGATTGACACGGTGACCTGGGGCGCGAGCTATGCGCCGTACAACGATGTGCCGGTGCAGGGCGATTACGACGGAGACGGCAAGACGGACATCGGCGTCTTCCGGCGTGCGACCGGGATGTGGTATGTGCGCCAGAGCGGCAGCGGCAATCTGCTGGCCAGGCAGTGGGGCATGGGTACGGATGTGCCGGTGGCCGGCGATTATGACGGCGACGGCAAAGCTGACGTGGCCGTCTGGCGTGGTTCAAGCGGTACTTGGTACATCCAGTCCAGCGCCACCGGCGCCGTGCGCACACAGGCCTGGGGCGCAGGCTACGCGCCGTACAACGATCAGGCGGTGCCGGGCGATTACGACGGCGACGGCCAGGCCGATCTGGCGGTCTGGCGCGCGGCTGACGCCACCTGGTACCTGTCATTGAGTGGCGTGGACCAGGCCAGTAACACACGCGCAGTCCGGCTGGGCGAGTCGAGTGACCGGCCAGTCAGCGCCCGCCAACCATAGCGGTCAATCCGCATAACAAAAAAGAGCCGCGCGCGGGAATTAGCGTTCCTGCGCGCGGCTCTTTTGTTTTGCCGCCACAACACCGCACCGGCACACGACTTGGAAAGGTAATAGGAATTCAACGCCAAGTTGCCAAGCACGCCAAGATAAAGCTGCGGAAGAAAGACATGAAAGCAGCCCTTCAGACCCGCTTTTGATCCTGCTTGGCGCGCTTGGCGTGCTTGGCGTTGAGGCAGTTCTGGCTAACTTTCCAAGTCGTGCCGGCAAAATTGTCCATCAAAGTCGTCAACTTTTTCTCGTGCTCTCGGCAGAGAACTTGTTTCGGGACTGGTGGGAGTTTGCGCTCAAGCAGTTAGCTCAACTTACCCCCATCAGCCCTTAACCGTGGATTGGGGCTTGAGCGAGAGAGTGTCCATGCTTGCGATGTGGGGAGCGGGAGTATGTGCAACTTGCGCGCGGGTGACAAAAGCTCGGCGGCGACGGCCTGCTTGCGCCCGTGGCGCGTCTCACCGCAACGCTTGTCAAAACCCGCTTGCCTGACATCGTGACGCCTGCTAATTTGCACGCACGTCAGTTGTACCTGTCTTTCCAAGCAAAACCCGTTATCACCACTGTTCAGGAGGAACCTGTCATGACAATTCTCCGCACCCCTCGTCGCTTTTTCTCGCTCTGGAGCGTCGCCGCCGCGTTGTTACTTTTCACGCCGGCTGGTCACACGCAAAACGGCGCAACACCCGCCACCGCGCCGCTCGACAAATTGCACTTCCGCGAAATCGGCCCCGCGACGCCGTCGGGCCGCATTGACGATTTCGCCGTGCTCGAAAGCAATCCGGCTGTGTTTTATGTCGCGTCGGCCACCGGCGGATTGTGGAAGACCGTCAATCAGGGCACGACCTTTGAAGCGCAATTCACCAACGAGACGACTTCATCCATCGGCGACGTCGCCATCGCGCCCAACGACGCCAATCACGTCTGGGTCGGCACGGGCGAGAACAACAACCGGCAAAGCTCTTCGTGGGGCGAGGGCATTTTCAAATCCACCGATGGCGGCAAGACGTGGAAAAACATGGGCCTGCGCGACACGAAACACATCGCGCGCATCATCGTTGACCCGGTGGATCACGATGTCGTTTACGTCGCGGCGTTGGGGTCACTGTGGGGCGCGGGCGGCGAGCGCGGTGTTTATAAAACGATGGATGGCGGCTTGACGTGGCAGCGCGTGCTGGCGACCGATGAACACACGGGCGCGACCGAGTTGGTGATGGATCCGTCAAATAACAAGACGCTCTACGCCGCGACCTATCAGCGCCGCCGCGCGCCCTGGGGTATGAATGGCGGCGGCACGGGCAGCGCCATTTGGAAGTCATCCGACGCTGGGCGCACCTGGACGAAGCTGACCAAAGGCATCCCCGAAGGTGCGTTGGGCCGCATCGGTCTGGATGTTTATCGCAAGAACGCGAACATCGTTTACGCGCGCATCGAACATGCCAAAGAGAGCGGCACCTATCGCAGCGAAGACGCGGGCGCTTCGTGGACGAAGATGAGCGCGACCAATCCGCGCCCGATGTATTTCAGCCAGATTCGCATTGACCCGAATAACGACCAGCGCATATACGTGCTCGGCGTTGCGTTGCACGTTTCGGATGATGGTGGCAAGACGTTCCGTAATGATGGTGCACTTAACCTTCACAGCGACCATCACGCCGCCTGGATCAATCCGGCTAACTCTGACCACGTGATGATCGGCGGCGATGGCGGCGGCGGCATCAGCTATGACAAGAGCAAAACCTATGTGTGGTTGCGCAATTTGCCGGTCAGCCAGTTCTATCACGTTGGGTTTGACTACTCGACGCCGTTCAATGTGTGCGGCGGTTTGCAGGACAACTACACTTGGTGCGGCCCGTCGGCGGTGCGTAGCGGCGGCGGTATCGGCCTGGATGAATGGTTCGTCATCAGCAGCGGCGACGGTTTTGTCGGGCTGATTGATCCAACCGACTCGCGCATCCTGTACGCCGAATCGCAGGACGGGAACACGGTGCGCGTAGACCGCGTCACCAACGAACGCCAGAGGATTCGCCCCGAACCTGCCGAAGGCGAAAAGCCATATCGCTGGAACTGGGACACGCCGATGTCGCTCTCGCCGCACAACCCGGCGACGATCTTTGTGGCGGCCAATCGCCTCTACAAATCCACCGACCGCGGCCATTCGTGGAAAGCCGTCAGCGCAGACCTGACCGGCAGCGCCGACCGCGAGACCTTTGAGTTGATAGGCGTCAAGGCCAAAGACATCAACATCGCCAAAAACGACGGCGTCTTGCACTTCGGCACGCTGGTCACGTTTGCCGAATCGCCCAAGAAGGCGGGCTTGTATTACACCGGCTCTGACGATGGCGTGCTGAGCGTTTCAAAAGACGACGGCGCGCATTGGGAGAACGTGACCAAGAAGATTCCGGGCTTGGCGGCGAACACTTACGTCTCGCGCGTTGCGCCATCGCGCTTTGACGAAGCGACGGTCTACACGACCTTGGACGGTCATCGCGGCAATGATTTCAACACCTATGTATACGCCAGCCGCGATTACGGCCAATCGTGGCAAGCCATCACGGGCGATCTGCCTAAAGGTGAAGTCGCGCGCACGATCACCGAAGATCTCAAAAATCCCGACGTGCTTTACCTGGGCACCGAGCGCGGCCTTTACGCCAGCTTTGATCGCGGCAAAGCGTGGACGCGGCTCAAAGCCAATCTGCCGACCGTGCCGATTTATGAAATCACGCTGCACCCGCGCGATAACGCAATGATCCTCGCTACGCACGGACGCGGCATCTGGATTTTGGATGACCTGACTCCCTTGCAACAGTTCGCCCAGGCGCGCCAGGCCGATGCCTTTGTGTTTGCTGTCAGCAACGCCACGATCATGAAACCAGCAGGCGACCGCCCCCGCTACGACCAAGGCGATATGGCTTTCCTGGGTGAAAACCCGACACGCGGCGCGATGATCAACTACCACTTGAAAGCGGCAGCCAAAGCGGTTTCGTTGACGGTCAAAGATGCGACCAGCAAAGTCGTGCGCGAATTGACTGGCCCAGTCTTGAAAGACAAAAACGCCGCTGGTTTGAATTCAGTGCTCTGGGATTTGCGCGTCGAACCGTTACCCGCGCTGCGTCCGCAACCCGGCCAAGGTGGAGGTGGAGCTTTCGGCGGTGCATTGATCGGGCCATATGTTATGCCCGGCCAGTATTCGGTCACGCTGAAAGTGGACGGCAAAGAGATCGGCCCGCAAAGCTTCACCGTGCAGGGCGACCCAGACATCACGATTGCCGAAGCTGACCGCAAGGCCGCCTTTGACGCCGCAATGGAATTGCATCAATTGCAGAAGAAGCTCAACGAAGCGCTTGACAGCGTCACCGCGTTGAACGAACGGCTGCGCGCGATGCAGGCGGTGGTCAAAGACAGCAAAGACGCGCCCGCCGCGCTCAAAACCAAAGTCGAAGAGTTTGGCAAGAAGTTCGTGCCCGTCGGTCGCAGCTTCGGTATCGGCTTGGGCAATCCGCAGGAGACGGGCGATTTCGAAAGCTTCCAGCGCCAATTGGGCATACGCCTCGGCCAGTTGAAAGGCGGCATCATGGCTGCGACCGCGCGCCCGACTGAAACGCAAACGCGGCAAATCCCTGAAGTCCGCGCGGCGCTGGAAAAAGCCCTCACCGATGCCAATGCGCTGATCGGCGAATTCACGGCGCTTGGTAAAGAGGCGGCGGATAGCGGCGTCTATCCGGCGGCGGTCAAGCCGATTTCGCAGTAATCATTTCGACGCGCAGCGTCTTTGGAGTGCGCGCGGCCTGTGCCGCG
>JAYUCP010000237.1:0-5107 GCA_043740245.1 Acidobacteriota bacterium | reverse complement strand
CTATCAACCGTCGGCAACAGCCGACTGATTTCAAAGGACTTACACCTTAACCTGGCGCACATGGGTAAAGAACCCGCACCACACTTTGCGTAAGTCCTGAGTTTTTGGACACGCAGCGTTGGATAGCGGGGGAGGCGCTCAACAGCGCGCTCCATTTTTTCGGACGCGGTCTTGCGATTTTTGGAGGCGGGGCGGCAGCGGATTCACCGCGCGGTTTTGGCTGCTCCGGTTTAATTGCAGTCAGCCGTAGAGTTAGCCAATAACTTGCTTTTGCCTGCCAGTTGGAATATCAGTTGCCTGCTTGATGGGACGCTCGTCCGGCGTCTTTCAATAATTCCGAGTACGCAATCAAACTTCGGCGCGGCAAGGTTGGCCGGGCATCCTGGCAAGCGGAAATTTCCAAGTTAAACCCATCGCAAGCCTGCGAAACATTTCAGGAGAACCTATGAGACAGAAAAACCTATTACTCGGCGCACTACTGAGCGTCTTCTTTGCAACGCTGAGTTCGAGCGCGCTGCTGGCGCAGGGCACGACTTCGCGCGTGACCGGCACCGTGACCGATCAAAGCGGCGCGGCGGTGCCCGGCGCGACGGTGACGTTGACGAACGAAGCAACCAACATTTCTTTCAACACGCAAACCAGCAGCAGCGGCGCTTACACCTTTGATTTGATTCAGGCGGGGAACTATCAGGTTTCGGTTGAAAAAACCGGCTTCAAAAAGTTCGTGACCAACGGCAACGTCGTGCAGATCAACCAGCCGGCGACGGTCAACGTCGCCATGCAGGTGGGTGATGTCTCGGCGCTCGTGACGGTCTCGGCCACCGCCGACGTGGTGCAAACCAGCAGTTCGGGCAACATCGGCAGCACGATTGACCAGAAGACGCTGGAAAGTTTGCCCATCGTGGGCACGCGCGGACGCAATCCGCTCGACCTGATCAACTTTCAACCGGGCGTAGTCGTCGGCGGTAACACGGGCGGTGGCGTGAACGTACACGGCTCGCGTGACCGCGCTTTCAATTTCACGCTGGATGGCGTTGATATCAATGAAACGAGCGCGGGCGGGTCGAACTTCACGCCCTTGCGTCCGAACCCGGATTCAGTGCAGGAATTTCAACTCATTACTGCCAACGCGACAGCGGAACACGGACGCAGCAGCGGCGCGCAGGTTTCGCTGGTGACCAAATCGGGCACGAATCAAATTCACGGCAACGGCTTTGAGTACTACCAAACGCCGCGTTTCAACGCCAAGAGCTACACCGGCAACATCAACAACCTGCCCAAGGATCAATTCGTACAGCACATCTTCGGCGGCGGCATCGGCGGCCCGATCATCAAAAACAAGCTGTTCTATTTCGGCAACCTGCAATTGCTGCGCGCCTATGACACGGGGCTGGTGACGCGCGCGGTGTATACGCAAACGGCGCGCGATGGCGTCTACCGCTATGTCGTGGGCCGCGCCAATGCGCCCAACGGCTCCGCCACGCCAGCCGTGGACGCGAGCGGCGCATCGTTGCTGCCCGCCTGTAGCGCGACGGTTACGACGCTTTGCATTGCTACCTACAACGTTGCCAACAATGCGGCGAACATTACGCGCGATTCGACCTTGCTGGCCGCGATCACCGCGCAACCGTTGCCGAACAATTTCAACACGGGCGACGGACTCAATACCGCCGGTTTCAACTTCGGCTCGCCGCAACACGAGAAGCAGTATGACTTCGTCACGAAGGTTGATTACGCGCTGAACGAACGCAACAACATCTACGTCCGCTATGCGCAAGGCGCGCAAAACACTTTTGGCGATTCGGCCAACGGCGGGCGGCCGATCTTCCCGAATTCGCCGAATCTCGTGGACACCTTCCGCAACCCGAAAAATCTGGCGATCAACTATCGCTGGAACCCGACCGCGCACCTGATCAACGAATTTGTGCTGGGCTTGAACAAGTTTGCCTTTGCTTTCAACACGCCCAGCCCTGACCCGGCGGCTTCGTTTACCTTCAATAACATTGCGACAGCCAACACGAATTTCATCAGCAATGCGCGCAAGCTGCGCACCTGGCAATTCGTGGATAACGTAACCTTCGATTATTCGCCGCACGTGTTCAAAACCGGCTTGAACTTCCGCTATGGCCGTCACATTGATGATCGGTCGTCGGTGGCCGGCATCGGGTTGGAACCGGCAGTGGGCTTGGGCGGCACGGCGGGCTATACGGCCTTTAACCTGCCGGTCGCGGGTGCGACCAGCATCAACGCGGGCGATTTAACACGCTTGCAAAGCACCATCAACGATCAGTTGGGCCGCGTGAGCAGCGTCTCGCAGGCCTTTGTGTCCGACCCGAAAAACCCTAGCCAGTTTGCGCCGTTGGGCACGCGTTGGAATTTCACCGCTTACTATCCTGAGCTGGATTTTTATGGACAGGACAACTGGCGCATTCGCCACAACCTCACGCTTGATTTGGGCGTGCGCTGGGAAGTGAAATTGAATCCGCGCTCGGATGGCCGCCCAATTCTGGTGCCGAGTCTGCCTTTCACGCTGGGCAACGCCGGCACGAACGCGCTGAAATGGGTGCCGGGCGCTTTGTTCAAAAACGATTTCAAGAAAATCATGCCTTCCATCGGCTTCGCCTGGGCTCCCTTCGAGTCGGGCAAGACTTCGATTCGCGGCAACTATCGCGTCGCCTCTGATCGTCTGGCGTCGCAGTTGTTGGGCGCGAATGTCTTCCAGAACATTCCCGGCAATGCCTTGGGTGCGACCAACTCGGCCTTTGGCCAGGGCGGCGGTTTGTTCCGCAACGTAGCGCCGGTCATTGCTTCGTTGGCGCCTTCGTCCACGCCGGACGCCTTGCGTCAACCGGCGGCCTTTGGCACGGGTTCGCTCAACGTTTTCGATCCCGACTTCCAATTCCCGCAAGTCCATTCATGGTCGCTGAGTTACCAAAAAGAAATTGTGAAACAGATGGTGGTCGAGATCAATTACATCGGCAAACACGGCTCGCATTTGACGGGCGGTTACAACGCCAATCAGGTGAACATCAACGCCAAAGTGGCGGGGCAAAGCGAGAGCTTCCTCGATGCGTTTAACAACGTGCGCAATAGCACAAGTTACAACAGCCCGTTAATCAACCTGTTGTTGACTGGCAGTGCGACAAACAATGCCGGTACGGCGCTGTTCCGCACGTTGAACACCACTGCGCTGTCACCAACGATTGCGAGCGTCGGGAGCGCGGGCGGTGGGAGCGTGGGCACCATGGCGGTCAACGTCTCGCAACGTTTGTGCGTAGCGGCGAACGTCACCGCAGGCGTTTGTACGAGCGCGCAAGTGGGTCAACGCTTGTTGGACATCAACGGCTTTAGCTCGCTGTTGCAACCGTTCTCGCAATTCACGGGCGGCTTGAATGTCTTCGATAGCAGCGACTATTCCAACTATCACGCCCTCGAACTTATCCTGAAGCGGTCGTATCGCGGGGGCAATGGCTTCCAGATAGGCTATACGCTGGCGAGATCCCTGGACAACCGCTCGTTTGATCCTACCTTCAGCACGGTCTCGACAGGCGCGGCGCAGTCCGCTTCGAGCACGCCGTTCAACAACGCCAACCGCCGCCTGAATTATGCGTGGTCGGATTTTGATCGCCGTCACTCGGTGCAAGGCACCTATGTTTATCAACTGCCCTTCGGCAAGGGACGCAAGTTCGCTGCGGGCATTCACCGCAGCCTTGACACCGTCATCGGCGGTTGGCAACTGGCGGGCACGTTGACGGTCACTTCGGGCCGCCCCTTCACGGTGTATTCGGGCCTGACGACATTCAGCAACGTGGTGAATTCGCTGGCGGATTGCAACGGTTGCTCGCGCAGCGAAGGCAAACTCGTTGTTGAAAGCGGTAAGAACTTCTGGTTCGACGCCACGTCACGCGCCAAGTTCAGCGCGCCCGCACCCGGTTCCATCGGCAACACGGGCCGGAATTTCTTCCTCGAACCGCGTTACTTCCAAACGGATATTTCGCTGAGCAAGAACTTCCGCCTGACGGAACGGTTCAATTTCGACCTGCGGGTGGATGCCCGGAACTTCACCAACACGCCGTCGTTTGCCGCGCCGACCGCAACGTTGACCTCCACGATTTTCGGACGCATCAACGACAGCGTGAACAGCACCGCCCGCCGCATTCAGTTCTCCGGCAAGATCAATTTCTAGGTCGCACCGGACAGCGGCGGCATTGTGTGGAGGGATGAAACGGGCGGCGTTTCATCCCTTCGCGTTTTGAAAAATGAAGCAGGACACGAAGCCTTACGACACGGCCTTCAAAGACCTCGCCGAACAAGCGCCTGAATTGTTGTTGCGGCTGGTCGGTGCCTTTCCGCCCGGCGCGACGGTGCGCCTGTTGCCGCGCGAAGTTTCGGCTCCGGCGCGCGTGCCCGATCAGCCCTACGAAGTCATCGGCCCGGACGCGCATTTCATCGCCAACGTCGAGGCGCAAACCCGCTACGACGGGGCGATGGCCGGGCGGTATGTGGATTCGTCAGTGCCGCTCTGGAACACGCACCGGCTGCCGATTCGCAATTACGTGCTGGTGCTGACGCCGCGCGGCATGCCCGCCGAACCGGTCACCACGTTGACCATCGAGGCCGGCGATTTGCGGCTGACGGTCAGCTTTCAGATCGTGCGGCTGTGGGAATTGTCAGCGGTTGAGGCGCTGGCATTGGGCGAAGCGTTGCTGCTGCCTTTCGTGCCGCTGATGGCGGGCGGCAAGGCGGAGTTGGAGCAAGGCGCGCAGGCTTTGTTGGCGCTGCCGGATGAGCCGCAGCGCATGCGGCTGGCTTTGCATTTCGTGATGCTGAGCGGGCTGCGCTACACTCTGGCCGAAATCTATGAAGTGTTACGGAGGATCGAAGCGATGATTTCACTAGAATCCCTGGAAGAATCGAGTTTTTACCAGATGATTTTGGGCAAAGGCGAAGACCGAGGCCGCCATAGCGAATGCGCCAAACTGCTGCGCCAATTCGCCGCGCAACGCTTTCCCGGCTGCCAGCTTGGGCCGGAGGTCGAACGGGTGCGCGACTTGGCGGCGTTGGAGCAACTGCTTTTCGATTTGCCGCAACTGCCGGATGTTGCGGC
>JAYUCP010000236.1:0-31922 GCA_043740245.1 Acidobacteriota bacterium | reverse complement strand
GAATAAGGGTGTAACGCACTTACTCATGTTGCGAAAGGAATCACCTGTTAAGTGAATACTACGATAATTGGCAGCGCCGGCAAGTTCAAAGTTTGTTTGCGCGATGACCGGCTGACCGGCAATGCCGGGATTGTGCTGGTGCGCGAGTTCATTGAGCGCTTGGGCGTGCCGCAATTGCTCAACGACAACGTGCACGTCAAGGCCCGTGAGCGTGGCTACCCGGAGGCCGAAAACATTTTGAGCCTCTGTTGGAACAGCTTGCTGGGCGGCGATTGTTTGCTGGACTTGAATGTCTTGCGCGGCGATGCGGGCTTGGCTGAGTTGCTGGGCGTCGCATCCATGCTGGCCCCGACGACGGCGGGCGAGTTCCTGCGCGCGTTTGGCATTGGGGACGTGATCGATCTGCAACGCGTCAATCGGCTCATTGCGGCGCGCGTGCGGCCGCTGCAAAAGAGCACGCGCTTGACGATTGATTTGGATCCGTCGCTCTACGAGCAATGCTCGACGCGCAAGCAAGGTTCGCGCATGCACTACAACGGGCAGGTCGGTTACTACCCGCTCTTCGCCTTCTGGGCCGAAGAGAAAGAGCTGTTGGCAACGCATTTGTTGCGCGGCAACGCGGGCGCGGCGCCCACAGCGGTCTGGTTTTTGGAACTGGCGCTCAAACAGGCGCCGCCGGATTTGCCCCGCTATTTGCGGGCCGACAGCGAGTTTTACACCTGGGACATGCTGGATTTTTGTGAAGCCAACCGCTTCACCTACGCGATCACGGCGGATCAGAGCCCGGCCCTCAAACGCGCCTTGGCGGCCGTGCCGGAACAGGCTTGGAAGCACTACGCGCCCGGCCTGCAAGTGGCGGAACTCTGGTTTGCACCGCACGACCACGCGCGGCACCGCTATATTGCCAAGCGCCAGCGCGTCTTTAATAAGCAGAGTAAACAACACGAGTGGCGTTACCACGTAGTCATCACCAACGACCTCAAACGGAGTCCGAAAAAAGTCATGCAGTGGGCGCTCGGGCGCTGCACGGTAGAGAATCTGATTAAGGAGCATAAAAACGACTTCGGTTTTGAAAAGCTGCCGACCAACAAATTTCACGCGAACTGGGCCTGGTTGCTGATCGGCCAATTGGCTTGGAACCTGCTGGCCTGGTTCAACCGCTGCTGCCTGCCCGCAGCTTGCCACAAGCTGACCCTGGGCACCCTGCGGCACCGCTTGTTGAAAGTGGCCGGCAAAATCGTGCATCAAAGTCGTCAACTTTTTCTCGTGCTCTCGGAAGAGAACCTGTTCCGCGACTGGTGGGAGTTTGCGCTCAAGCAGTTAGCTCAACTGACCCCCATCAGTCCTTAACCGTGGATTTGGGCTCAAGACTCAGCCAGCCTTCAACAACTCGGCAATCTCCTGCGCCAATTCCCGCAGCCGGAATTGCGCCAGCAAATCATTCACCGTGAATTTAGCGGGCGCGAAATCTTTCGGTTTGTGGCCGAGCACGGATTCGGGTGTGGGGACGGTTTGGGCTTGTGCTGCCTGCCAAAATTGACACTCCTATGCCGTTCAGCGATACTGAGCCACCTTGTTTAGCCAATCGTTCATTACAGTTAAGTCATTCTCGTGAGGGCGAGTCGTGGCCTGCGCCGCGAGGTGTTTTGCAGGGCGGAAATTGAGGGCAGCTTGCCTGTCCGTGCGGCCAGGCTTCTCCCCAAGTTGGCCCCCAAGTTGACCCCAAGCAGGCGTCGCATGTGCAGTCGTATGCGGGTTCATTCAATCCCCAACAAGTGTAGTTTGAAACGTGGGTTTTCGGGTTTCTGCCAAGCTAACCGGCCCGTGAAAACCAGAGGTTGTTTTATGTGGCAAAAAGCAGTGTTGTGGGCGGCGCGGAGCAGCGCTGCGCTGTGCGTCTTGGCTGGCGTGCTTTGTGCGCAACAGTCAAGTGTTGAAGTCGCCGGTGACGTGCGGGCGAATGCGGCGGGCGAGCAGCGCTATCGCATCGGGCCGGGCGACCTGTTGGACATTCGCGTCTTCGGTCATCCTGAGATGGGGCGCGAGGCGCGTGTGGACAATGGCGGGCGCATTCGCATTCCGTTTCTGGATGAGATTCGAGCCGCCTGTTTGACCGAGGTTGAGCTTTCAAAGGTGATCGAAGACAAGCTCCGCAAATACCTGCGCGCGCCGCAAGTGGATGTGCTGATCAAGGATT
Source organism: Acidobacteriota bacterium (assembly GCA_043740245.1). Classification (GTDB taxonomy): domain Bacteria; phylum Acidobacteriota; class Blastocatellia; order RBC074; family RBC074; genus JACPYM01. The sequence goes on along the minus strand of JAYUCP010000236.1, from coordinate 29,725 downwards.
ATCAAAGCCAGCCCGTCGCCGTGATGGGCGCGGTGGGGCATCCGCAGCGGTTTATCTTGCAACGCCGCGTGCGGTTGTTGGAATTGCTGGCGCTGGCGGGCGGCGCTAATACGAGCGCGGGCGGCAGCCTGAATTTGATTCGGGGCAAGGATTACGATTTCTGTGCTGCTCCGGCAGTCGAAAAAACGTCCGGCCCGGGCAATGAAGGTGTGCCAGCAGGCGCGCCGGGCGGTGAAACGGACAAGTTGTTTGACGGTACGTTTATGACGATCAATTTGCACGATTTGCTGGGCGGGACAGCATCTGCTGCAAATGCCGCGAACATCTTCATCGAACCGGGCGACATCGTGAACGTGCCCGAAGCCGATCAGGTTTTTATGACGGGCGGCGTGATGCGGCCCGGTACGATAACTTTGCGGCAGGCGACGACGTTGATGCAGGCCATCGGTATCGCAGGCGGGTTTTATCCCGATGCCGCCAAAAAACGCATCCGCATCTTGCGCCAACTGCCCGGTTCAACTGAACGCAAGGAAGAGATTTACGATTACGAAGCCATCGAGAAACGCAAAGCGAAAGACGTGGTCTTGCTGGCGAATGATCTGATTGAAGTGCCCAGTTCGACCGCCAAAAGCATGGGGCGCGGCTTGCTGAATTTGGTCGTGCCGACGGCGGGACAGTTGCCGTTGCGGGTCATTCGCGGGTATTGAGGCCTGGCTTGTCACGGATCGGCCTTTGGATTTGCGATGAGCAAGCGTTTTGCGGTCTGCATAGATAACACCGATTACCTGGCGTCGCTGATACCAGGCAAGCTGTATGAAGTGTTGCCCGATGAAGATGCCGCCAAGGATGATTTCCTGCGCGTGATTGATGAAAGCGGCGAAGACTATCTTTACCATCAGAGCCTGTTTATGCCGGTCGAGTTGCCAGTCAAAGTGCAACGGGCGTTGCGCGCAATTGCCGGCCAGGCGGCAACCGTTCCGGCGCGACTAGGGCTGTGAACGGATCGTTGGCTGGACACTGCGGAACTTGAATGCAAGAAGAGAATCGCAACAACAAACTCATGACCGTTGATGAAGCTGCGGCGGCGCTGGACATGCTGCGGCGCGATTATGGCTACGGACGCGGCGGCGCGGCGGAACCCGATGAAGCGCATTTGCGCGATTACTGGCGCATCATTCGCCGCCGTTTGTGGGTGCCCATCAGCGTGGTGATTCTGGCGGTCACGTTGACGACGATTTACAACCTGCGCCTGCCTTCGATATACGAGGGCCGCACCCAGATCGCTGTCGAACGCGAAGACCACGTCGTCAATCTGAAAGACCTGCAAATCAATGTCGGCGGCGGCGACGATTCAGCGTATATCAATACGCAACTCAAAATCCTGCAAAGCCCGCGCATGGCGTACCTCGTCGTCAAAGCGCTCGACCTGGAACACAACAGCGCCTTCCTGCCGCAAAAGAAAGACAGGCCGCAAACCGCCGCACAGGCTGAAGGGCGGCTCGCCGTCAGCAATGGCGAGAGCGACGAGAAGATCGAAATGCAGCGGCTGGTGGGCCACACCGATATTTTGCTTGGCAATGTGGATGTGCGGCCTGTGCGTGACACGCGCCTGGTCGAGATTCGCTATCAGCACCCGGACAAAGATTTGGCGCGCAAGGTTGCCGACACCTGGGCCGATGTCTTTATCAAGGCCGATCTCGACCGCCGCTACGACGCGAACAAAGAGTCGGGCAAATTCCTTGATCGCAGCATCGCCGAGTACAAGGTGAAATTGCGCGAGGCCGAAGAAAAGCTACAGAACTATCGCGTCTCGCATCAGGTGCTGGATTTTGGCGAACGGCAAAATACGGTGACGGATCGCCTGAATGCCCTGAACGCCTTGCTGCTCACCGCCGAAAACGAACGCAAGAATTTGCAGACGGCTTATGAGATGAGCAAGGCGAGCAAAGACCCGTTCACGCTGCCCGAAATCCACAAAGATTCGTTGGTGCAGGAACTGATCAAAAAGCTGGGCGACCTGAAACAAAAGCGCGAGCAGTTGCTGGTTGAATTCACCGAAGAGTGGCCCGAAGTCAAAAAGATCAACCAAGAGGTTTCGCAAGTCGAAGGCGAATTGCGCGCCGCCCAGCAACGCATTCTCGGTTCGCTGGAAAATCAATATCGCGCCGCAGTCGAAAAAGAGAATCAACTCAAAGCTTCGTTTGCCGCACAGCGTGCTGAAACCGTGCAACAGAACGAAGGCGCGATTTCGGCCAAGATCTTGCAGCAGGACGTGGACACCAACCGGCAGATGCTCGACAAATTGCTGCAAAGCCAAAGCAGCGTCGAAGTCTCTGCCGCCGGTTTGATCAAACCCAATCTGCGCGTCACCGAATACTCGCCCATGCCGCGCGCGCCCGTGTCGCCCAAGCGCGCGCAAAACATCCTGCTCAGTTTCTTGCTCGGCTTGATTGGCGGCATCGGGCTGGTGCTCTTCCTCGATTACATCAACAACAAGGTCGAGTCCGTCGAAGACATTGACCGGCATTTGAAATTGCCTGCGCTGGGCGTCATCCCGATCTTCGAGCAACCCAAAGCGCGCAAGGCGCTCGGCGATGGCAGCTTGAATGGGCAGGAGTTGGTACCGACGAATGGCGTCATGAGCGGCGACGGCAGCGTGATCTTGACCCAGGTCGAAGCCAATTCATCCATTGCTGAAAGTTATCGGCAATTGCGGACTTCATTGCTGTTGTCATCGGCTGGACACGCGCCGCGCACGCTGTTGATCACCAGCAGCCAGCCCGCTGAAGGCAAGACCACCACCAGCGTCAACACCGCGATTTCATTGGCCCAAACCGGCGCCGCCGTCCTGATCGTAGACGCCGATTTGCGCCGCCCGCGTGTGCACAAGATTTTCGGGCTGAAAAACAACGCGGGTCTGTGCAATTACCTCGCAGGCGATTGCGATCTGGCGTCGCTGATCCAGATTGCGATGCCAAATTTGTATGTGCTGCCGGTCGGCCCGCTGCCGCCCAATCCGGCTGAATTGCTGGGCTCGGTCAAGATGAAGCAGGTCGTTGAAACGCTCTCGGCCAATTTCGATTACGTCATCATTGATTCGCCGCCCGTCTCGTCGTTTGCCGACAGTCTGATTTTGTCGGCCCTGGTCGAAGGCGTCATCATCGTCATCCGCAGCGGCTTCACCCCGCGCGAAATGGCCCAACGCACCAAGACGCATTTGCAATCGGTGGGTGCCAAAATCCTGGGCGTCGTCGTCAACCAGATCAAATTGCAGCCCCACGATTATTACTATTACTCGACCTACTACAGCCGCTACTACTACGGTTCCGGCGATGGCGAAAAGAAGGACAACGGGACGCCCGCTGATTAGCAGTTGCGATTGGTGTTAGCACGGCGTCCCCAAGGTTCCGGCCCTCATCTCTCCCCGCCAATTGCAGGCGACAATTCGATGCTGCCTCGTCATGAGGTTTCCTTTATGGTTATTCAAGGAGCGGAGTGTGTGCTGATGTACGGCAAACTGTTAGTTTGCCGTTGCTTCGTTTGCTGTAATTTCCATTTACCGTTGCTAACTTTCCACGTCAAGACCACGGCAAACTAACAGTTTGCCGTACTGTTATAAATGTGCGGAATCTGCGGCATCATCACGCCGCTGCCACGTCAAGAAATCCTGCCCGCACTCACCCGTGCCACGCGCGCCCTGACGCATCGCGGTCCTGATGACGAAGGGCTGGATTTCCTGACTCCTGAATCGGCCCCGCTCACCGCCGCGTTCGGCCATCGCCGCCTGAGCATCCTTGACCTCTCGCCCGCCGGGCATCAGCCCATGCACGATGCCGCCACCGGGAATTGGATCACCTACAACGGCGAAGTCTTCAACTTTCACGCAGTCCGGCAAACGCTCGCGGCGCGCGGCCTCCACTTCCAATCGAACAGCGATACCGAGGTTTTGCTCAAAGGCTACGGCCTGCTGGGCCACGAAGCCATCAACGAATGGCGCGGCATGTTCGCGCTCGGTTTTTGGGAATCCGCCGCGCAACGGCTGGTGCTGGTGCGCGACCGGCTTGGCATCAAGCCGCTGTATTACTACTACGACGGACAAAATTTTCTCTTCGCTTCTGAAGTGCGCGCCTTGCTGGCGACGGGTCTGGTACCGCGCAAACTGTCACGCGCGGCGGTCGAGAGTTATCTGGCTTACGGCTCGGTGCAACAGCCGCTGACGATTATCGAGAACGTATACGCCGTGCTGCCCGGCCACACGCTGACCTTTGCGAATGGCCGGCTTCACACCGAACCTTACTGGCAACTGAGCGCGTCAGCCGCCGCAACAAAGCCTGTTGATGAAGCTGCCGTTACTGAAGAGATTGCCGAGTTGCTGCTCGATGCGGTGCGCTTGCGGCTGGTTTCGGATGTACCGGTCGGCGTGTTTTTGAGCGGCGGCATTGATTCGAGCGCCGTCGTTTCGTTGTTGCGCCGCGCCATCGCCAGCGAGATCAAAACCTTCTCGGTCTTTTTCAACGAACTCGATTTCAACGAGCGCGTATACGCCGAACGCGTCGCCCAGGCCTACGATACCAGCCACCATTCGGTCTTTCTTTCCGAACGCGACGTGCTGGCCAAATTGCCGCGTGCGTTGAACGCCCTGGATCAGCCCGCCGTGGATGGGCTGAACTCATACATCGTGTCTGAAGCCGCCGCTGGCGCGGGCCTGAAAGTCGCGCTTTCAGGGTTGGGCGGCGATGAAGTTTTCGCTGGCTATGATTTCTTCCGCACCGTTGAACAGAGCGAGCGCCGCCGCACGCAGGTACAGAAGGTGCCGTCAGGTTTGCGCCGCGCCGCTTCGACTGCCATCAACGCACTTGGCACACTCTCGCCTGACCATCGCGCCAACAAACTCAGCCATTTGCTGCGCAGCGATCATCTGCACGAACATTCGGTGCAATTGCATCGCCGCCTGTTCACGCGTGAACAACAACAGCAACTGCTCTCGGCCAATGGTTACGCCGTTGCTGCTTACCAGCGGGACTGGACGTTGTTGGCGGACTGGACGGGCCAACAGCGTGAACTCTGCGCCACGGCGGATGCGGTCAATCAGGCCTCGATTTTGGATATGTGTGGATACTTGAGTAACACGCTGTTGCGCGACACCGATACGATGAGCATGGCGCACAGCCTGGAAGTGCGCGTGCCGTTGATTGACCACAAACTGGTCGAACGCATGTTGGCCTTGCCCGGCGCGCTGAAAGTGCGGCCCCGCAAACCGAAAAAATTGCTGGTGGATGCCGTCGGCAATCTGCCGCCTGAAATCGTCAATCGCCCCAAACGCGGCTTCGAATTGCCCTTCAAACACTGGTTGCTCGGCGAATTGCGCGAACAGGTCGAGAGCGCCTTCAACGCGCCCGGCCTCGACGACCTCTTTCAGCCGCAAGGCGTGCAAACGCTCTGGCAGGACTTTCTGCAAACTCGTGTCACTTGGTCGCGTGTCTGGAGCTTGTTTGTGCTCGGCGAATGGTTGCGCCGTAACCTCTGATGCCGCCCATCGCGCTCAAAGCCGAAAGCCTGTCGAAACGCTATCATCTGGGCGCGCGCGAAACCCTCAACCGCACGCTGGGCGAAACGCTGATGGCTACGGCGCGCCGCTTTAACCCGCTGGCCAATGGTCATCACGCGCGGCTTGCTCAATCCGAAACCGAGTTCTGGGCGCTCAAAGATGTCAGCTTCACCATCCAACCCGGCGAAATCGTTGGCATCATCGGACGTAACGGCGCGGGCAAAAGCACCTTGCTCAAAGTGCTGGCGCGCATCACCGAACCGACGCGCGGACACGCCGATGTTTACGGGCGCTTGGGCAGCTTGCTGGAAGTCGGCACCGGCTTTCACCCCGACCTGACTGGCCGCGAGAACATTTATCTGAATGGCTCGATCCTCGGCATGCCGCGCCGCGAAATCGAACGCAAATTTGATGAGATCGTCGCGTTTGCCGAGTTGGAACGCTTTCTCGATACGCCGGTTAAACATTACAGCAGCGGTATGTATGTGCGCTTGGCCTTTGCCGTCGCCGCACATTTGGAGCCCGAAATCTTGTTAGTGGATGAAGTGTTAGCTGTCGGTGACGCCGCCTTTCAAAAAAAATGCCTGGGCAAAATGTCAGAAGTCGCCCGCGATGGACGCACGGTGTTATTCGTTAGTCATAACACCGCCGCGCTCTTAGGGTTTTGTCAGCGTGGCATCTTGCTGGAACACGGGCAAGTTACTGCCGACGATAAGATCGAGACGGTAATTCAACGTTACCTGAGTAGCTTAAGAGTAACAACACCTTGGGATTTATCAAACTGCCAAGAGCGGCAAGGTGCAGGGCGCGTCCGCTTCACCGCCGTATTTTTTGAAGATGAGCTGGGTAACCCGATTGAACAAGGTATCTCTGGCCAGCCGCTGGTCGTGAACCTGAAGTACCAATCCGCCAGTAATGGTCAAGCTCAACGTTTGCCGAATTGCCGCGCCGCCGTGACGTTTTTTGACATGCTCGGCCAGCCGCTGTTTAACTGTTCCAGTGAATTGGTGATTCAAAATCCAATAACATTGGCCCCGCACGGTGAGTTACGCTGCGTGATTCCCAGCTTACCGCTCAGCCGCGGCCAATACCTGCTGACGCTGTTTTTGCAGGTGAATCGCGAAATCGAAGACTGGATCGAAAACGCCATTGAGCTTGAAGTGCTTGATGGCGATTTTTATGGCACTGGGCGGCTGTATCCTCTGGGTTGGCATGGCAAGGGAGTGTTAGTCCCGCATCAGTGGCAGATGACAGCAGAGAACCTGCAACAATGACGGCAGTTTCGTTGCAACTGGAATTCCCGCCGCCACCGGCTGGAAAACAAGGTTGGCCTTGGCTAGGTACTTCGGTTGTTCCTTCAAAGGATAGGATCAGCCTGCCGAAAATTAGTGTTGTTACTCCATCGTATAACCAGGGTAAGTTCCTAGAGCAGACCATTCGTTCGGTGTTGTTACAAAACTACCCCAATCTCGAATACTTCGTGATAGACGGTGGCAGCCAGGACGAGAGCGTTGAGATTATCCGCAAATATGAACCCTGGTTGACCTACTGGATAAGTGAGAGGGATCGAGGCCAAAGCCACGCCATTAACAAAGGCTTTACCCGCACTACTGGCGAGATCATGTGCTGGCTCAATAGTGACGATTACTTTGCCCCGCATGCTTTAGGGACAGTGAGTGAATGGTTGGCGGCGACAACTGGCAACCTGGCTTTGGTTGGGCACACTATTGCGGTTTTCCAGGATGGTCGAGCGCCGGTGTTAGGCAGGGGAAATTACGAAAGCCGCTTGCGATTGTTGAAATACTGGAAGGGCTATCAGATGCACCAGCCTTCGATTTTCTGGCGGCGCGAGGTCTTTGAAAAAGTCGGGCTGCTCAAAGAAAACCTGCATTTGATCATGGACTTCGATTATTGGGCGCGAATTACTGAACACTACTCGTTTACGAATGTGGATCAAGTACTTTCATACTGTAATCAGCATCCTGCTGCCAAAACCAGTGATAATTGTGTTAGTGCTTTAAGGGATATGCGGTTGCATAGACATTCTTATTGGGGATCAAAATTCGATTTAAGTTATTGGAAGCTGGAGATGTCTTTATTATGGCACTCGGAAATTGTCCCTGTCTTGCGAAAATTTACAATGATTTGAGAGATTATTAAACTGAGTGTCGTACATTAGTGATCACCTGCGAGGAGTCTGGCACGATGTCTAAAGTTAGCATCCTAATTCCTGCTTATAACGCAGCTTGTTATCTAGCTAAGACCTTAGACAGCGTGCTAGCACAAAGTTATCAAGATTATGAGGTAATCGTAGTGGATAATGGGTCGACTGATGATACATGTGCTATTGCTATGCAGTATAAGTATAGAGTAAAAACACTCTCGAAAGCTCATGGTGGCCCGGCTTCTGCACGTAATATGGCAATTAAGCATTCAACTGGGGAGTATCTAGCCTTTCTCGATAGCGACGATATTTGGCTAGAAAACAAGTTGGTTGAACAGGTTGATTACATGGATAGTAACTTACATGCTGGACTTGTGTTTAGCAAAGCCTTTATGTTTACAGAAGAGTCGTCAAAGTTAGTAATTAAAAAGATAATAGGCTATACAGATAACCCTAGTCTGCGTATGCTGCTATTTGGCAATTTTATCCCTAATTCTTCTGTTGTCATTCGTAGTAAATGCGTTGGGGACGTTGGATTTTTGAATGAAAAAGAGTCGTTAATCGGAGCAGAGGATTATGAATATTGGCTCCGTATCGCAAGAAGATACTCAATAGCAGGAATTGAAAGACCGCTTGTCTATTATCGCCTTCACGATAATAACCTGTCGGGCGCGGGCAAAAATATTGATAGGAATTTAAGCGCTGTTATGGTTGCTTTACGAGAACTTGAAGAGTTCTGCCCTACTCTTTGGACGGATTATGAAGTGGATAGAGAGTTGCTTTTTGCTCGCTTGCACATTCGTGCTGGGTTTGCTTGGAGACAGGAAAGGCAATGGGGGAAATGTCTCGAAAAATTTGGTCAGGCTATCGCGCAAAGCAAAGATCCCAGAGTGATGCGTTGGATAATTGCGGCGACTGTGTTAAAGCAGTGGTCATAGTAGTTACTTAATAAGCTAGTTTGAAAATAACATTTATCCTCCCAATATACTTACCGGTGCCATCAGGCGGATTTAAGGTTGTCTATGAACATGCCAATCGGTTGACTAGGAAAGGGCATCAAATAACCTTGGTTCATCCACGGAGCCTGGAGCCTGAGTTTGGAGCGATGCAGCAGTTAAAATCACGTTTATGGAAATATAAGTATGGGATGAAGCCACTGAACTGGTTCAAGTTTGATTCGCGGGTTCGATTTCAGCTTGTGCCGAATCTAAGCGAAGAGAATATTCCTGAGGCAGACTTTGTTTTCGCAACGGCGTTTCAAACCGCTGAGTGGGTAACACGTTATTCTAAAGGTAAAGGAAGGAAGTTCTATCTTGTCCAATCATACGAAGATTGGCATGGCGACGAAAAATTGGTTAAAGCGAGTTGGTTGCTCCCTTTGCACAAGGTGGTAGTTTCCAAATGGCTGGCAGAGATTGCCCGTGATTTTGGTGAAGAAGGCCGGACAACTTATATCCCTCCCGGGTTAGATTTTGAGCAATTTAAGATACTCAACCCCATCCATACTCGATCAGTTCCGCGTGTTGGAATGCTCCTACACCCACATCCGATCAAGGGAGCTAGAGAGGGTGTTGCAGCCTTAGAGATGGTAAAGTCAGCGTTCTCCAATTTAGAAGCGGTTTTATTTGGTACGGAAATGCGATTTGAATGGCTGCCAAATTGGGTCGAGTATGTGCGGCTGCCCGACCCTGAACGATTATGCACACTCTATAACTCCTGCCAAATTTTCCTGCACCCAAGTTGGGTCGAAGGTTGGCCATTGCCTCCGGCTGAGGCGATGGCCTGCGGTTGTGCTTTGGTGGCGGCTGCAAACCCCGGTGTACGGGATTATGCTGAGCACGGTGTGACTGCAATGCTCGCAGAAGTCAAAAACCCGTTGGCGTTGGCAGAGCGAGTAAAAGCCGTTCTGACTGACCCGTTGTTGCGGCAACGGTTGGCGGAAACTGGCTGCGCCAAAATTGCCGAGTTTACGTGGGAAAGGGCAGCGAACGTGTTCGAACAACTTTTGCTTTCTGAGGCACCCGTTGCACACGAGGTGGCAGGCATTTCATGAAAATGCCTGTGGTTTACATCATCGTGCTGAATTATAACGGCATTGGCTGGTTAACAACCTGCCTTACTACATTGCTGGGGACAGCGTACAGTAATTTTAAGGTTCTGCTGGTTGACAACGGCTCCACAGATGGAAGCGCAGATTTTGTTCAGACAACCTTCCCGCAAGTAGAGATCGTTCAAAACCATTTCAACCTCGGATTCTCAAAAGGTAACAATGTTGGTATTGAACGGGCATTATCAGCAGGCGCTGATTATGTTGTGTTGCTAAATCCGGATACGAAAGTTGTCTCAAATTGGCTCGCGAAAATCATTGAAGCAGGTGAGGCTGAGCCTTCAATCGGTGTCTTAGGCGCTGTCCAGTATTGTTACGAAAGTGATGAGCTAAATACTTGGACGAAGGCGGCGGCGGCGCGGCATTTAGACATGCTTGAAACACCAAACGCCCAGCCAGCGTGGATTGTTATGGATTGGGTGGAAGGGTCATGTTTTGCTGTCAAGCGCGAGGTTTTCCAGCGAGTCGGTTATCTCGACCCGCTCTATTTTTCGTTTTACGAAGAAATTGATTTTTGCCGCCGCGCCGCCTGCGCCGGGTATCAAACGGCTTTGGTCACCAATAGCCGCATACACCATCATCGTGGCGGGATTTGGGCCGCTCGGGGAAATCAACAACGCGATTACCTGTGCGACCGGGGGCAATTTATCTACAGCCTGACTGATCCGCGCCGGTCGTTGCTGGGAAACTTAAAGTGGTGGTTGCTTACCTTCAGCACAAAACTCAAAGACTCGCTCTCACCGCCTGATTTTAATCGGCTTGCTAACATAGCTCTGATACAAATCTTTCTGATTGCCAACCTGCTAGCCGTATACAGCAAATGGAGGCGTGAGCAATTATTGCTTCAATGAATCTGCCGCAAGTTACAGAACAAACAATCCGTGTTTCTGTGGTGGTACCCACACGCAACCGTTTGGCAGAATTGGAAAAGTGTTTAACGGCCCTCAGCAAACAAGAGTTTCCCAGGCAAGATTATGAAGTTATTGTTTGTGATGACGGCTCGGTAGAAGATGTAAAAAGCCTGGTGCTGGAACTACGCCAAGCAGGCGGAAATTGGATATATCTCAAGCAAAATGCAAAAGGGCCTGGAGCTGCGCGTAATTTAGGTATAAGGCATGCGCGTGGTGAAGTCGTAGCCATGACGGACAGCGATACCTTGCCCGATTTTCAATGGTTGACAAAGCTTTGGCAGGCCTTGCTTGAAAATCCGGCTGCCGTCGCCGTTGAAGGCCGTGTCTATGCGCAAAACGAAGGTCAATACGGCCCCTTGGGCGAAGGACCGACAAATAATTCCGGGGGTGTGTATCTAACTTGCAACTGTGCCTATCGCCGCCAGGTTTTGCTAAAGGCCGGAGGGTTTGATGAGACCTTTCCTTTTCCGGCCTATGAGGACACAGAGCTTGCCGCACGCGCGCAACAATTCGGGCGGATTGTTTGGCAGCCAGATGCAATTGTGATTCATCCGGAGCGGCCACTGACCGCATGCGGCGTCCTAAAAAAGCTACAACATTGGGAATATGTTTTGATTATGGGGCTACGCTATGGGTATTTGGCTTGGCGTCAATATCCGGTGAAACACCCGCGTCTGCGTGTCGCGTTATTAGCAACTTTGGTTTTGCCCGCAGCTAAATTCAGAAAGGCCTTGAATTGGTTTGGCTCGCAACCCACAGCCTCAATTCAACTGGCTTTCCTTGGCTTAGTAGAAGCTGCCGGGGCAATCATGCTGGTTGTTCCCAAGGCGCTATTTGCCGATTACTCACAGCGAGTTATTCGTAAGAATTTTTTGGAGGGCGTGTGTGGTTGAGCCTTCGTCTCCGTTGGTTGTTATTGTTATTCTTGCTTACAACTGTGTTGCAAAAGTCAGCCGCTGTTTAACTTCTTTGGCGAAACTGAATTACCCGAATTACCAGGTAGTTGTGGTGGACAATGCCTCTAAGGATGACGTTGAGCTGATGGTAGCTTCAGAGCACCCGGACGCAGTCTTTATCCAGACTGGCGCGAACCTGGGGTATACCGGCGGAAACAATCGCGGTATTAAATACGCTTTGGAACACTGCGCGGATTACGTTTTGATACTCAACCCAGATACGGTAGTTATTAATCCGAGTTTTGTGGGCGACCTCGCCGCTTATTGCGAGGCACACACAGAGGTAGGTGTTGCAGGGCCCAGGGTCTATCTGCGGACACAGGATGACGTGCAAAACACTGTGTTATATGCGCCGGGTTTTTGGCGAAATATGTGGAATTGGGTGGCTTATCGCTTAGCCCCGGCAAAATTTATGAAGTCACAGGATGACGTGGTGGATGCAGAAGTGCTGAATGGCGTTTGTGTGCTCCTGCGTGCCGCATGTTTACGTGAGGTTGGCCTGTTTGACGAGATGATCTTTATGTATATCGAAGATGCCGATTTCGATCACCGCGCGCGCCGTGCGGGTTGGAAGGTGCAATACATGCCAATTGATAGCATTGTGCACGAACAGCGAACCAGCGGTTACCACATGACGAGCCTGGAAAGCTTTCTCTTGCGTCGCAACTCGGTTTATTACCTGTACAAAATCGGCAAGCATTTTGAAGCTTGGGCTTACGCCGCATTTTCGCTGGCTGTTTTGTCCCTGCGTGCCTGTTTGACTTTTAATCTCAGAGAAATTCGCGAGTACGCGCTTTTTTGTAAGCGCTTATTAGCCGCTTACCGGCAAATCCTGGTTGGACAAAAATACGACCCCTCATTTGGCCCGCCCTATGGCGGATGGCAGTAATTCCATATGGTGCCCCTGAAAGGTGTTTAATGAAAAAAGCAATAATTGCGATTGTTGTTCTGCTGGCGCCCGGTTTTTTGTTACATCAATGTATCTTAAGTAACAAAGCAGCGGCACAAACGAACGCAGGTACAGGATACCCCTTACCGCTTGTTGGGCATTGGAACCTTGGAGAAGCGCCAAATGGATTTAGCCCGAATTATCAAATCAAACTCATGGAGCAGGGGAATCATATTCTGCCCTGGTTCCTGATGCCGAGTTGGAACGCTCAACCAGAAAACCCGCATTGGCTTGAGTATTACGAAGTGGCGATTAAAAAAGCCGCTGCGCTGGGGCTGCCGATTGCGTTAGTGAGCACGCAATGGGAAATCTGGCTGTCCGTTGAGGATTGTTATTTAACCTTGCCTGCCGCTGAAAATCCAAACGTGGTTACATCTGATGGGAAAATCAATCGCGAAGTTTCGCCCGTTGGCGGCGTTGGCGCCTGGCGCGACGTGGGACGCCGCTGGACGGCGAGCCGCATGATGCAGAAGCTGCAAGAGCTGTACCCAGACCCGCCCTATATTTTATTTGTCTCAAACAATGAACATTCCAAGTTGCCGTGGAATCGGCTGCAGGAAGATAAACGTTATGTTGAAAAATATGGCCTGGATAAAGATGACGAATTCAAACGGCAAGTAACAGCGGAGGGGTGGGTTGAGCGATACCGCGCAATTCAAGCAGGAATGCGCCAGGGGTTAACCAATGAGAACTGGCAAGCGAAGGCTGTTTTTATTGGTTACAACGCCTTTGGCCCGGCCCATTTTGCGCGCTGGTCCGGCTGGCCTGAGTTCTCACTTTATAACAAGGGCCGCATTGATCCGTCGGCACTTGCTTGGGACGGGGGCTCAGTACCTTTTTATGTTTTCAACTGGAGCGCAAATACTGATTACACGGTTTTCAGCCCGCAAGTCGAGGCAATGAATTGGGTTTTTATGCAGGCCGAAGCGCGCCGCCAAAATCCTGAGTTCTGGTTTGAAGTGTCAGTGTGGAATGGAAATCAGCCTGGCGCTGCCAACGACAAGCTGGCGAGTTACTTAAGTCAAGGACAAAGTTATTCGCCGGAACGGTACAAAGGCATGGTGCAATTTGGGATGTGGTTGTTACGTCCCCGGCTGGTGCGGGAATTTCGTGACTGGCTCTCGACCATAACCGACTTTGGGCCTTATTTTCTGCCCTTGGTTGAGTCTGTTGACCGGGTGCATTCCCAGTTGGTGTTACGTGATTTTTGGCAGAAAGGCAGACTGGTGACGAATAAAGCAAACAAGCATCCCTATCAAACACAAGTGCCAGCGGAATATGAAAATGCTGATCGCTGGTTCATGCTCGATACCTCGCTTGATCCGGCGCGCCCCTGGCAGTTAGAGACGCCGTTACCCGTGTTTGCGCTGGCGCTGACACAGGGGAAGGCCCCGCAGCGGCAGTGGCTGGTCTATGCACATGCGCCGTTGGAAGCGCGGAAACAGGTGACAATACATATTCCCGATTACCGCGCGATCAAGGTGGATGTCAGTGTGGGCGGGTCATTTTATTTGGTGGATGAAAAATGGCAACGCGTCACACCAGTGCAGTAATCATTGTGCAATGTTTGCCTGGCTGTTGTTGACAAATGAAAAAAGTATTGTTGCTTAGCAATGTTCCTTCGCCATATCTCACCCCGCTCTTTAACAAACTCGGTTTGGAAGCGGGCTGGGATTTACTGACCTGCTATGTTTCACGTTGGAGCAGTAATGTGGGCTGGTCTGAAGTGCAAGCGCGTAACTTTGTGGTAAATGGGGAAGTGGTGCTGGATGAGCAGGTGTCTTGGCTCAAAGCGTTGGGTTCGCAATGGACAGCGGCACTGGCTTTGCTGCAAATGCTTTGGCAACACCGGCCTGATTACCTGGTGATTTACGGCTATACCAGAGTGCCGCAATTGACAGCGTTATTTTGGTGTTTCATTACTCAGCGGCCCTTTGCAATTGGCGGTGATGCAACCTATTACGCCGATAATGCCAGCGGGATTCGGAAATTTCTAAAGGCTTACTGGCTGGGTTGGATTGCGCGCCAAGCTGCGGCAGTTTTGGTCGTCGGCAAAGCCAGCCGGAAGTTTTGGGAAGCTTACGGCGCGCGTGTTGAACAGATTTTTGAGACGCCATTTGCTGTGGACAATGATTGGTTTGCGGCCGAGAGCCAGCAACAAAGCGCCAAGGCCGCCGCCTTTCGCCGGCAGCATGGTTGGGAAGATAAAACTGTATTTCTGTATGCCGGGCGTTTGATAAAACGAAAAAACGTAGACCTTTTGGTGAGTGCGCTGCGAAAAGCGAAACAGCAACAAGCGGTTTTGTTAGTGGTCGGGGACGGGGAAGAACGTGAAGCGTTGGAAGCCAACGCGAGCGGCGATCCGCGTATCAAGTTTATGGGCAGCGCGAGTCAACAGGAACTGGCCTTCTATTACGCGCTGGCTGATGTTCTGGTATTACCAGCGCGAACAGAGCCGTGGGGCCTGGTCATCAATGAAGCGATGGCATGCGGATTGGCGGTGATTGCGCACTGGCAATGTGGTGCGGCGGTTGATCTGGTGGCGGCTGACAATGGCATTGTGTTACGCAGTTTTACGGTGGAGGAGTTGGCGGTAGCCATCAATACGTTGGCAGGGGAGCGAGAGAAACTCGCTTTGTTACAGCAACAGTCCAGCCTAAAGATCGCCAGGTGGTCGTTCGAGCATGCGGCGGCGGCGATACGGCGGGCGGTGGAGTCGGCTGGCCGAGCGGAAAAGTTGCGAGCCAAGGTGGTCGCCACGCCGCACGATTGGGAGAATACACAATGATCGTTGCCGGAGTTTTGTTGATTACGCTGGGCTGGCTGCTCGCGTATCGGTTGAAAGACCGGTTTATCCGTGCCTATGGCGCGTTCTTCCTAGTGTTACTTTTTTTTGTCGTCAACAAAGGGCAACTTAACGAGTTGGCGTTCTTTTCGGCGGAGACCACCGGTCCGATGAGTTTATTACGCTGGCTGACGCTTGGTGTGTTAGTTCTGATGGCGCTGCGCGTGCGCAAGCCCGACACGATGCGGGCGGATGTAGTGTTGGGGACGTTGACGGCCTTGTTTCTGTTCGACATCCTGGTTTCGACAACCTACGCTGAAGATCTGAGTTACTCATTAATGCGAGCGTTCAGTTTTGTATTAATGGCTATTGCGGTGGTGTTCGGATTTGCATTCTATTTGTATTGGCGCGCTAGCTGTCTGCCTTTTATCCGGCTGCATTACTACACGGCGCTTTGTTTGTTGCCGACGGCGATGATTTTGTATCTGACGGGGCTAAGCCAGTATGGCGCTGGTGTAGTGATGAATCAATACGCCGGGCCGTTCAGCAATCAGAACCTTTTCGGGATTTTCTCCGCATTAATTACGCCATACGTACTGTTTCATTGGCGAATGGAGGCGACAACGCGTCTGTTGTGGTGGTTAGATGCAGGGTTGCTGGTGGTGATCTTTGCCGGTTTGTGGTTGTCAAATTCACGGGGCGGGATGTTGGCGACGTTGATTGCTAGTACGAGCTACTTTTTCATCGTCAATTTAGAGAGCAGGTTAAAAATTATCACCCTCGCCATTTGCGCCGTTGTGGTCTTCACGGCCTTCCCAAATCTGCAGAGTAGTATTACTTCTTTCATACGTAAAGATACGATTGAGCGCGCTGAGGTAAAAAATGTGCAGGAGCAATTTCGAGAGGAACGCCGGTATAGCATGTGGGCGGGTGTTTTCCCGATATTCTGGAAAGAGAAGATGACTGGCTATGGCTTTGCGACTTCTCACTTACAGATTTTCCAGTTTAGCGGAGATAAAGAAGCCGGACGGCACGTTCATAACAGTTATCTGGAATTATTTGGCGATTTGGGATTACCGGGGATCACCCTGTTACTACTAATTCTTTCGCGAGTGGCCTGGTGTTCGGTGGGACTGGTGCAAAGGGATGAAAATCATTTACAACGAAACATCAATGCTACCTTTATCGCAATTTTTCTAGCCGGGGCTACAAATGCTTTTTTTGAAAGCTGGTTGTTCTCAGTCGGGAATATCATCTCGCTGGTATTTTGGGGGCCAGTAGCTGGAATCTTTGCTCAATGGGCTTGCAGCCCAGCCGCAACTCGTAACCAAGTCAGTTTTGCCTCAGCAACGCCTGAATTCGGTTATCAAAATTGGCAGCCGCAAGGGAAATGAATTTGTCCGGAGGCGGTTTCGTTAAACACAATTTGGGATATGTCTTTGCTGTCGTCTTACTCATTGCAGCGGTCGAATTCATAGCACGTGGACCTGCACGTGCCGAGGATAGTTCGTTTGATTGGGTAACGCCTTACTTTTCGACAAAAGCTTGGCTACAGGGCGGCAACCCTTATGATCACAATCTACTTGAGCAATTGCAGCAGAATGAAGGTGATGTCCCACAATTTATCCCGCTCAAGAATTACTATCCTTCAGCCTATCCCCCTACGACTTTTGTCATCCTTGCCCCGTTAAACTGGCTATCGTGGAAACAGGCAAGGCAACTCCTTCTGGTCATTAACTTAATAGCAACAATTGCGACATTAGTTGCACTTGCAGGTTTGGGCGGATTCAAGCGAACCGAGTGGCGATCCTATTTACTGTGGTGTTTTGGATTGGGCTTCGCTCCATTCCACTCTGGGATTGCCCACGGCAATTTAATCATTCTCTCCGTTACCTGCGTTGCCTTGGCTGTGTGGGCGGCGGCGCGACAGAAAGAGGTATGTGCCGGGGGGTTGTTAGCCGTTGCCATTGCGCTCAAACCACAAATTGGCGCGATGATCTGGTTGGCTTATGCTTTCCAGCGACGTTGGCGAATGTGCACAATCACAGCAGTCGTCTGGGTGTTGGTCGCTGTAGTAGCAGTCTGGCAACTCGAAAAGAATAATGTAGAGTGGCTGCGCGGTTGGGCGAACAATACTGTCGAGTTCACAGCCACTGGCAGTAGCAACGATCCAACCTCTGCAAATCGACTTCGCCACGACTTAATTAATCTTCAACGATTATTGCACGCATTGATTGATACTAGCAGGGAAAAAGTCAACGCGTTGACATATGGCTTCATAAGTTGCCTACTCATGGTCTATGTATTGCTGCATCAGCGGCTGCGAACGCGGAAAGATGAGTTGCTATCTATCAGCGCATTAGCTGTCATTGGTTTGCTACCTGTTTATCATCGCTTTTACGATGCCACGCTATTGATGCTACCGCTAGCTTGGAGTTTGACAGCGTGGTATGGCCATTTGCGCATCTCGGCCCGTCTGACACTCGCCTTGATCTTGCCCTTTTTATTTCCAGCTCCAGCGATGTTCTATCAGCTTTTGGTGCGGGGGTATATACCGCGCGCGTGGGCGGAAACGTGGTGGTGGAACGCATTACTGATGTCGCACCAAGTATGGCTACTTTTGCTACTGGCGTTGAGCCTGCTTTATGCGCTGAAGCGAAGCTCGAAGTATGGCGACCTGCCTGCCGCCGTGTCGGCGCATTGAAGTTGTTACCGTGTTTCACGTATTGATAAATGCTCTTGCTTCAACGGCTGGCGGCGGTGTTACCTATTTACGGAATCTCCTGCCGAGGCTGGAACAGCACGGAGCGGATTGTTGTTACTACGTGTTAGTTCCTCCAGAGCATTTGGCCGATTACATTGGACTGGCAAATGCACGGGTTCGCATTGAAACCATCGCAATTCGCGGCGGGCTGTTAAGACGTTGTTGGTGGGAACAGACTGCCTTGAGTCGTGTGCTCAAAGAGCAGGGGATTGCCACTTTGGTTTCGTTAGGCAATTTCGCGTTGTTCGCGGCGCCCGTGCCGCAAGTATTATTCAATCGGAATGCGCTCTATTTTTCGCCTGAATTTACCAGTGACCTGCTGGCGCGTGGTGAATATGCGACTTGGTTTGAGCACAAAGTTAAAAGCTGGCTAGCACGAATCTCAATCAAGCTGGCCAGCATCAACGTCGCGCCATCTGCCGCATTGCTTAATCAGCTTCGGTTCGCAACGGATTTACCAGCCAGCCGTCTTGCCTTACTCCCGTTTGGATTTGATCAGAAACAGTTTACCGCCAACCTGGAACCATTAGCTGCTGAGTTATGTGAGAAGCTCAATCTTCAGCCAAATTGCCGGCGCTTGCTGTATGTCAGCCACTACAACTACTTCCGAAATTTCGAGACTTTATTGCGCGCTTTGCCAGAGTTGAAGCGCGCGCTGCGCGAGCGTGCAGGGTTGCAGTTGCAGCTTGTGTTGACGACTGAGTTGAAATCGGGCGCGGTTTATGGCGGGTATGACGCTACGGCGGCAGCGGACTTGATTGATCAGTTAGGTGTGCGCGGCGACATTGCGATGCTGGGCAGCGTGCCTTACGAACAATTGCACCAACTTTACCGCTTGTGTGACGTCTATGTTTGTCCCTCTTATGCCGAGAGTTTCGGGCATCCGTTGGTTGAGGCGATGGCAATGGGCTTGCCGGTGGCGGCGGCTGATTTGCCTGTACATCGGGAAATGTGCGGCTCTGCGGCGGTTTATTTTGACGTGTTTGACGAACGGGCGCTGGCTGAACAATGCGCGCGCGTGATAACCGACGCGCAACTGCACATGGAGTTACGTGAAAGAGGCTTGCAACGTAGTAAGGATTTTTCCTGGGATAAACATTGCCAACAGTTGGTTGAACTGATTCGGAGTTGTGTTACGTGAACAAGCTTTCCGTTTCAGTCATCGTGCCGGTTAAAAACGAGGAGCTTAACCTTGCTGCCTGTCTGGCCAGTGTGGCGTGGGCGGATGAGGTTTGGGTAGTGGATTCGGGCAGTACGGATCGAACAGCGGAGTTGGTCAGACAGTTTGGTGCGCGAGTAGCGCAGTTTGAATACCGAGGCGGTTACCCGAAGAAAAAGAACTGGGCGCTGGCTAACTTGCCGTTGCGACACGAATGGGTTTTGTTACTTGATGCGGATGAGCGTGTGACGCCGGAGTTAGAGCGGGAAATTCGTGAATTATTTAAGCAGAGCGATTTGGCCGACGGATATTACGTGAACCGCAAGCTGGTTTTTTTGGGACGTTGGATTAAACATTGCGGCTGGTATCCGAGCTGGAATTTGCGGCTGTTCAAGCACCCGCTAGGCCGTTATGAAAAACTGGATGCGGAGAATGTCGAGCAAGCGGGCGATGTGGAAGTCCACGAACACGTGGTTTTGAATGGCCGCGCGGCTTATTTGAAGCACGACCTGCTGCATGAAGATTTCAAGAGCATCTTTCATTTTGTCGAACGGCATAACCGTTACTCGAACTGGGAAGCGCGCGTGTACGCCAATTTCGCCCGCGGGCAACGCGGTGCAAGTAACATCGGCGCCGCTTTGTTCGGCTCGCCATTGGAGCGCAAGCGGTTTATCAAGCAATGGTGGGTGCGGCTGCCATTTCGCCCGCTGTTGCGGTTTTTGTGGATGTATGTCTTCCGGCGGGGTTTTCTGGATGGAAAGCCCGGCCTGATTTTTTGCACCTTGATGACGATGCACGAGGCAGTGATTGGGGCGAAGCTGTATGAACGAGAGTTACAGGCCGCCCAACTTGAGTTAAAACAAGCAAGTAACAAGGTTGAAACAGCGTTGGAGCGCTGAAGCGGATTATGTGCGGGATTTGCGGCATTGTGGGAACAAGCGAACACGACGTAATCGAGCGGATGACGCTGAGTCTGGCGCATCGCGGGCCGGATGACGATGGCGTGGCGTTATTCCCACGGCATAACCTGGCGCTGGGTCATCGGCGCTTGAGCGTGATTGACCTGTCGCTCAAAGGCCGCCAGCCGATGAGTAACGAAGACGGCACTGTTTGGCTCAGCTTTAATGGCGAAATTTATAATTTCCGTGAGTTAAAAGCTGTGCTTGATCCTGCGCGTCATCGTTTTGCGTCCGAGACGGATTGCGAAGTTATTTTGCATTTGTATGAAGAGCGCGGCGCGGCGGTGTTTAAGGCGCTCAATGGAATGTTCGCGCTGGCGCTGTATGACGCTGAACGCGCGCGGCTGTTTTTGGTGCGCGATCAGTTGGGCGTCAAGCCGCTCTATTACACCGAAGTTGACGGCAAGCTTATTTTTGGCTCTGAGATCAAGGCCATACTGGCGGCGAATGCCTTTACGCCGGAAGTGGATTGGCAGGCGGCGCATGATTTCTTTTCGTTCCTGTTTGTGCCCGCGCCGCATACGATCTGGCGCGGCGTCTTTCAATTGCCGCCAGCGCATTGGTTGGAATACGACCTGCGCGGGCGGCGCATCGTGCGGATTGAGCGTTATTGGCAGCCCGCCACGGCTGGCATCAGCAATGGCAAACAAGATGCTGGCGAGTTACGTGCTGAGTTACGCCGCTTGTTGACCGACGCGGTGACGCAACAGATGGTGAGCGATGTGCCGTTGGGCGCGTTTCTGTCGGGCGGCGTGGATTCAAACATCATCGTCGGGTTGATGGCGGCGCAAGCGCGTCAACCGGTCAAGACTTTTACTGTCATATTTGAAGGCACGGGGTTGGGTTATTACGACGAACGCGTAGAAGCTAAGCGGATCGCGAATAAATTCGGGACTGAACATCACGAGTTGGCAATTGATCTTTCGCACCCAGAAGAAATGCTTGAGTTAGTTGAGTATTTCGATCAGCCGTTTGGTAACACCACGTTTTATTTAACCTACTTGTTATCGCGTTACACGCGTGAACACGTGACCGTGGCGCTATCCGGCGCGGGGGGCGATGAGTTATTTGCGGGCTACCCGCGTTACCGCGCGGTGCAGGCGGCGCGCTGGTTGCGGTTATTGCCACGAGCCGCCGCGCGCGCTGGTATAGCGGCCTTAGAGCGTTGGCCGGACAGTTATGCCGACCGGCGCTTGCATCGCATGCGCGCGTTGTTGGCAGGGTTGGATGGCGATGAGGCGACGCAGTATTTGCAGTGGGTCTATTACCTGAACGAAGAGCGCAAGGCGCAGTTGCTAAGGCCGCGCGCAGGCGCGCTACGTCCGGCGGCGCGCGTTTTGGCAGAGCATCTGCGCGGGATTCCACGCGAGTTGGAAGCTGGAAACCGCTTTTCACTGCTGGATGTCGAGACGTTTTTACCGGATAACCTGTTGGAGTATTCGGACAAAATGAGTATGGCGTGGGCGCTGGAGTTACGCGTGCCGTACCTTGACCCGCGCTTGGTGGAGTTTGCCTTCCGGGTGCCGTTTGCCATGAAACTTAACCGGCGGGGCAGCAAGGTGATTTTGCGGGAAGCGTTCGCGGACTTGATACCGGCAGAGCACCAACGTGTGCCGAAAAAGGGTTTTAACGTGCCGCTGGGAAACTGGATGCGCACGAAACTGGATCGTTATTTCGACGAATTGTTACCACGCAATTACGTCGAGCGCGAAGGGATTTTTGAGTACGACTACATCCAGTTACTGCGCGCAGAGCATCGGCGGGGGTGGCGCGACAATGGGTATGAGTTATTCGCGATTTTGATGTTCGATACGTGGTACCGGAAGTATGTTACCGGGACGTTGCCGCTGAAGTTTCAGACTTCAGACTTCAGACCTCAGACCCCAGACCTGTCATTGCGGACGGCCAGCACACCTTGAATCGGCTTGCGGGCTGCTGTGGCGGTTCCCGCGTTCCCGGCCTTTCAAATCCAATTCAGACAAGCTGGCCAGACACGCCAGATTTTGGCGGCAGGCTGTGCGCCAAAATATATTTTCTAGCGGCTGACACTTTTTGCCGTTGAATTTTCGCTGTAACGGGTGCAGGCGGAAATCCGCTGAGCAAAACTGCGTTGACTACAGGAGATGCGAGCGATGAAAGCAACAATTCGGCAGGCAGAAACAGAAGCCCTGACACTTCCCGCGGCGCACGACATCACGCAACTGCTGCAAGCGTGGTGCGCGGGGGATCAAACGGCGTTGGACAAATTGATCCCGCTGGTCGAAGCGGAATTGCGCCGGCTGGCCCGCGGTTATATGCGGCGTGAGCGGCCCGGCCACACGTTGCAGACCTCGGCGCTGATTGACGAGGCCTATCTGCGTTTGGTGGACGTCAAGCCGAAGCACTTCGGTGGGCGCGCTGAGTTCTTTGCGCTCTCGGCGCAACTGATGCGGCGCATTCTGGTGGATTTTGCGCGTGGCCGTTTGCGCTGCGCGCGCGCGGGCGCCGCACGCCAACAGGTTTCGCTCGACGAGGCGGCGACGATCGCGCGCGAGCGTCCCGCTGATCTGGTGGCGCTGGATGATGCGCTGCGCGCGTTGGCGGCGTTCGATCCGCGCAAGATCCGCGTGGTTGAATTGCGCTATTTCGGCGGGCTGACTGAGGAAGAGGTAGCAACCGTACTCGAAATCTCGTTGAGCACGGTCAAGAAAGATTGGAAGGCGGCCAAGACCTGGCTGTACCGCGAATTGAGTAAGGAAGCGAAATGAATCCTGAACGGCAGCGGCAAATTATGCGTGTGCTGGAAGCGGCGCAAGAGCTTACGGCTGACAAACGTCGCGCCTTTTTGGATGAGGCTTGCGCCGGTGATCAGACGTTGCGGCGCGAGGTCGAATCGCTGCTGGCGGCGGATGACAAGGCGAGCCGCTTTATGGCTGGGCCGGCGTTGCAAGACGCCGCCAAACTGCTGGCGGAGCAGGCGACGTTGCTGGATGAGGCGAACGCGACAGGCGATTCTTATGCGACGACCACGCCGGGGATGCCGGGCGTGCCGCTTGCGCCGGGCGTGTTGTTGGATGGGCGGTATTTGATTGAACGGGAATTGGGGCGCGGCGGCATCGGCGTAGTCTTTCTGGCGCGGGATCGGCGTTTGCACGACCGGCCCGTGGTCGTCAAAGCCCTCTTGGAAACGCGGCTGGACGGCGCGGCGCGCGTTTGGTTCGAGAAAAAGTTCCGCGATGAAGTCAATGCTCTCGCCCGCATCGAAGACCCAGGCGTCGTTCATCCGATTGACGCCGGCCAATTGGCGGATGGCCGGTCTTATTTGGTGATGGAATACGTGGAAGGCCAGCCGTTGGGCAAAATCATCGCTCCCAGCGGATTGGCGTTGCCGCGTGTCGCCCGGTTGTTGCGGCAGATCGCGCGGGCGCTGGCCGCCGCGCACGGCAAGGGCATCGTCCACCGCGATCTCACGCCGAATAACATCCTGCTGCAAAACGCCGGGGATGCGGAACAGATCAAGCTGATTGATTTCGGGTTGGCGACGGTGCGCGAGGCGTTGGCCGCCAGCCGTCCACTGACGACGATGGTCGCGGGCACGCCGCCTTACATGGCGCCGGAACAGATGCGCGGCAAACCGGAAAAGGCCAGCGACATTTACGCGCTGGGCGTGTTGGCTTATCAAATGGTGACGGGGCGGTTGCCGTTCGCGGGCAAATCGCTGGTTGAGATTGCGGCGGCGCAGCAGGCCGGGATCAAAACGCCGCCGTGCGAGTTGCGGCCTGAATTGCCGCTGGCCGCGCAGGCGGTGATTTTGCGGGCGTTGGCGCTTGAGCCTGAAGCGCGTTACGACAGCCCAACCGCGTTCAGCGAAGATTTCCAGCGGGCGTTGGCTGCGCCGGGAAATGATTCGTATCAAACGAGCGCAGGTGTGTTAACGATAGCGCCAGCGGATCAACCGGCGGGGCGGCGCGGGCGTTGGTGGTTGCTGGGTGGCGGAGTGTTGGTGGTGTTATTGCTAGGCGCGTTGACTTGGCGCTTTCTGCTTTCAACCGATGCGCCAGTCACGCCTGTCAGCGCGCCGGTGATGTTGCCAGTCGCGGCGGAACGCGCGTTGAGTTACGCGTTGTCGGCGAAAAAGAATCCGCGACGTCATCCGGGCAGTCAGCCGTTTGCACCGTTGAGCAACACCGTATTTGAAGCGGGTGATTTGCTGCGGCTGACCTTGAGCAGCCCGCAATCTGGCTATCTTTACCTGCTCAGCGAGGCGCAGACGCGCGCCCATCAACCGCCCGTGTTCGTGGCGCTATTTCCCAACGCCAAAGACAACGGCGGCGCGGCGCGGCTCAATGTCAATCAGGTTGTGCAGCTTCCGCCCGGCGACAATTGGTGGGATTTCAGTGCGGGGCAGGCCGAAGAGAAGCTCTGGCTGATCTGGGCGGAAGAGCGTGTGGCAGTGTTGGAGGCGAATCCGCCGGACGTCAGCGCGCTCGGCCCACAGCGCGGCGCGGCGGTGCGGCGCTGGCTGGATGCGCAGGCAATCACTGAATTGAAAAGCGCGCCGGATGCAGCACATCCGCAACTCAGGCTGACCGGCAAAGAGAAAGTGTTGGTTGGCTGGTTGAAGCTGGCGCGCCGTTGATGAACAGGCGGCGCGCGCTGTTGTACCGTAGGTTGTCCAACCTGCGGAGGGCTTCCGCAGCAAACCGCTCGGCAATAACCGAAGGCTCTTCTTTCGAGTCCTCCGCAGGATGGACAACCTACGGTACGTTTTCTGAGGTGAATCAGTATGACCATTCAAAGCAAGGCTCAAACCCAAACCAGCGCGCGCCTGATTGTGGCGGCGTTGTTGTTCGTTTTGTGCGGACTGTTCGTATCCGCGGCCGCCCGCTGGCAGGACGACGACGCAGACGCGCGCATCCTGGGCGACAAACGGTTCCGCGCCGGACGGCAACGCGCCAGTCAGCCGCGAACGCAAACCAAGCCCACTGCCCAACCCGCGCCGGAGGCGATTGACGCGGAACTGATCGGCGTCACCTTTTGGCGCTTGAGTCCGGCCACCGCGCAGGGAGAAGAAGGAAACGCGCGCCTGCTGATTCCGACGAAGAAGGGCGCTGCGCCGCAGCCCTATCACGCCGCGCGCATCAGCGATGACGCGGCGTTCCGCAACGGCGAACTGTTGTGGCTGGGCATCGAAGTCCCGCGCGCCGACGATAGTTTCGTTTACGTGCTTGACCGCGAGCAGTATGCCGACGGTTCGCTGGGCGATCCGTATCTGATCTTTCCCGCGCCGACGACGCCTGAAGACGCCAACGTTGCCAGCGCGGGCCGTGTCGTTTACGTCCCCGCGCCCGACGACCCGCTGCCTTACTTCCGCCTGGAACGCAGCGAACCAAAAGATAAGCGCGATCCGCTGCACGTTGCCGAACGGCTCACGATCATCGTCAGCCCGCACCGCCTGACCTTTCGCGGGGAATGGGAAGAAGTGGATACCGACATCAAGCTGCTGCGCGTCACCAAGGCGGAAGCCGCTCGCTGCGACCGCGAATGGTCGGGCCAGACCGAACGGATGCCCGCGCGCCGCGACCTCACTGCTGGGCTGACGCGGGCGGAACAAGACGTGCGCGAGACGCGAAAATTGATTCCCACTGCCAAGCCTGCGGCGGGCGAGACGCGACGGTTGCTGCCAACGGATTTGTTACCGCACACCATTTATCACGTGCATGGCAAAGCGGGGCAGCCGGTGTTGGTGAATGTTTCGTTGCGGATTGCGCCGTGAGTTATCTTGGCTGACGAAAGGGGAAAGCATGAATCCACGAATTGGCAAACCAACAGCACTCAAGCGGCAAGCGCCGTCGGGTATGAATTACTCCGCGCTCGTCGAGGCGATTGCGCAAGCGCACGCGGCGGCGCAACGGCAGGCGGCGCAAACGGTCAATCTGACGCTCACGCTGCGCAATTGGCTCATCGGCTATCACATCTTCGAGTACGAGCAACAAGGGCAGGATCGCGCGGAGTACGGCGAACGCTTGCTGGAAACGTTGGCGCGCGATCTGAAACGGCGCATCGGCAAAGGCTTCACCAAACGCTATCTGGAAATGTTCCGGCAGTTTTATCTGCGTTACCCAATTGCGAAATCACTGATTTCGCAATTGGGACTCGCCCTGCCGTTGCCGCCGAGCGTCGAGTTCAAGCCGCTCGATTGGCAGGATGAGGAATACTTCGCGCAACTGTTGCGCCGGTTGCCGTGGACGCATTTCATCGAATTGATTCGCCTGGACGATCCGCTCAAGCGCGCGTTTTACGAACTTCAGGCGATGCAACAGCATTGGTCAACGCGCGAACTCAAGCGCCAATTGGGCAGTC
The DNA here is from genome assembly GCA_043740245.1 of Acidobacteriota bacterium. Lineage (GTDB taxonomy): Bacteria > Acidobacteriota > Blastocatellia > RBC074 > RBC074 > JACPYM01. The sequence continues at coordinate 3,081 of JAYUCP010000236.1, read as the reverse complement.
TGCTTTACGAACGGGTCGGCCTCAGTTACGACCGCGAGGGCGTACTCAAACTGGCGCAGGAAGGCCGCCTCGACGAAACGGCCGCAGAGATAATCCGCGATCCTTACGTCTTCGAGTTTCTGGGCTTGTCACGCGCGGAACTTTACACCGAGACGCAGCTTGAGCGGGCGCTGCTCGATCACTTGCGGGAGTTCCTGCTCGAACTCGGCGCGGGTTTCTGTTTCGTCGCGCGGCAGCGGCGCGTGACCTTCGACAACGAGCACTATTACATTGACCTGCTGCTTTACAACCGGCGGCTGCGCTGTCTCTTCGCGGTGGATTTGATCCTCGGCCACTTCCGGCACGAGTACGCGGGGGCGATGAACTTTTACCTGAACTACCTCAAGGCCGAAGAGACCGAAGCGGGCGAACAGCCGCCCATCGGCCTGCTGCTCTGTTCCGAGAAGAACGAGACGCACGTCGAATACGCGCTCGGCGGACTGAGCAACCGCGTCTTCGTGTCGAAGTATTTGCTGCATCTGCCCAAGCAGGCGGAGTTGGAGGCGTTTGTGCGGCGGACGCGGAAGAAATTGGAAGGGGCGAAATGAAGATGCGCGAACGTTTTGGGCGCTACGGCTGAACCAGTTGCGCGGCTACGTCGGGGGGCAGCGAGACCAGCGCGAAGGCGCACAACTGCTTGTACAGCGACCATCTATCGAGTTAAGGCCAAACTGGGCCAGCCCGTGCTGATTACGGTGCCGTTGCGGATTACGCAATAGTGATGTGTGATCAGTAAAAATAGGCACTGAGCATCTAGCAAACCAATCAATCAGAGGTAGCTAACCAAAGGAGAATCCAAATGAAACGAAATCTATTGACGCTGATAATAACAGTAGTGATGGTCACAGTCTCTTCACGTGCCACAAGCACTGAGACAGCAACCACTTTTTCTACGCCAACAACATCAGCACCAGCTTCGACTGAAAACTCAACTCAACCTCCCCTAAAAAGTGTGAAGAGAGGGTTATATGAGACTAAGATCGTAAAGGTTGAGTGGACGCAAACCCGCACCATCAAAGGCATCTTCATGGGAAAAGCCGATCCTGACGAAGTATTCCTCGTCGTCCATTTAAAAACCAACGATCCTTGTTTTGACGAAGACAAGAATGGGTCTTGCTTCGAGTCTACAATGACGCCCGAACAGAAGGTGATGAAGGCCTGCGGAAAAGTCCGCGTGGCCCCTGATAAGGAAAAAAATGCGGGCCTCGCAGGAGGGAGTGACATCCGCATCTGTAGTTACAACATTCCGAAGAAAGCAACCAGTGTAATGCTGCGGCTTACAGGGTATCCTGAGATTAAGCTGGAGCGTGGCGCTCCGGGTATCGCTCGCCTCAGTAGAACAACCAACTCCGTTCCTCAAAAACAGGGGATGGCTGACTCCGAAGTGTCAGCACTGATAGAAAAGGGAAAGGAGAAGGTTAACCCTGAAGTGCTAGCACTGACGGAAAAAGGAAAGGAATCGCTAAAAGCTGGAAAGTATGACGATAGCATGCGTTTACTAAACGAGGCTTACGCCAAAGCCCGCAGCCTTAAGGACAGTATGGGCGAAGTCATAACGCTACAGGCCCTCGCTAGCCTTTTTGCTAAAGTCGGCGAACCGCAGCAAATGCTGAGATGCTACAGTCAAGCCCTGGCGATATGTAAAGCTCGTGAAGAGAAGCTTTTTGAAGCAACCATATTGTTGAACATGGGGGAAGTCTATCGCCAAATCGGCCAACCGCAGGAGGCGTTAGAGCATTACCAACAATCATTGAAGGTATATGAAACCATTGATGGCGAGCTCGGGAAATTCGGTGCTGCCTATGCTAAGGGCCTTATTGAATTCATCAAACACGAGATCAAGTAGCCAATGCTCCGCCGAAAATCAGTTGATCGTTTGATGAAAAACTTTCGACAAAACAGGCTATAAGAGACCATTTCAGTTGCGAGCATGAACCCAAGATATGGCTGAATACGGCGGTCAATCGTCAAGTGATGATCAAAACCTCGGTGCAACACGGGGAGGCCATTACCCGAGCGAGATGGAGTTGGGATGTTGAACAATCGAAGGGGAGAAACTATGGCAAACCTAAGTTGGACTCACAGGTTGTCTTGCAACCTCAGCCGCGCGGGTCGGCGAATCATTGGCGTGAGCTTGGCCGCCCTTCTGCTGTTATCTGCTTCTCCGCCACGGGGCGAGGTGACGGCTGCGCTTCGACAACAGCAAGCTGAAAAAGCCGTTGCGGCTCAGAAACTCTATGACGAGGGACTACAGCTATACCGGCAAGGGACTGCTGAGGCCTTTCGCAGTGCGATTCAGAAGCTTGAGAAGGCGCTTTCGTTATGGCGTGAACTGGGTGACCGCAGAGGCCAAGCATTTGCCCTGCTATTTCTCGGTCGGATCAACAGTGATCTTGGTGGAGGTCAGCAAGCTCTCCAATTCTACGCTCAGGCACTCCCGCTACTGCGCGCCGTCGGTGATCGCGGCGACGAAGCGATAACGCTCAACAACATCGGCGCGGTTTATGACGCTCTCGGTGAGAAGCAGAAAGCGCTCAACTACTACGCTCAGGCGCTCCCACTGCGGCGCGCTGTCGGTGATCGCGGCGGCGAAGCGACAACGCTCAGTAACATCGGCAGGGTTTACGACGATCTCGGCGAGAAACAGAAAGCGCTCGACTTCTTCGCTCAGGCGCTCCCGCTGACGCGCGCCGTCGGTGACCGCAGCGGAGAAGCCAGAACACTCAACAACATTGGCTTGGCCTACGATTCGCTGGGCGAGAAGCAGAAAGCGCTCGACTTCTACGCTCAGGCGCTCCCGCTGCGGCGCGCTGTCGGTGATCGCCGCGGCGAAGCAGCAACGCTCAACAACATCGGCGCGGTTTATGACGCTCTCGGTGAGAAGCAGAAAGCGCTCAACTTCTACGCTCAGGCGCTCCCGCTGACTCGCGCCATCGGGGATCTCGGCGGCGAAGCGACAACGCTCAGTAACATCGGCGGGGTTTATTCCGATCTCGGCGAGAAACAGAAAGCGCTCGACTTCTACGCTCAGGCGCTCCCGCT
>JAYUCP010000235.1:0-5116 GCA_043740245.1 Acidobacteriota bacterium | reverse complement strand
GCCGAACTCGGCAGGTTGCGCTACCCGCGCCCGGCCGTCAGTTGCAGCCAGTATGCAAAAACTTGACTGACGCGCGCGGCCTCGTGGCCTCCATGTTTCTTGGAATATCGCTTGAACTTTAGTATCTTGTGCGCCCTTTAGATTAGAACCAGTGAGTTCTTCATTCCTTATGCACCATATTGATCTCTGGGTAAAAAAGACACTCGGCAACGAGCATCGAATGGCGCTCGGTGCGGAAATTGGCGCGGCAGTTGGCCCGTTGATTGGTGGGTTACTGGGCGGGGCTGTTTTTGGAACACAAGGCGCGATAATCGGGGCAATTACCGGGCCTGTTCTTGGACATTTTAGCGGCTCAATTATTGACCCGCTGCTCAACCGTTTTTCCAATATCAAAGCCTTGGCCAGAATGAAGCTCGAACAAGAGTTCAGCGGCTCTTACCTCTATCACCAGTACGATGTTGAACAGGCTATTGCCAAATCCAACGAAAGAATTGCCACGCTGGTTAAACTGAGGCAGGCCAGATTGCGAGAAGGGGTTGCCGAAGGGGAGAAGCCTTTTATCCCGACCCGTAGTCACTTAACCCATCCCACCAAGTCCAATCAGCCGGATGATAAAGAACTCCAACAGAAAGCGGCTAGCCTCAAAAAAGCGTTTTCATCCGCCACTCCTATCGTCATCAATACCGCGTGCATCAACATCTCAGTGATCGCGGTGTTGCTAAGCCTGGCAGCGCATTATGAACTGGACATCAAGATCAACTATGACGATATAAACGGCGCTCATCAGACCAGGTCTATCAGCTCTGATCCGGAGGAACAGGTTGATTATACGATCATCCCTGAAGGCCCGCTCTTCCTGGCAGGCGATAACAAAGCTTTCAACTACCGGAAATTGTTTCCTGTTTTTGCCGAACAACAGCGCCTGCTTACGAAGGGCGAAACGACGGACAAGCCGCGTGAAATGCACATCTTTAGCCAGTCATCTGCCGAGGAGCAGTACCTCATCCAGGAAAACGTTTCGCCCAATGTTTCTCCGACGTACTTTAACAACCTGAATGAAATCATTCTGCGCGTGGAAAGTATGCGTTCCGGCGACAGCATGATCTTGTGGGAGCCATTGGCAACATCCGTGGGGCGCCGCTTCAAACTCAAACTCTCGAAGGAAATCTACAAAGTTTGGTTTGGCTTGTATTGCCACAAAAGATGGCGCGCGGGCGGCTTGAGAAAAGCCAAAGCAGATTTCGCCACGCTCTTCATTGACGAATGGCGTTATTGCAACAGCAATCGTAAGGAAACCGCAGACTTGGTTCTCAACGACAAAGAGTATTTAAAGGCATTTGCAAAAGGCGGCACGCCAACCACTACACTTTACATGCTGTGAGAAGGCGCAGTGTTCGCCTTCAAAAGATCAGGTCAGCCTTGCCGATCACATCCGCACTCCGCTTCAACGCCGAACGAAACACCGCCGCCTTCAATGCCCGCACATTGAATTCCCAATCGTGCCGTTGCAGTTCCGCTTTGGCTTCGTCCGTCAATTGCAAAGGTGGCTGTGCATGGCGGTCGCTGAACTCCTTGAGAAAAAGCTCGGCCAGCGCCGGGATGTCCTCGCGGCGCTCGTTCAGGCTGGGAATGCGCAACGCGCCGTAATTGAGCCGTTGATAAAGATCGGGCAGGAATTTTTTCTCGGCCACCAGTTGATGCAGGTCTTTGTTGGTGGCGATGATCAGGCGGCAGTTGGCGTGGAGGACGCGGCTGCCGCCCACGCGCCGGTATTCGCCCGTCTCGGTCACGCGCAGCAGTTTGCGTTGCAAGTCGAGGCTCAGCGTATCCACTTCGTCAATGAAGAGCGTACCGCTGTCGGCCAGTTCGAAGATGCCCTGGCGCGGGCTGTGCGCGCCGGTGAAGGCGCCTTTCTCGTGGCCGAAGAGCACGCTTTCGGCCAGTTCGGCGGTGATGGTGGTGCAATCGAGCACTTCAAAGACGCGCTCCTTGCGCGGCGAGATGGCGTGCATGGCGCGCGCCAGCACTTCTTTGCCGGAGCCGGTCGGCCCCGCCAGGATCACCGGCACGCCGGGCGTGATGGCGTAGCGCGCCGCGTCCAGCAGACATTCGCGCATCTTGGGCGATTGCGTATGCAAGCGCGGCTCGGCGCGGATGAGTGCGTCAATGAACAGTTCCTGCTTTTCCTGTAAGTGGCTGACTTGTGCCGTCAGCGTGGAGATTTCCTGCTTCAACCGGACGTCGTTGGCGACGGCCAACAGCACGTTGATGAAATGCGTCGCCTCGCTCTTCCAGATCAACGCTCGCGCGCCGAAGTTCAGCGCCGTGGCGATGTATTCGGGCCGGTAGCCGGTCGCTTGCGTGTAAATAGCTAGGTAAGGAAGTTGAATCCCGGCGGCGGTCAAATCCGATAGCAGCTTGAGTCCGTCGTCACCGACCGACTTGCCGCCACCTTGATCGCCCCAATCATTATCCAGCAGGATAAGATGGTATTGGCGTGGCTTTTCGTGATCAAACAGCAAGGCGCGCGCGGCACTCAATTGATCTTCGAAGTCGCAAGTTAGGGTAAAGTCAAAATCCTTGACCGCAATCTCCCACACACCGCGTCCGAAATCGGATTTTTTTGTGATCGGTTGCAGGCTGTTGTCAATGCTCTCTTTGGCAACCCGCGGACGGTCATCTAAAACTAAAACTTTCAGTTGCATGTCGAGTTATTTGGAATCTCCATTCACGTTCAACTTGGCGATGGCGATGCGCGCCACGTAGCACCCTTTATCGAACGAGAACGAGGGCTTGTGTAACTTACCGAAGCCATGGGCAACGGTGGCGTTCTCCAGACTGGTTAGCCCAAGTCTCGATTTCGATTGCCCGTGGCTGTTAGCGCCGTCCTTGAGCGGGTTGGAGACGATCAAAAAGACCGCGTCGCCTAGCTCCGCAGACAGTTCAACGGATGGGGCAGTTTGGCCGTCCCCGTGCTTGAATGAATTCAGTAACAACTCGTTGAGCACGTACTCGAGATAGGTCGGGTTATAATGCGCATTCGCGGTCAATTCCGCCGGGACGCGCAAATCAACCGAAGTACCTGCGGTGTGTGTGCGGGGGGGGGGGGTATTACTACCATTCAATAGCCGCTGCCAGCGGCTGTTCGCCTTGACGCGGATTTGGTCGGAGAGTTGCGCCAGTGTGATGACTTGCTCCGGTAATCTAGCCTTGGCCGCGCCTGCCCGGACCTTGTAGGCGTGAATGCTCAACTCAGATTGGTTGAGCAATTTCTCGGATTCTTCCAACGCGAAGGTCAACTCCTGTTGCGCCTTTTCCAGATCCGCCTCGGTACGCGTCAGGTGCGATAAGGCGGTCTTCACGGCACCTCTGAAATCTTTGATGGTTGAGGGAATGTGATGCGTGACCACGCGCATCACATCGTCTTTATGCCGCTCTACCAGTGCGGTGACATGCGATTCACGCAAAGCGGCGCGAGTCAGCGCTAGACTGAGTCGGCGCGCCAGATCATCCATCTGCCGCTCTTCCACCATCCCGCCCAGGCTCGGACGGACAATGGCAATCAGACAGCCGCCCGGCTGATCACCCCAGGCGAACTCATCTTTCTCTTGCGCCGCAGCAGCAGTGGCAAAGGCAATCGGGCGGCGAAACGGTACCACCAGCAAACAGCAATTCATCAGGAAATCCAGAATGGCTTTGAGGTGTGCGGTACTGCGTTCCCCGGTTTCGGCCCAACAACTGACCAGCCCGGAAACCACTCCCCCAACCAGGTGCGAGAGGGAATTTTCGACGGGCCGTTGTTTGTCATTACCTATCAATGAAAATTGATAGGTTTTGTTATAGACGGTCGGACTAAAATGCAGGCCGTCCTTGGCTTGCACCTCAGCAACGTACTGTTTCAGCATCTCAGGCCCACCGGGTTGCCAGTCCGGCCCCTTTTGCCAAAAGACTTCATCTAGCTTTGCATGCACGCGCTTGAATTTGCCCAAGACCTCATTGCGCGCGTCCACAATCTCATCAGACAAGTCGTAGTTCTGCACCTCATCCAGCACGGGCAGCCGCGTTGTCAGACGGCTGCGGCGAATCTCTGCCACCGCCCAATTGAACTGCTCGGCGAGAAAACTGGATTCATAGGTCTGCTCATAGGCCATAATGGAAAATCTGCCTTTATCTGCCTGCTTCAGTAGCTTAGTTTCAATGGCCTTATTCCAAGCACTGATGAGTAGCGATTTCTCGTCAATCCGCCCCAGATATGAAACGATGTGGGAGGTAAAGTACTGTTCAGCCATATTATCTGTGGTGACTAACGGCCCGGATTGAATCTCGGCGCGTTCCCAATTGCGTTCATGCACGACCGCCAGTTCCAGCAATAAGGTGTCAAAGGATTGTGTATTGAGAATCTTACGAAACTTTTCCAACCCGGCAACGTGTTCGGCATCCGCCTCACTGGTTACAAGGTGGCCTCTTTCCACACCCAACTCGCCGGTCAAGCCGGTGCGTCGTGTGTAGAGAGACTCCTTCCCGTGCAGTGCAATTTTACGAAAATTGGGCAGATAATCACCCGATGTCTCAATCGAGGACGCGAGATGTTTTATTTCCGCCATGAGAGTTATTTTGAACCAAGCCTTTCCAGAAAATTAGTCGGCACGTGGGGGAGCCTGACTTGTGAGCGGGATGCCGACTCACCCTTTATCAATCCCTGTGCCAATACCCCCAGAATGCCTGGCGCAAGTGAGTCAGGTGCGGCAGCGAAGGGATAACCACTATTTCCGCAATGGGTTATTTTCTTTTGGCTTGGCAGCGAGCCGGGAAAAGCTAAGGCAATCCGTCTTCCGGCACAACTAGGATTGACGGTAACTGAAAGGCAACCTTACAGCCGGTGTAAGGTTGCCGAAAGTTTTATAGCCTACAGTTGAAACAACCAACGTCGTTTCAAGGCTGCGCCGGTTTCAGCACCAGACTCTCGATGAAAAATTCCATCATCCGATCTTGATTGATGCCGGAATGGCCGCGATCGGGGCCGACCTGCACTTCGAAGCTCTTGCCCGCGCGTTGCAGCGCCGCGATCAGTTGCATCGCATTGTTCGGATGCACGTTGTTGTCCGCCGTGCCGTAA
>JAYUCP010000234.1:0-5116 GCA_043740245.1 Acidobacteriota bacterium | reverse complement strand
ACGGATTTAATCACCCATTGCACGAAAATGCGTGACCGCTTTGTGATCACGCATTCCAATCCCAGTAAGCATACGCTGGCGAACATAAACAACATCCGCCCGCCGCTCGACACGACCTATGCGGCGTTCTATTTCCCCTGGATCAAGGTGTTCAACCCGCTGACCAATCAGGACACGCGCATTCCGCCTTCCGGCCATATCGCCGGTATCTATGCCAAGACCGACATCGAGCGGGGCGTATTCAAAGCGCCTGCCAATGAAGTAGTGGTCGGCGCCCGCTCGGTCGAATTTCAACTCACGAAACAGGATCAGGACACGCTCAATCCGCGCGGCGTCAATTGCATTCGCGTCTTTCCCGCGCGTGGCATCCGGGTATGGGGCGCGCGCACGGCTTCGACCAATACGTTGTGGAAGTACATCAGCGTCCGCCGCTACTTCCTCTATCTGGGCGAGTCCATTGACGAGGGGACGCAGTGGGTGGTCTTCGAGCCGAATGATGAGAAACTTTGGGCGCGCGTCAAGCAGACCATCACCCAGTTCCTGATCACCGAATGGCGCAGCGGGGCTTTGATGGGCCTCAAACCCGAAGAAGCCTTCTTCGTGAAAGTAGACCGCACGACCATGACCCAGGCTGACATAGACAACGGCCGGCTGATTTGCATTATCGGCGTCGCCGTCGTCAAGCCGGCGGAGTTCGTTATTTTCCGTCTCGCCCAGTTCCAGGGCGGTTCCGAGATTACCCAAATCTAGGCGCACGCCGGCCTCATCACAGGAGACTCAATTAGGAGAGCAACATGGCTAGAAAAGATCCACTGAGAAATTTCCGCTTCCGCGTCGAGATCAACGGCATCCAGCAAGCCGGCTTCAGCGAGGTGACAGGTTTTGACGTCACCGTTGACCCGATTGATTACCGGGAAGGCACTGACCCGACGCACGTACGTAAGCTGACAGGCCTGACCAAATTCGGCAACGTAACGCTCAAGTGGGGTATCACCGATTCGCTGGAGTTACATAACTGGCATCGCCAGATCGTGAATGGAGACATCCAGCGCAAGAACATCGCCATTGTCGTGGTGGACGAATCCGGCGCCGACAAAGCGCGGTGGGAAATCGTCGAAGCCTGGCCGAGCAAATACGACCCGGCGGATCTCAATGCCAAGGGCAACGACGTTTCCATCGAGCTGCTGGAGATTTGCAACGAAGGAGTGACGCGGGTGGCTTAAACGCCGTAACCCAGAGTCAGGAGCAGTATCATGATGGCATTTCAAACCGAGGTCGAATTCACTTTGCCGCGCGGTTATATGGATAACGACGGCACCCTGCATCGTGAAGGCGTCATGCGCCTGGCCACGGCGGCGGACGAAATTCTGCCGCTCAAGGATCCGCGCGTACAGGCGAATCCGGCTTATTTGACGCTCATCGTGTTGGCGCGCGTCGTGAGCAAACTCGGCGACCTGCCGGATGTCAATCCGCGCATCATCGAGAACCTGTATGCCTCCGATGTTTCCTATCTCCAGGCCCTTTACCAAAAAATCAATGGCGACGGCAACGCCGCCCTGCGAGTCGTGTGCCCGCAATGCGAGCACGCTTTCGAGGTGGAGGGCAGCGGCCTGGGGGAAGCCTGACCGGTTATCCCCTCGACCAACTTTACGAGGAGATGGCCTTCATCGCCTATCACTTCCACTGGTCCCATGCAGAGTTGATGACGGTGGAACACCGCGAGCGACGGCGCTGGTGCGCGGAAATTTCGCGCATCAACCGGAAACTGAGCGACGGCCCCGAGAACATTTTTGCGGTGTAACGTGCTGAGCCGGACATGAGAGCACCAGACCCATACAAAGTCTTTCGCTTCGTGGTGGAGATCAACGGCATTCAGGTCGGCGGTTTTTCCGAGGTGACCGGACTGGAAGTGCGCACGGAAATCGACGAACAACGCGAAGGCGGCGTCAATGATTACGTGCATAAGATCCCCAAGGAGTCGCGCTATCCGAACCTGACGTTGAAGCGCGGCATCACGGACGCGACCGGGTTGTGGGACTGGCATCAGCAAATCGTGCAGGGCGACATCCAGCGCAAGACGCTGTCGGTGATCCTGCTCGATGCGCAACGGCAGGAAAAGTGGCGCTGGGTCTTTCGCGACGCTTATCCGGTGAAATGGAACGGCACCGATTTGAATGCCACGGGGAATACGGTGGCAGTCGAGAGCGTCGAGTTGGCTCATCATGGAATGACGAAACAGTGACGCAGCAGAAGAGTACAAATGAAAGGATAGGTGTTATTCCCGCGCGGTTTCAGGGCGCGCTCAATGCCACGCGACCGAGTCGTTTTCAGGGCGTAATCGGAGAGGGCTTCAGCGCCTGGCTGGGTCAGCGTTGGGGTTTGACCGGCAGGCGCGCGCTGGCCCCGGTGGCAAAGAGCTTTCGCCAACAGAAGAATCCTTTTGCGTTTGGGCGCTGGTCAAAGCCATCGCTCAGTGTTCCGGTTAATTACGCTTTCTTCCCGACGCTTTCGCTGGCAGTGGTGCTCCGCCCCATGGCTTCGTGGTTGCCTGCCGCAGCCTTGCGGTCAGCGCCTGAACGCTCAGGCGGTGCCTCGCTACAGGTCACGCGCCAGTTATTGAGCAGCTATGCTTTCTTCCCGGCACTCTCGCCGGCGGGGGCGCTCCGGCCAATGGCTTCGCGGTTGTCCGCTGCGGCCTTGCGGTCAGCGCCTGAACGCTCAGGCGGTGCCTCGCTGCAGGTCACGCGCCAGTTATTGAGCAGCTATGCTTTCTTCCCGGCGCTCTCGCCGGCGGGGGCGCTCCGACCAATAGCTTCGTGGTTGTCTGCTGCGGCCTTGCGGTCAGCGCCTGAACGCCTAAGCGGTGCCTCGCTTCCGATCAAACGCAAGCTGTTGAGCGGCTTATTTCTTCCGCCTATGGGCGGGCAGGAGCGCGGGTGGTGGCACAGCCAGGAACTGCGCCACGAACTGTGCCACGAACAACGATGGATGGCGTTTGTCCGCAAAGCCGGCGCGCCGGTCACGAACCTTTCGGTGGCGCGGTTGGTTGAGACATTAAACCACCGTGCGTGGGATGGGCCTGCTGCGATGCTGAAGTTGATCGAGCGCCCGCCGCAGCTTTTTCAAGCGAGGCTTGGTGCAGCGGCGGGCCGGGAAAACCAAGTCATCGCGGCCCGTGTTCCCGCTTCTGGTTGGTTTGTTTCCCTGCGGTCCACTGCAGACCGTAATGATGCGGGGCGAGCGGCGCTGGGGAGCCGGCAGCCGCGCGAAGCGGGGTTGCTTGCGCAAACCATACTAACCGGCGAGAGCGTTCGGGATGAGGCCCGTGAGCTACGCCGGGTGGGTCAATCAATGGCGCACTCTTATGCAGCCAGCCCCGTCCTGAGATGGCAAACGGTTATGCGGCTTATGACACGGGCCGGCGCGCCGAACGTGCCGCCTTCATGGCCTGCGCCGTTGCCTACGATGGTCAGGGCTAATCCCACGCTGCTCACCAGCCGATTGACGGGCGACGGGCGTAGCGACGCCAAGCTCACATTGGCCGGAGCCAATCCCGCGCTGCTCGCCCACCCCTTACCTGGCGACGGGCGCAGGGCCGTCAAGTTCGCGCTGGTTGTGGCGAAGCCCACATCGTTCGCTGGTGAGCCGGTTGACGCCGCCCCAAGGCTGGCTTATGCCGCGCCGCTTGTGACCGAGGAAGCAACGGCACGAAGTGCGGCTTCCTTCGGCCAGATGGCGTTGCAGTATCAGCAACGCGAGGCTTGGGCGGCGCGCAACATGGGCGAGGCGCTGCGTGATTTGCGCCAGTCGTTCAGCGACTTCAAGAAAGCTCCGGTTCCCGCGCCCGCGCCGCCGCCGATTGATCAGTTGACGCGCCAAGTCTATGACGAGTTGAAACGCGAGTTGCGCATCGAGAGAGAGCGACGAGGGTTATGAGTTATGGCGAGCAAGAATCTCAAGATTGCCTATATTCGACCGATCAACGGTAAGCACGCAAACGTGCCCATCGAAGTGCTGTTCAATCCGGTGGAGTATTCGATCGAGAAGGGCAATACGTTTCAGAGCACGTCGCTGCCGGGGCTGGCGACGCCGGTCACGCAGTTCGTGACCGGCAATGCCGACACGCTGACGATGGAATTGTACTTTGACACTTACGCCAAATCGTCCCGCCACGGGGGCGTGACCCAGCGGGAAGACGTGCGGAATTACACGCGTAAGATCGCCGCGCTGATGGAGATTGATGCCGCTTTACACGCGCCGCCGATTTGCGAATTTACCTGGGGGCCGCCGCTGGGCACGCCCAAGGGCGTGCAATTCGCCGGCATCATCGAGAAAGTTTCGCAAAAGTTCACCTTCTTCCTCGACGACGGCACACCTGTACGCGCGACGCTCAACGTCACTTTCAAAGAATACAAGACCGTCAAGCAACAGTTGGAGGAGATCGGACGCGAATCGCCTGACCGCACGAAGCGGCGCGTCTTCAAGGAAGGCGAGGCGCTCTGGCTGTATGCCAACACCGAATACGGCGACCCGGCGCAATGGCGCGTCATTGCCGACAAAAACGAACTGGAAAATCCACGCCTGATTGAACCCGGAACAGAATTGGAGTTGCCGCCACTGCCATGACCATGACGCTCACAGACCTGGAGAAAATACACGGGAATTTCTATGTCCCGGCCTATCAGATCAAGGTGGATGGGAAAGACCTGCTGAAGGAACTGTTTTTAGAAATCGTGTCGGTGCAGATAGACAACGTGGTCAGGGACATGGATCGGTTTACCTTCACGGTCAACAGCGCCTTTGACATACAGGCGCGGGAATTTATGTTTCAGGCCGATGTGTTCTCGTTCGGCAACGCGGTGGAGATTTCGCTGGGCTATGCGGGTTCGTTGACGCCCATGCATCAGGGCATCATCACGGAGCTCCATACGAGCTTTCCGGCCAGCGGGCTGCCGCAATTCACCGTGAGCGGTTACGACCATAGTTACCGCCTGACGAAAGGCGCGCGTTCGTATAGCTGGGGCGAGAAAAGAGACAGCGAAGTGGCGGCGGCCGTGGCCGGTAAAATCGGCTTGACCCCCGTCGTCGCCGACACCAGCATCAAGCACCCCAACGT
>JAYUCP010000233.1:0-12484 GCA_043740245.1 Acidobacteriota bacterium | reverse complement strand
TTCTTTTGCGTTTCATCCTCCAAACCAACCTGCTCGTTGCGTGGCGGGCGCAGCTTCGCCAAACCGAAATCGAGAATCTTGACGCGTTCGTCTTTGGTGACGAAGAGGTTTTCCGGCTTCAGGTCACGATGCACGATGCCTTTGGCGTGCGCGGCGGCGAGGCCTGAGGCGATCTGCTGCGCGTATTCAATCGCCTTGCGCGGGGCCATTGCGCCTGCGGCGATTTGCGCGCGCAATTCTTCGCCTTCCAGCAACTCCATCACGAGATAAGGATTGCCCGCGTGTGCGCCGACATCGTAAACCGTCAGAATGTTCGGATGATTCAACGCCGAAGTCGCCCGCGCCTCTTGTTCAAACCGTTTGAGCCGGTCGGCGTCTTTGGCGAAATCGGCGGGCAGGACTTTGATCGCCACTGCGCGGTCGAGGCGCGTGTCGCGCGCCGCGTAGACTTCGCCCATGCCGCCCGCGCCGAGGGGCGCAACGATTTCATAATTACCGAGCCGGATTCCTGCCGTGAGCATCTTGTTCTCCGTCTGTGCCGCTGTTACGAACTGCTTGATGAGAGGTTTGCCACTGCCTAACCGTAGGCCGATGACTGCCGGCCCGGGCGGGCGGCATTCTCTACCTGAAGCGGCGGGCTTGGCAATGTCGCGGGAAGCGTGCGTACCCACGCGCGCCTTTTGCCTCGGCCCGCTGATTGTTTATACTGCCTTCTACTTCGTGCAACCTTCATCCACATCAACACAGGCGCAACCATTCAAATGCTGTTCGATAAATTTCGTGAAGAGTGCGGCGTATTCGGCATCTTCGGGCATGCCGAAGCCGCGCGGCTCGCTTATTTGGGCCTCTACGCCCTGCAACATCGCGGGCAGGAATCCGCCGGGATCGTGTCGGCGGATGGCGCGCGGCTCTATTCCGAACGCGGCATGGGCCACGTCAATGAAATCTTCCAGGAAGCAAACTTAAAACGTTTGCAAGGCAGCACGGCCATCGGCCACGTGCGCTATTCGACCGCCGGCAAAGTCAGCATCAACGAAGCGCAGCCCTTCGCCGTCAAATGCAGCTACGGCCAGGTCGCGCTCTGCCACAACGGCAACCTGCCCGACGCCAGCGAGGCGCGCAAACAGTTGGAACAGGATGGCGCGATTTTCTCTTCGACCTCTGACACCGAAGTCGTCTTGCATCGCGTCGCCCGTTCGCGCCGCCGCGACCTGACCGAAGCCATCGTCGAGGCGTTGATGTTCGATGACGGCGCGTATTCGATGCTGTTCACCACACCGGACAGCCTGATCGCCATCCGCGATGCGCGCGGCTTCCGTCCGTTGTGCATGGGCGAATTGGAAGGCGCGACGGTCTTTGCGTCGGAAACCTGCGCCTTTGATTTGATCGGCGCGACTTATCTGCGCGATGTCGCGCCGGGCGAAATGATCGTGGTGGATGCGGACGGCCCGCGTTCGTCGCATCCCTTCCCGCAAAAGCCGCACACGCATTGCATCTTTGAGCACGTCTATTTTGCGCGGCCCGATTCGCTGGTGTACGGGCGCAGCGTCAACAAGAGCCGTCATCTGATGGGCAAAGCGCTCGCGCGCGAAAGCCCGGTGGACGCGGACATCGTCGTGCCCGTGCCCGATTCGGGCGTCGCGGCGGCGATTGGTTTTGCTTCGCAATCGGGGCTGAAGTTCCGCTTCGGGCTGATGCGCAACCATTATGTCGGGCGCACCTTCATCGAACCGCAAGCGCAGATTCGCCATTTCGGCGTGAAGATCAAACTCAACCCGGTGCGCGACCTGATCGAAGGCAAGCGCGTCGTGTTGATTGACGATTCGATTGTGCGCGGCACGACTTCGCAAAAGATCGTCAAGATGGTGCGCGAAGCGGGCGCCAAAGAAGTGCACATGCGCATCAGTTGCCCGCCCACCGTCGCGCCCTGCTATTACGGCGTAGACACGCCGACCAGTGAAGAACTGATCGCTTCGCACCAATCCATCGAACAGATTCGTGAATACCTGGAAGCCGATTCGCTGGCCTATCTGAGCATGCAGGGCATGCTTGCGGCGTGCGGAGAACCGGGCCCGGAACCGGGCAAAGCCGCCGCAGACACGCGCTTTTGCACCGCCTGTTACACCGGGCAATACCCTACGCTGCTGGGGCACAGCGTCGAGACTTCGCGGCAACGCGAAGTGATGACGGCGGTGCCGCTGGCGACCGATTAAATCAAAAGGCAAAAGGCAAAAATCAAAAAGCAAAAATAGGGGGGGGAAAAAGTGCCGACCTTTTGATTTTTGCCTTTTGCCTTTTGCCTTTTGATTTCTCTTCCCTATGCCTATTACTTACAAAGACGCAGGCGTAAACATTGACGCCGCCAACGCCGCCACCGAGCGCATCAAGAAGCTGGCGCGCTCGACCTTCAACATCAACGTCCTCTCCGAAATCGGCAGCTTCGGCGGGATGTTCAACGGCACGTTTGACGACACGCGCGCGCCCGTGCTGGTCGCCAGTTGCGACGGCGTCGGCACCAAACTCAAAATCGCCTTTGAGACCGGCATTCACACGACCATCGGCTACGACCTGGTTTCGGCCTGCGTCGGCGACATCCTGGTGCAGGGCGCGCGCCCGCTGTTCTTTTTGGATTACATCGCCACCGGCAAGCTCGATCCGAATACCGTCGCGCAAATCGTCGAAGGCATCGCCAGCGGCTGCCGCGAATGCGATTGCGCGCTGTTGGGCGGCGAGACGGCCGAGATGCCCGGCTTTTATCAGGACGGCGAATACGACATCGCCGGCTTCATCGTCGGCGTGGTGGACAAACAGAAAGTCATCAACGGTTCGCGCATCACGGCGGGCGACGTCGTGCTGGGCATCCCGTCAGCAGGGCTGCACACCAACGGCTACAGCCTGGCGCGCAAGGTGTTTTTTGAAGTGGCCGGTTACAAGGTGGACACGCACGTCCCCGAACTCGGCTGCACCGTCGGCGAAGAGTTGTTGAAGCCGCATAAAAACTACCTGCCGCTGCTCGCGCGCCTGATCGAGCACGAAGGCGTCATCAAAGGCATGGCCCATATCACCGGCGGCGGCCTGGTCGAAAACATCCCGCGCATCCTGCCGCGCAACGTGGACGTGCTGATCCGCCGCGACAGTTGGCAAGTGCCGCCGGTGTTTGACTTGATTCAGAAACGGGGTAACGTACCGCGCGAAGACATGCTGCGCACGTTTAACATGGGCATTGGCATGGTCGCCGTGACCAACAAAGGCTTCGCGCAATTCGTGCTGGATCAGTTGGCAAATGTGCGGGAGAAGGCAGTGGTGTTGGGCGAAGTGGTGGAGGGCGAGGGCAAAGTGCAGTTTGTTTGAGGCAGAGTGAAAGGAGTTTGACCGATGAAGATTCAACTTCGTTCAATCCTGTTGGCATTCTTGCTGGGCGCGATGGGGTGTCTCGCGCAATCTGCCGAAGAGTTGCTGAATGAGTTCAAAGCTGCGGAATACTCTTTCCAGCAAGCCAAAGCCGGCGAGAAGCTGGCCGCCCTCAATGACAAAAGCGTTGTGCCGGCATTGCTCGCCTTGCTCAAATCAGCAAACCGCGCGGAACGCTGCAACACCGGCTTTGTCCTCGCGCGGTTGGGCCAAGAGCGCGGCTTGCATGCCATCCTGGCGGAACTGCAAGATCGCCAGCCGCGCCGGACGCGCTGGAAAAGCTGCGCAAGCTGCAAATCAGAATTCTCGCCCGGGCAAATCAGCGATGATCGCTATTATGCCGCCCACGTACTGGGCCAGCTTGGCGATACCCGGGCCGTCCCGGCGTTGATTGAAACCTTGCAGGACGAGTCTCTGAATTACCAAGCCGCCCACGTGCTGGGCCGCTTGGGCGATCCGCGGGCCATTCCGGCATTGTTGGCCGCGTTGGAAGCGACGGCTAAAAATGCCACTGACTCACAAACAGATTTTAGGCTTTGGGTCGGTCTTGGGCTATTACAGCTAAAACATCCGAAGGGTTTGTCCACCGTAGCCGAGTATCTCGAACCGAATCGGCCTATTGTACAGCGGCGCTATGCCGTGGAAGCGCTGGGCGAATTTGGCGGCACAAAGGCGCTGACGCTATTGCTCAAGGCAGTTGATGATCCGGATGTGGAAGTGCGCGTCAACGCCATCATCGGACTCGGCAAAACCGGCAACCAGTCGGTCGTTCCGGTTTTACAGACCTTGCTTGAAGACGCCAGCCAAGCCAAGGGCCGGGCGCGGTTGAGCTACGAGCCGCCCCAATTCAAATGGATGACGGTGGCTGAAGCTGCGGCAGAAGCACTCAAGCTGCTTCAATCAAAATCTTGACCAAGTTTATGCTCAACTGGCTCACTTGCCCTGCCGTCGAACGTGACTCGCAGAAAGTCAGCGGCGTTTGGGTATTCCGCAATACCCGCGTGCCGGTGGCGGCGCTGTTCGAGAATCTGCAAGACGGCGCATCAATAAATGAGTTTCTGGAATGGTTTCCCGGCGTTACCAAAGAACAGGTAATGGCCGTGCTCGACTTCGCTGTTCAAAGCTTGAAAGTAGATCTTTAAACACTCAATTGGAGCCGCTTATGAAAAAATTGCGCCGCATACTCACTTCGCTTTGCATAACCGCCCTGTTGCTGCCCGCGCCCGCGTTCGCGCAACAACCCAAGAAATTCGACCTTACCGTTGACAGCATCATGCGCGGCCCCGACCTGGTCGGTTACGAACCCACGCGCGTGTATTGGTCGCCCGACAGCCAGCGCGTCTATTTCCGCTGGAAACGCGCGGGCGAGCCGCGCTTGAAAGAGCCTGATCTTTACGTCGTCAACCGCGACGGCAGCGGTTTGCGCAAGCTCAGCGAAGACGAGGCCAAACTCGCGCCGCCCGCCAACGGCGAGGTATCCAAAGACAAGCGGCTGACCGTCTTCACCGAAGACGGCGACCTCTGGCTTTACGACACCGCCAAGAACGAGCGCCGCCGCTTGACCGAGACGCAGGAGGGCGAGAGCAATCCGCATTTCACGCGCGACCAGCGCAACGTCTATTTCACGCGCAACAACAATCTGTACGTGCTCGCGCTTGACGGCGGCTCCCTGCGGCAATTGACCGACATTCGCACGGGCGGCGGCGCGGCTCCGGCAGGCCCGCCCTTGGCGTTTGGCGGCGGCGGTGGACGGCGCGGCGCAGAGAGCGCCGACAGCGCAGATGGTGCAGTACCGGGAGCGATAGCGACCGGGTCGGACTTCGACCAACAACAAGGCCAAGCGCGCCAGCCCGAAGCGCCAAAGAAACAAACCAATCAGGACTACCTCAAGAAAGAGGAGCGCGAATTGCTGGAAGCCGTCCGCGAACGCGCGCTGAACCGCGAGGAGCAAGAGGCCAAGCGCAAGAAGCTGGAAAAGCGCAAGCCGTTTGAATTGCCCGCCGGGCAAAGCGTCACCAATCTGACGCTCACGCCCGATGGCAGCGCAGTCATTGCGACGGTGATCCAAACAGCGACAGGCACAAAAAACGCCATCGTGCCCAATTACGTCACCGAGTCGGCCTTTACCGAAGACATCCCGGCGCGTTCCAAAGTCGGCGACGCCCAGACGCGCAATCGCATCGCCCTCATCAACGTCGAGAACGGCGAAGTGAAATACGTTGACCACGGCCAGAAGACCAAAACCGACGATCCCAAATCGGCTGACCGCGACGTGCAACTGCTCAACCTGCAACTCAGCGAGGACGGCAAGCAGGCCGCTCTGCTCGCGCGTTCCGCCGACAACAAAGACCGCTGGGTGTTGGCGCTGGATCAGGCGACTGGCAAAACCAAGGTGCTCGATCATTTGCACGATGACGCTTGGATTGGCGGCCCCGGCGCGTTCGCGCTCGGCTTTTTGCCTGACAACAAAACGGTTTTCTTCCAATCCGAAAAAGACGGCTGGGCGCATCTCTACAGCGTTTCTGTTGAAGGCGGCGCGCCGCAGCAACTGACTTCGGGCAAGTTTGAGGTTTCGGACGTGCGCCTCTCCGACGACAAAACCAAATTCTTCTTCACGTCGAGCGAGGGCAGCTTGCACGAACGTCATTTCTATTCAATGCCGATTGCTGGCGGCGCGCGCACGCGGCTGACCACGCTGCCCGGCAACAACGCGGCCACGCTGGCGCCTGATGAAACGCAGGTCGCGCTGGTGCGTTCGTACAGCAACAAACCGCCGGAGCTTTATCTGGCAGCGGCGAATGCATCCGCTACGCCAAAACAAATCACGACCTCGCCGCTTGAAGAGTTTGCCAGCTACAACTGGACTGACCCGCCCATCGTGCAATTCGCCGCGCGTGATGGCGCACAGGTGCCGGCGCGCATTTACAAACCGGCGAACTGGAAAGCGGGCGGCCCGGCGGTGCTGTTTGTGCACGGCGCGGGCTACCTGCAAAACGTGCACAAGTGGTGGAGCAGCTACTTCCGCGAATACATGTTCCATCACCTGTTGATGGAGCGCGGCTATTTGGTCTTCGACATTGATTACCGCGCCTCGTCCGGTTATGGACGCGATTGGCGCACGGGCATCTATCGCCACATGGGCGGCCAGGATTTGAGCGATCACGTGGACGCGGTGAAATACCTAGTCGCCGAACACGGCGTGGACGCCAAGCGCGTGGGCCTGTACGGCGGCAGCTACGGCGGCTTTATCACGCTGATGGCGCTGTTCACCGAGCCGGAGGTCTTTGCGGCGGGCGCGGCCTTGCGGCCCGTGACCGATTGGGCGCATTACAACCACGGTTACACGGCGAACATTTTGAATCAGCCGCAGGATGACGCTGAGGCTTATAAAAAGAGTTCGCCGATTTACTTCGCGCAAAACCTGAAAGGCGCGCTACTGATTTGTCATGGCATGGTGGATGTGAACGTGCACTTCCAGGATTCGGTGCGGCTGGTGCAGCGGCTGATCGAATTGCGCAAGGAGAATTGGGAACTGGCCGTTTACCCGGTCGAGGATCATGGCTTTGAACGGGCGACGAGTTGGGCCGATGAGTACAAGCGCATCTTGAAGCTGTTTGAAACTAACCTGCGCTATACTACGCCCGCGCCGGACGCCCCGGCGGGCAAAGCCAAGAAAGCGAAGTAACGTGTGATGGAGTGGTCATGGCAGGCAAGCATCGCAACAAACCGCCGCAAGCTGAGGAGTGTTCCTACCACGTCCATTATTCGCCCGCTGACCGCTGCTTCATTGGGCAGGTAGACGAATTTCCTGGCTTGAGCGCCTTTGGCGAAACGTATGAAAGCGCCCTGCATGAAATCCGCTTGGTGGTTGCAGAAGGCATCAGCTTATTGATGACAACGCGAACGAAACCATAGGATTTGTGATGGGAACCGTGTTACGCCAACTTGGCTTTGCCGTGGTGATTCACACGCACGACCATTTGCCGCCGCACGTGCATATCTTTAAAGGCGGCGCTGAGTTGATCGTTAACCTCGGCACGGCTACGGCGGGGCCGAGTGTGCGCGATAACATCGGGATGAGCGGCAGCGAGGAGCGCCGTGCGTTGGCATTGATCGCAAATCAGCAGGCAAGTTTACTCGCTGCCTGGGAGAGAATTCATGGCCACACATAAATTCGGCGAATGGGAATACACGGACGAAGAACTCGACCACATGCATGAAGAGGCCGTCAAACGTGGCGAGGAACGCTTGCGCACCGGGCCGCTCGCTGAGGCGGCCCATTACGACGCCGCCACGGGGCGCGTGGTGGTCGAGTTGATAGACGGCTGCACCTTCGCCTTCCCCGTCCGTCTGGCGCAAGACCTGGCTGACGCTGCCAGGGAAGACTTGCAGGAAATCAACATTCTCGGCCCCGGCACCACACTCGATTGGCCGCGCCTGGATGTGCAATTTTCCATCAGCGGGCTGATGGAAGGGCGCTTCGGCAATGCGAAGTGGATGGAACGGCTGGCAAACCAGCGAATGGCACAGGCCAAGGCCGCCAAGCCCAAACCTAAAACCAGGCAACCCAAACAACACCTGCGCACCGCCTAACGCCGATGAAAAAACTTGGCATTCTCATTTCCGGCCGCGGTTCCAACATGCTCGCCCTCGCGGCGGCGGTGCGCGACGGGCGCATCCCCGGCGCTGAAATCGCGCTGGTCATTAGCAACGTTGCCGAGGCCGGTGGTTTGGCAAAAGCTGCTGAACTCGGCCTTCCCACCATCGTGCTCGACCATCGCGGCAAAACCCGCGAAGCGCACGACCGCGCCATGGCCGAACATCTGCAAGCCGCGCAAGTTGATGTCGTGTGTTTGGCTGGCTACATGCGGCTGCTCTCGCCCTGGTTCACCAGCGAGTTTCATCACCGCGTACTCAACATACACCCTTCGCTGCTGCCTGCTTTTCCCGGCTTGCACGCGCAACGGCAGGCGCTGGGATACGGCGTGCAATTCACCGGTTGCAGCGTGCATCTGGTGGATGAGGAACTCGACCACGGCCCGATTCTCAAACAAGCCGTCGTGCCGGTCTTGCCGGGCGATACAGAGGATTCATTGTCGGCGCGGATTCTGGCGGAAGAGCATCGGGTTTATGCGGAGGCGGTGGCGGTGTTGCTGAGCGGGAAATTCAGGATTGAAGAGCGCCGCTTCATTGCGGGGTAGCCTGGCGGCTGGCCGCCACAAAGCGGCTCACCAACTGTCCGACGCCGGTAATCGCTGTCCCCACCACCACCGCAAACGCCCCGCAATCAAACGCCCGCCGCACGTCTGCTGGCGTGCTCACCCCGCTCTCGCAAATCACCGGCACGGTCAGCCGCACCGCCAGCTTCTCCAACAATTCAAACGCGGGCAAGACAACACCCGCCGTCTCTTCCGTGTAGCCGCACAACGTCGTCGCCACCAGCGCCGCGCCGCAATCCGCCGCGTGCAAGCCTTCGTCCAGCGTCGCCACATCGGCCAGCACCGGCGTGTGTAACTCGTCCTGAATCCGCCGGATCAGCACCGCCAGCGTTTCGCCGTTTGGACGCGCGCGCAACGTGGCATCGGTGGCGATGATGTCGGCCCCGCTAGCCGCCAGGCGTTCGGCGATAGCAAACGTGGGCGTGATGTAGACCGGCGAATCAGCGCATTCGACTTTATCCAGGCCGATGAGCGGCACGCGGACGCGCGCGCGGGTGGCCGCGATTTGAGCGGGGTGTTTGATGCGCACGCCCGCCGCGCCCTGCTGCTCAGCGGTCAGGGCCAGCGCGCTGATGATGTAAGGATCGTCGAGCGGCGCACCGGCCGGAGCTTGGCAGGAGACAATCAGGCCGCCGCGCAGGCGTTCGATGAGATTCATGGCGTGATCGTTTGGGTCGCTTCCAATTGGTCGAGCAGTTGCGGTGTGATGACGCGGCCCGCCTGCCGGTAAGCCAGCAACAGCGCGCCGACGGCCGCGCCGAACCGTGGCGCGACGATACGCGCTTGCGGCAAGCGGCGGGCGACTGCGGCGGTGAATTGCGCGAAGAGGCGCGCGCGGTTGAACACGCCGCCGTGATACGAAACGGCGAGCAGCTGGGGCGCTTGCAACCGCGCGCTGACGGCTGCGGCCAATTCGGCCAGATCATCCGCCGCCTGGTCAATCAACTGCTGCGCCGCCGTGTCGCCGCGTTCGGCCAGCGCCGCCGCCACGGCGGCAAAGCCTGCCAGTTGCGCGCGCGAAATCGCCTCGGCATAAACGTCTTCGCTGATGGCGATCAGGTCGGGGCGCGCGAAATGTGCGAGCAGCGCCGCTTGCAACTCATCGTAACCATCTTCAAGACTGGCGCGATCCGCGCGCCGCAAGGCCAGCGCCAGCGCCTGCCGCGCGATGGCAAAGGCGCTGCCTTCATCGGCGAACAAATAACCGCGCCCGCCGACGCGCACATAACGCCGTTCGCCATTTGTGTCGAACGCCTCGCCGCAGGCCACTGAACCCGTTCCAGCCAGCACGATCACGCCCGCGCCGCCCGCGTGCGCGCCGGCCAACGCGCCAGGCGCATCGTGATCCACTTTCAAATACTCGGCGCAGAGCAGTTCCTTGACGATGGCGACTTTGTCTGCGGGCGCGCCGGTCAAGGCTAGATAGGCGCTGTTGAATTTGAACGTGCGCACCGCTTCATTTTCAAACAAACCCGCTTGCCGCAAGGCCGCGCCCACAGCTTGATTGAGCGCATTGGTCAGCCGTTCGCGTCCGCCCGGCGCACGGGTGTGATTGCTCGCGCCCGCGTGGTCGCAGCCCAGAATGCGTCCACGCGCATCCGCCACCAGCGCCGTCGTGTGGCTCTGTCCGCCATCAATGCCCAGGAAATAACTCATCATTGCCAACGCGCCGGGTTTTGCAGCACCGTCTCAAAAAGCAACGGCGAAAAGGGCAACGCCAGCAAGTCGCGCGCAAACACATGCGCGGCCAGTTCCGCCGCGCGCGCCACCGCGTGATGGCTGAGGAAGTGATACAACTCGTGCGCGATCACCACCTCGGCCAGCCGTTCGGTGCTGAACCATTCGCGTTGCTCACCGCCCCATTCGCTTTGCCCTAACTCCACCAGTCGCTCGAGCGCCGCCAGATTCACGCGGATGCAGGGCGGCTGGCGCGTGCATTCGCCCAGATAGCTGATGCGCCCCGCGCCCGTGTGCCAGCGTTCGCGCACGATGGCGACGCCATAGGCCTGCGCGATTTCCGCCGCTTGCCGCGTGCCGTAATGCGCGTGCAGCCGATGCGCCAAGGCGCGCGCAGTGCGACACAGTTCAGCGATACGCGCGCTGGAAAATTCGCCGCGCTGCTCAAAGAGCATTTCGTCAGCGTCGCCAAACGCCTGTAGCAACTGCGCCAGCGTCGTTAGTTGTTCGGTCGCGGATCCCATTTGACGCGCGGTTCGCCCTCGAATTTTTTCGGATTGATCGAACGCTCCGTAGTGATTTCGCGCACGGTCAGCGTTTCCAGCAATTCGCCGTCGCGCGTCACGTCAATCCGGTGCGGCAACTGTGCGCCATTGACTGTGCGGTAATCCGACAGCAGCCAGCGCATCTCGTGCATACGGGCCGGCTTGGCGCGCGCGCGCCGCTCCTGGCCCGCGCGCTGATACGTGCGCCGCAGATAACCACGATCCAACGCCGCGACTTCGACCATCACGGTCGGACGCAGCGCTTCGACATAAGCCAGCGCGACGCCCACCAGCCGGTGTGTTTGCGGATCGAGCAGCAAGAAGGGGCGGAATTCATCCGGCAGCACGCCCATCAGCAAGTCCACCTCTTTCTGCTCCGCGCCCAAGGTTTGATCGGTGAAGCGGTAGTTGCCTTCATAGCGCCATTTGATGGGCACGGTGGCAGGCGTCGTCAGTAGATACATCAATGTAAAAAGACTTAATTGCTGTAACGCGCTCTGCGTTTGCGCATTGAGCGTGCGATCAACATCGCCCACATCCATCACGCGGTTGTCGCCTTGCGAAGAGCGCACCTGCAACGGCGGATCGCGCCAGGCCTTGTCGCCATTGACGATTTCGGCGAATGAGTAGTTGTAGTTGCTGAGCGTCTGGGTCGAGAACTTGCGCCGGTAACGGTCGGGCAGGGCAAACTCCAATTCGATCTTGCCGTTGAGCGTGCGCGACTTTTCTTCAACTTTATCGGGGCCTTGCACGCTGAAGTATTTGATGGGGCGTTCCAGTTTGAGTTTGACGGTCAGGTTTTGCAGCTTGTTCCAGGCCTCGTCGCTGCCGATGGCCGCGCGCGCCTGTTTGAGCAAAGTTTGCGCGCGCGCCAATAGCGTCTGTTCGTCGGGGCGCTCCTGCTGTGGTTTGCGCTCCTGTGCAAACCCGATCAAGACCCACGCCAGCGCCAATGAAGCCAGCCAGAATAAGCTGAAGCCTGTGACGCGCCGCGTCTTTGGAGTGCGGCGGCTTGACGCCGCTTTCCTTTCGCAGGCGGCAGCTTCCGGTTTCCCGTTGGACTTTAGCGGCGAAAGAAAAGCGGCGTCGAGCCGCCGCACTCCAAAGGCCGCGCCAAGCCGTGGTACCGCGTTTTTTTCGTTTGCGTTTCGCATTGCTTCACACCTGCTTCGAACACGCCACGATCACCAAGCTGATCGCCGGATCGAGCGACCGCAATTCGACTTCGGTCAGCGCCAGCACCTGTTCCAATTCGGCCAGCCCGGAAAAATTCGCCAGCCGCGCGCCGTACAAAATAAAAATGTCGGGGAGCGTGCGCCCGGCGTCGCCGTAATCGGTGAGAGCTTCGACCGCGCGTGTCAATTCGTCGTTGAGTGCGGCCAGCGTCGTCGTCGTCACGCGCGCCGCGCCGCGTTGCAAGCGTATCACGCCCGTGCGGTCTACGACACGCAACATGGGCCGGCGCGCTGTAAATAATCCAAACCAGGAGCGCATGACCTGTGCGCCGGTGAAAACCAGATGTCCGGCGCTTTCCGCCGCCAACGTCACGTCGCCCACGCCCAGCCGCATCGAACGTGCCGCCGCCTTCCGGCAATCGTCAACCGTCAACGTCACCTGCTCAACCTCGCGCCG
>JAYUCP010000232.1:0-5129 GCA_043740245.1 Acidobacteriota bacterium | reverse complement strand
TTGCGCCGGCGATCTTGCGCACGGCCTTGTTGCCCACGTCCGCGATGAAAAGATCACCGTTGGCGGCGACGACCACGTCCGCCGGGGCCAGGAATTTGGCGTTCGTGGCAAAGTTGCCGTTGCCGATGCTGCTGCCATCTTCGCTGCCGCCCGCAATGGTCTTGATGAAACCCGGCGGGATGACGATGGGCATGCCACCACCGCTGGCATTCGGGAAGAGCGTCACGCCGGTGCTTGAAGTGTTGACGAAACGAATCAGACCGGTCTTACGTGCCGTGGGGCTACCCGGCACACCTGCAATGCCGCCTCCTTTAGAATCGGTGATAAACACGCCCTGGGCATTGACGAACAGTCCTTGCGGAGTTTCAAACCCGGCTTGGTTCACACTGACGCCGTCGGTGGCGCCCGCGCCGACATCTTTATTGACCGTCACGATGGCGCCGCCCGCCACAACTTGCGAAGCCGCCGTGTTCGGGAAGAGCGTCACCGAGGTTGTGCCACGGTTGACAAAACGCAGCCGATTGATGGTTTCAGTAATCCACAGGTTGTTGTTGGCATCCACAGCGACACCGTTGGCCACAGCCAATGCGCCTGATTTCGCCGGGCCGCCATCATACGGCGGCGCAATGCCATTGCCGATGACCGTGTTGACCTGATTCGGATTGATCGTCGTGCCCAGGATCGTCACCGGCGCGCCCGACAAATTGACGTAGCGGATGCGTCCGCGTTGAATGCTGCCTTGATCGGGGATGTAAATGCCCGAGGCATCGGCTTCGATGTGTGAGAGCGGCGGTGTACCGGAGCTGCCCAACATAAAGAAACCGACGCTGTTCCCGCCCGTGGCCGGCCCGCCGTCGCCGCAATTGTTTTGCGAACTCGCATAGTCGCACGAGACGCCGTCACGGCCCGCCACGACGGCTTGGCCGTTGGTCAAACGCACGATGGTCTGGGCATTGCCCAGCGCCGCATAGAGGTTGTTGTTCAGCCACGCCAGCCCGTTCGGATAAGTCAGACCGACGCCTTGGTCAGGTTGGGGGAATTGCGCGACCAGCGTGGCATTGCCCGAGCCATCCAAGCGAATCACGCGCAGGTGGCCGGAATCCGCGACATACAGATTGCCGTTGGGATCGAGTTCGACCGCGCGCGGATTGAGCAGCGCGATGTTATTGCCCGCGCCTGCCGTAAAGGGGTCTTTGACCGACGTGGTCGCGCCGTTGCCGGCAAAATTCGAGACCTGGCCCGCCGCCGTGATGCGGTACACGCGGTTGATTCCCGTGCCTGCCGCCGCCACAAAGGCGTCGCCATTGGCGTTGACGGCGATGCCGTTCAAGCCGTCGCCGTTCGGGATTTCAGCCAGCGTCAAGACATTGCCGGCGCCGACCGTTTTGCCCGCGACGGTCAGCGAACTGTTCGAGACATTCAGCACCCGCACGCGCGCCGGTTGCAGCGCCGTGAAATAAACCAAATTGCCATTCGGATGCGCGGCCAGGGCGTTGTTGTCGAACATCGAAACTAGCGTGCCCGGTATGTTGTCGCCGAGATCGTCGTTGCCGAGACCCGCCAACAGGCGGTTCGTGCCCGCCGCGATTTCGCGCCCGCCGATGGTGACCGCCGCATTCGTCGTGTTGACGAAGCGCAAAACATAAGAGCCGCCGCCCTGATCCATCACGTACATGCCGCGATTTTGCGGATCGCGCGCGAGCGCAAAAGGCGTGTTATACGGCGATTGACGCGCCGGCGCTTCTTCGCCAGCGCCGCCCGCGACGGTGCTGATGTTGGTGCTGCCCGAGCCCGCGCTCACCGTGAGCCGCCAGTTATAGCTGCCGGGCGCCGCGTAAGTCTTGCTCGGATTTTGCTGGGTCGAACGCGCGGTGCCGTCGCCGAAATCCCAATCGTAAGTCGGTTGCGTGGCGCAGCCGGCTGGCGTGGCGGTCGCGGCAAACGCGACCGCCTGTCCCGTTGTGCTCGTGGCGGGGACGGTCGCGCCGCAGCCGACGGTGCAACCTTGTTGCTGTTCGAGGTTTGCTTGCGTGAGAGATTGTGTGGCGGTGGTGGCTTGCGCTCTGCGCTGGGCCGTTGTCGCCGCAGCCGACAGCGTTGCCGGTGCGGCCGTTGGGATTTGCTGTGTGAAGGTGTTTTGATTGGCCGTTGCGTTGGAAACAAATTGCCGGTTGGAAACCAGCAAGCCGCCGAGCACCAGGCTCAGCAATAAGCAGGTCGTTAGGTTGCGACGCTTATGCAACAGGCTGCGAGTGAAGCTCAAAGATCGAAACATTGGTCAATTACTCCCTTTCATCAGTGCGTGACGCCAACCGGTATGATGTGTAGTCCTGGCGCGTGGGCCGCCAGCGGTCGCGTCACATTCAGTTATAGTTGCGGGGGAAAAGTGATGCAGCTTTCTGCAATGTTCAGGCACAACATTTAGGTGCTGAAACCGGGTGCTCGGTCAGGTCGTTTTGGGGGCGGGACTGAGTTTGTCCCTTTGCACGAGTCCAGATGGCACTTATGGCACGAATCCTCTGGAGAATGCTCCGGAGGAAAAAATTTGGGAAAAAACGCCGGTGAAGTTCGCAAACCAGTCATTCGATTCAAACTATTCTTCAATGATGTTTTCTTCAATTCAATTCGGGCTTGGAATTCAAGCTCCTCTAACGCCTGAAGCAGCCATCGGTTTCGTAATAATTTCGTGTAGCCAATTCCGGTGTCTCAAATAAAGTTCATGAGCTTTCGGTTCAGCCAATAACCAAAGAGCATGGGGCTCAACCCGCAGTTTGCCAAACCGCCGCAAGCGGGCCTGGCAAATCCGGGTTGAAGCACCATGCTCATTTGGTTCGTACATGCACAACAGGCTAGCGGCTTGCGCCTGCCAATGCCAGCCCACTAGCGTCAACTAGCGAATACTGAATTGCACCGTATTCGCTGCCTTGCCATCCACCGTGACCAGCAAATCCACCACGCCACGGCCCGCCAATGAGCGCGGCACCGGCCCGAGGTTCAACTGATCCAAGCCCGCCAGATCGCCTTGCGGCCCCGCCGAAAAGACCGGCAGATTCACGCCGCCCAGCGAAGCCGTGACGGTGTTTGGCGCGCTGCGTCCGCGCACACCCGTCGCATAGGTCACCAGGAAGACCTGTTCGCCCTCAGGCCCCAGATCAATCGGCACGGGCACATAGCGGTTGGTTTGCGGATCGAATTGCGACGCCAGTTCGAACACTTGCTGTCCATTGGCGCGCACACGCAAGACCACTGCGGCGGCCACACCCGCGCCATTGGCGTTGGCCGCGAAAAGGCCCGGCGCAGAAGTGCTAATCGGCACCGTGCCCACTGACAACTCGCCATTCCCGGAGGTGATCGTGATCGTCGCCAAACCTGAGGCCGTCCCCGCTGGCATCAGATAATTGACCTGGCCCGGCGCGACGAAGAAGAGTTGCGCCAAACGTTCGAGACCCGCGCTGTCACGCACACGCACGGTCGTGCCGCGCAAGGTCGTCGGCAGCGGCAGCACGGTGCTC
Source organism: Acidobacteriota bacterium (assembly GCA_043740245.1). Taxonomy (GTDB): domain Bacteria; phylum Acidobacteriota; class Blastocatellia; order RBC074; family RBC074; genus JACPYM01. Next base: position 1,617 of record JAYUCP010000232.1, on the reverse strand, counting down.
GACTCGGTGCCGGTCGCCAGGTTGGCGCCAAAGGCCGCGACGATGGATTCGGGCGCGAACATTTGCGCCAGATAGCTGGCCGCTGAAACATTGGCCAAGGGCCGCGCAATCGTCAGCGTGACTTCGTTGGAGCCGCCGCCGCCCGGCGCCGGATTGACGACCGTGAGGCGCGCCGCGCCGGGATTGGCAATCTCGGCGGCACTGATCTGCGCCGTCAATTGCGTCGGGCCCGCCAACAGCGTGTCGCGCTCGACACCATTCCAGCGGATGCGTGAAGCGCTGATGAAGCCGGTGCCGTTGACGGCCAGCGTGAACGCCGCGCCGCCCGCCGCGACCGGATTGGGTGTGATCGAAGCGATGACCGGCGTTGGGTTCGGCCCGGCAACCGTAAAGGTCAAGGCATTCGACGGCCCCGATGTAGGCGCGGCATTGAGCACCGTGACTTGCGCCGTGCCCTGCGCGGCCACATCGGCGGCGGTGATTTGCGCCGTCAATTGCGCCGGATTGACGAAGCTGGTTAGCCGCGTGTTGCCGTTCCAGCGCACGACTGCGTTGTTGACAAAGCCTGAACCGAAGACCGTCAGCGTGAACGCACCGCTGCCTGCCAGCACTTGCTGCGGCGACAGCGAAGTCAGCGTGGGGGCAGGATTGCTTTGCGTAATCGAGAACAGCACCTCGTTGGAAGTGCCGCCGCCGGGCGCTGGATTGACGACTTTGACGCCCGCCGTACCCGCGCTGGCCACATCCGCCGCAGGCACTTGTATCGTCAATGTCGTGGCGTTGACGAAATTGGATAGCCGCACCGCTCCGTTCCACCAAACCGATGAAGCGTTGATAAAGCCCGTGCCATTGATGGTCAGTGTGAACGCCGCGCTGCCCGCCAAGACTGAGTTCGGCGTCAGGCTCACAATCGCGGGCGCGGGGTTGGGCTGCACAATCGTGAAGCTCAACGCCCCTGAAGCGCCGCCGCCGGGCGCGGGATTGAACACCGTGACTTGCGCCGTGCCCGCGCTGGCAATATCCGCCGCCGTGATTTGCGCGGTCAATTGAGTGGCGCTGATGAAGTTTGTCGTGCGCGGATTGCCGTTCCAACGCACCACCGAACTGTTGATGAAGTTGGTTCCGTTGACCGTCAACGTAAACGCCGCGCCGCTAGCCTGCGCCGTATTCGGACTCAAGCTGGTCAGCGTTGGCGCCGGGTTGGGCTGCACGACCGTGAATGGCGCCGCGCTGGATGCGCCGCCGCCCGGCGCGGGATTGAGCACCGTGATTTGCGCCGTGCCCGCGCTGGCAATATCCGCCGCGGTGATTTGTGCGGTCAATTGCGTCGCACTGACAAACGCCGTCGTGCGCGCATTGCCGTTCCAACGCACCACCGAACTATTGAGGAAGCCCGTGCCGTTGACCGTCAACGTAAACGCCGCAGTGCCCGCTTGGGCCGAAGCCGGATTCAAGCTGGCAATCGTGGGCGTGGGATTGTTGACGGCGAAGGTCAGGGCATTGGACAAGCCGCCGCCCGGCGCGGGGTTTTCGACAGTTATGGGTACGGTGCGCGCCGTGGCGATGTCCCCCGCGCCGATGACGACGGTCAGTTGCGTGGCGCTGACAAAGGTCGTC
>JAYUCP010000231.1:0-12514 GCA_043740245.1 Acidobacteriota bacterium | reverse complement strand
GCAATTTGCGCCAACGCGCGACGATCTCAGACGACGGATAGCCGAGCGCGGGCTTATTCATCACCTGCCAGATGTGTTGCGCAAAGTGCGGCGCGATGCCTGCGCGCGCGGCGAGTGCGGGCAAGGTCACATTCGCTTCGCCCAGCGCGGCGCGATGTTTGTATTGCCACGCGACGAACAAGACCTTGCTGTATTTTTCCAAGCCGAACGGCTCGCCGCCTTCGCCCGAAACGGTGCGGATGCCGTGCGCGGCGTAAATATCCTTGATGCGCGTCACCGCCGAAAATTCAAACCCCGTCTTGCCTGGATCCGAAAAGAATTCGAGCGGCCCTGACCCAATCACAGCGTGTTCGGCCACCAGCTTGGCCGCACCCAGGTAGCGTTCCAGATTCGCGTCCTGCATGAATTGCACGTCGCCGAAATTGGTGAAGCCCTCGCCGCCCACCGCATCGCTGGATGAATCAATCCCGACATTCAGGTCGTAGCCCGTCAGGTCTTTGATCGCGTAGGCATATTCGCCGCTGGTCAAACGCCTGACCGTCACCGGCCCCGGATCGCCATCGTGTTTTTTGGCGTAGGCGGCCAAGCTGCTGCGGATCCAATTGGCGGCTTGCGTGCGTTGCTCATCGCTCGGCTGGGGCATGGCCTTGGGCGGCATGGTTTTTTGTTCGAGCACCTGGGCGATGGTTTCCCACTTTTGAAAGCTCTCGCCAATCGAATCGTGCGCGCTCAGCCGTTCGATGTTGATGCCCGCCTTGGGCGCGGTGCCGCTGTGGCATTGCACGCAGTACTCCTTAAAGATCGCTTGCACATTGGCGGCGGCTTGTGTGGCATGCGCCTGTCGCAGAGTCCGTGTGCCGGACAGCAGGCTGATGGTCAGCAGGCAGGTGAGCAACACCAACGCGGCTTTCCCAGCACGAACTCTTTGCGCGGACTCCCTCTTTATCAGGACTCTCATGACGTCATCGAACCTCTTAGAAAATGGTGCTTGGCAGCGAGCCGATGTGGGTTCAACTCTTTCTTGCCCATCCGGTCTGACCAATTAGCGCGCGCAGTGTATACCAACTTCCCACGAACCGTGAATCCAGTCCCATTCAATCTCAGCTTTTTTTTTGACAGGAGGTGGGCTATTGCTTCAGGTGCGCAACCTTTGCTTTGCCCTTGGCGAGCACGGTAACCACGAACAGGTTGTCGTAATCCGTATCGGCAATCTCCGGCGCAACATCCCCGCCCAGCGCCTTGATCAACGCCGGCACCGTATTGCTGTGCCCGACGATCAATGCGCTCTGCCCGGCCTGTGCGTAGATACGCTCGACCATGTCTTTCAGATACTGCGGGGCAATCTCCTTCGCGTTCATCGTGTCCATGCTGACCGGCACGACCGTGGCCGACAGCCCCAACGCCTGCGCCACAGGTTCGGCGGTTTGTTTGCTGCGCAGGTATTGCGAGGTATAGATCGTCTTGATGCCAGCCTTGCCCAGCATGCGCGCCAACGCCTGTGCGCGCGCCTGACCGGCTTCGGTGAGCGGTGGATCGGCAGGCGGCGTCGCGGCTTTTTCAGCATGGCGGACAAGGTATACAGTCGTTACCTTAAAATTCCCCGCAGCCGTAATTGCCGTGCCGCGCATTGCTCCGCTACTCAGCACGAACAGCGCAACAACACCGGCCAACACCGCGAGCTTGCAGCAAGTCGGCAAGGGCAACATTCGAGCAGAATTCAATAATCTCATTTCAACCTTCTTCGCGTCCGCGTGTTTTCTGCAAACCATCATTGCAAATGCTGGCGCATGAACTGCAAAAACAAATCCCAATCCGACGGAATCGTCCCGTGCCCACCCGCGTGCATCACGTAACCGAGCGTATGAAAAATCGTCTGGCCGGCGGCGGGCATTTGCGTTGTGCCCAGCCCCTGCTTGCCGAGTAACTTGAACACGGGCTCCGCCGCGACCGCCGCCAGGAATTCGCCTTTCGGATCAGACCAAAAATCCGTGTCGCCGGTTTGCAACAACACCGGGCGCGGCGCAATCAACGACACCAGCAGGTGTGCATCCACCGGAAACTCATTCACGCGGTCGCCATATTTGCCGTAATTCGCGGCGAACTGATAGGGGTAGCGCGTCGCTTCGGTCAAATGCTTGATCGTCTCGCCGTAGTTGCGCCGGCTGATAGCCGCGCCGCCTTCGCCCGAACAACTGGCAATGACCATGGCAAAACGCGGATCGTGTGCGCCCGCCCACATCACCGTTTTGCCCAGGCGCGACACGCCGGTGATTGCCACGCGCTTGGCGTCTACGCCCTTGTCTGTTTCCAGATAATCCAACGCGCGGCTCGCACCCCAGGCCCACGCAGAAATTGCGCCCCACTCATCCGGCGCGGGTTCGGTCTGCCCCGGCTTCAAGTACAGCGCGCGCACGCCGTGCGGAACGCCGCCTAAGAAATCAGGGTCAACGTCGCCGTAATAAAACGTCGCCACGCCGAAGCCTTGTTCAAGAAACGGTAGCACTTTCAAGCTGCCGAATCGGCCATCCTTCGGCGCGGGCACACGCTTCTTGTCGCGGCTCCAGATTTCACCGGGCTTGACGCCGGGGTCGGCGACGGCATTGGAATTGGCGGTGAAGCTCAGATTGAGCAGCAACGGCACGGGCTTCGTCGCGTTGGCGGGCAGGTAAACCAGCAAATCCATTTTCGGCCCGTCTTTCTTGGGCGAAAAGTAGATCGTCACCTGGCGGCGCAATGCCTTGCCATCGAAGGCTGGCGTGCCTTTGTCAAAAACATCGAAGCTCAGGCCTGCGGGCTTGCCAGGGCTGCGGCCAAATTGATTTTCCTCAAACAGGCGCACGATTTCGGGGCGGCGTTTTTGCAGCCACGTTTTGGCATCACGCACGGGTTTGTCATTGGCGAGCGTCAGCGGATCGGGCAAGGTGTATGTGCCGACCTTTGCTTCGTCGTAATTGACGGGAATGCCCGCGACTTCGGCGCGCGGGGCGTTTTGCGTTTGGGCGTATGCGGCGCAAATCAAAAGCATCGTGGCCAAGACCAACGTGACGCCTGCGCCCTTGAGCAAGGTACGGCGCGGCAGGTGTGTTTTAGTGGTCATCATTTTTTCTTCGCCTTTCCGAGTTTTATCCGGCTGTGTTTTTTAGCGGCCTGAACGTTCAGCCACGCGCTCACATCCGCCAGCGACGTGAAGCCTAGAACCGCGTCGAACAATTCATCTATGCGCCGTTTAGGCAGCGCACGAATACTTTTCTTCGTTGCTTCATCCGGCTCACCCAGCAGGCGTTGAATCAGCCGCTGTGTCAGCACGCATGACTCTTCACGTGCGCCATCCGCCATCCATTGCTGTATAAATAACGCTTCTTTGTTGAATTCATCTTTGACAAAAACTTCTTGCATCGCTTTATGTACCTCTCCTTGTTTGAGTTTCCTGCCAGCATTGGAAATATAAGCCAGCAAGGGACGCATGAATTCTAGCGCATCCGTCGCCGTCATTCCCCGCAGGTTGCGGAAGATTTCCGGCAACCGTTGCGCCAGTTCCGCGCTGAAAATATAGCGCATCAGTTGCAAGCCCGCGCGCAGCTTTGGCTGTCCCTTGATCTCCGCGCCGCCGCGCAACGAAACATCGCGCAAACAGTACTCGAAATCAGGCGCGTACCTGAGCACCGCCTGCAAATCCGCCGTTTCAAACAGGGCGCTCAACTGCCGTGGCACGTGCCAGCCTTCCGGCCCGTGATAAAAAACGATGGGAATGACCAGCGGCAATTTCGCCGCGCCTTGCCGCCGCCGCTGTTCCCAAAATTGCACGATGTAACGCAGCAATTGAAACGCTACCCACGGGTCAGGCGCGCTCTTGTGTTCGAGCAGCAGGTAGATAAAAACCGCGCTGCCCCTCTTCGCCCTGACGCTGAAGAGCAAATCGGAGAAGGATTCACGCAACTCAGGGTCAACGAAACTCTCCCGTTCGATTTGCAGCGTTCCCAACTCGACTTGTGCCAGCAACTCCGGCGGCAGGTAGTTGAGCATGAAATCCGAAGCTACCGCCAAATCGCCGAATAGGCGTTTGAAGAAGTTGTCGTGTGGCGTGTTGAGTTCGGCCATGGTTACCGCTGAGTCAGCACGCGCCGCTTGTGCAAGTGAATGCGCCGCATTTGGTTGGCAAACTTGCGCTCAATTTCATTTGGTGTAGCCGATGCCAGCGTGAAACTGTTTTTGCCTGACATGATTTTTCTCCGGGCAATGTGTCTTGGCGCGCACGGCTCCAACGAACGTGTCTGAAAACAGCTACTTTGTTTTCGTCATTGCTCGGCGCAGTAAAAGTGACAATCGCAATTGCTTGAGCTATACCCGCATCCGCTTGTAGGTCGCCAAACATCTTGCCGCCGTTTCCAGCGAACCGAAGCGGCTGCCTTCCTGTTCCATCAAGTAATACTCCGCGCCGCCCTTGGCTTCGGCTGCCGCAAAGATTTTCTGCCACGGCCCGCTGCCTTCGCCAAACAACACGCGGTAACCTTTCTCGTCTTTCTCTGCGCCCGCCGCCCAATCTTTCAAATGCAGCGAGCGTATGCGGCCCGGATTGGCGTTGATCCACGCCACGCAATCCTGGCCCGCTTCGACGCAGGTGCCGACATCGAATTGCAACGTGACCTCTTTCGGCGTATTGGCGGCCAGCACGTCCATCGGGCGCTTGCCGTCAAGCGGCATAAATTCCAGCTTGTGATTGTGGAAGCCCGCGCGCATGCCCAGCGGCGTCAGCTTCGCTTGCGCGGCGGTGAGTTTGTCGGCCACGCCCTTCCAACCGTCCAAGCCCTGCACGCGCCCGGCACTCGCCATCACCAGCGTTTTGGAGCCGATGATTTGATTGAGTTCGATGGCCTTCGGCAGACCTTCCGGGGTGAAAACATTCGCGCCGTTGTGGGTCGAGAGGCATTTGATTTTCAGTTCGTCGAGTAACTTGCGCACTTCCCTGGCGTACTCCGGCGTCCATTGCGAGTAAGGCGAAAAGAACTCGACGACCTCGTAACCCAGCTTGGCGACGGCGCGCAGCGTGCCCGGCAGGTCTTTTTGTAACTCATCGCGCACGGCGTAAAGCTCAATGCCAATTGGCAGCCGCTTTTTCGGCGCCGCAGGCAAAGCCAGCGCAACCGAAGCGGAGGCAGTTAACGAAAGAAAGGAACGACGGGCGATAGGATTGGATATGGTCATAATTGTTTCCCCTTGCGAGAGCGGATGGTTGTTGCAGCGGACTAAACAAGCTGTAACTCTCTGACTGTTTCAGGTGCGGCGTTGCCCGCCTCGTGCTCAAATTCCGCAAAGATATTGCGGCAGTACGGATAACGCTCGGAGATCGCTTGCAGCGCCGCCGCAAACTCGGTGGTGCGATCTTCCTGCGCAGCGATCAGTTGCGGCAATTCCTCAGCGGCGTCCAACAACCCCACGACTTTGGTCATCTGGTTTTCTTTGGAGGCCAGAAAGCGGGCGCGAATAATGACTTGTTGCAGTGCCGCAAGCGCCTTGTTGTGCATTTCAGGTTGAATCATAACAACTCCTTCAATTGCTCTCGCCCGTCGGGTCAAGCTGAAAATCCTGAATTTTCCGCCCTTCATTGCCTGGCGAAACCAGGATGGGCGGTGTGGGCGATCCTGCTTTCACTTGATCGAAGGTTTTCATAAAACGTTCCCAGTCACGTTGCGTGCTGATGTCTATGCTGCGCTTGGTTGTAATCCGCAGTGAATCTATCAGCACCTCGCGCCTGGCAACGGTGTTACCTTCTTCATCCATTATTTCGGCAGGGATGGCGTCTTTGCCCAACAGTTCGTATGCCTTTGCCCGCCGAACACCGTCGAGAATTTCAAAGGTTTCCTCAGCCATAACTCAATTCATCTTCTCGTGGCAGAACGTGCAATCAAAGCTCGCGCCCTTGGCCTGATGGCAATTGACGCAACTCGCCATGTTGATTTCTTTCGCCTTGTACATCTGCTCCAACGTTTTGACCTCGCCGTGACAATCCGCGCACGTGCCGCCCGCCGTTAAATGCGCGCGATGACTGAAAAACACATACGACGGAATCTCGTAAACGCGCCGCCATTTCAGTTCGCGTTTCTCTTTCGCATACGCCGCCAGCTTTTGAATCGCCGAGCTGTCGGTCTTCACGTCTTCGTGGCATTGCATGCACAGCGCCGCCGTCGCCAGGCCCATGCGTTCGCCGGGGTCGGGATTTTTATGACAGGTCGCGCATTTCAATTGTTGCGCACCGGCGTGCAGTTTGTGGCTGAAGGGGAGGGGCTGTTCAGGCCCGGGCAGCTTGTCAGTCTGTGCGGCGACACCCACCAAACACAGCAAGAAGACGCAGCCCAGGCGGCAAAGATTCCGAAAAGTTTTGCCACGAAGGCGCGGAGCCACCTGATCCGGGAGCGCCCAGCCTGGGAGCGCCCGCATCCCTGCGGGCAAAGAAAGAAGCCGCGCAGCCTTCCTTCTTCCTTGGTTCATCACTTGCAACAACGCTGGGAAGCTGAGTATGTCGAATTCTTTTTCTGCCATGAAGTTTCCGGGAAATTCTTTCAACACAAATGAGCAAAGTAACAAAGAGACCAAGGAAGCATTTGGTCCGTTCAGTCATCTTTGTTCCTTTGACTCTTTGTGCTGATTCGCTGGCGTAATTTCTGTGTTTAATCCAGTGGGTACCAATACTGCCCCACGCCGCCCCCGCGCCGTCCGCCCGTCGAACCCGCCGTCGCATACGCGCGCGAATTTTGCGTCGCCGTGCGCACGTCCTGCTTGGCCTCGCGCAAGAAGCGGGCGAAGGGATCGGCGGGCGGCTCATACGTCCACGGCTGGCGCAAGGGCGCGAGCAACGTCGCGGCCTGCGCCTCGTCCACCTCGGCAAAGGCTTGCTTGAATTGCCGCAGCGCCTGCGCATTCAACGCATCCAGCCCCGCCCGGTAAAGCTGCTGGCGGTCGGCGGGCGATTTGCCGATCAGGAAGTCGAGAAATTCCGGCGCCTCGGCCTCCAGCGCGCCCGGCAAGCCATTGAGCGGCGGCGCCAGCATATCGCTCAGCTTGCGCAAGGCGGCGAATTGCTGCGCGTTGAAAAAGCGCGGCACCGGCTCCGCCGCGACATCCGCCACGGCGGTTTCCAGCTTCGGCGCGTCTTCTGCCGGACGCGCGGGCGCGCCTTGCTGCGCTTGTAGTTCCGAAGCTACAGGTAACGCCACGGCAGGCGTGGCAGCGAGGGTTTGAATAAAGCGTCGTCGTTTCATAGGAGTAATCACTTCAAGTTAGTTGTCGCCTTTCGACTCTGATTAATGTCTTACGCCGTCACGATCTATTTGCAAAATCCAGGCATTGCCCGCGCATACCCACAGGTTATAAATCTCACCGCCAAAACCACGGGCTTTCTTGCACGGCGGAAAATACAGACGGAGCAAGCGCAGCAGCGCCTGCGGATTGCAACATCTTTCTGCGAGTGACTCTCATGATTTTCCCGTTTTGCTATGGCGTTTGCGCGCGACTTTCTGGCGGAAGATGACGCGGTCATCATCCGGGTCTAATTCAACCACACAGCCTTGAAACAATTCGGTGCCGAGCAACCCTTCAGCAGATTTAGTCGCTTGCACCAGAACTTGCTTCCTTTCGCCGAACCAGAGAATTTCGCCGAGGTAAGTCTCCGTCCGCACCATCAAACCATTTGCCAACTCGATTTCCACGGATCCCGATCTTTCGAGCCCCAGCTTTTCAATCTGTGGCTCAGGCAGCATCAGTTGTTCATTGAAGCCGGAATCAACGACCACGTCGAGCGCTTCACCTGCGGGTGTAAAGATTTCGAGATGGGGCGAAAGATCGGACGACCACCAACCATTCACTTGCTTCGTCTTCATAAGAATCTTGGGCTTCGCATCGAAACCGCTGCCCGAAAACCGACCCTGACGATGTAAACCTGCTTGTTGGGATATTTTGCTCGTGCCAGCAAAACCGCCTCAAGCATTTTGGTTCCGAGAAAGTAGTCGCCGGAGTCAGGCTCAATCGCGGCAAACTTTCCTGTGTGGAGTGGTTCGAGCAGCGCTTTCAGCTTTGTTTGATAAAGCCGTTTCCCTTTTCGGAAAACGCGCTCGGTTTCAGCATCTTCGCGCGCCAGCCGCCGTGGCCGTGCGGATGCCGTCTTTTCCACTGTTTGCTGACGCTGTTTTGTGCTCATAAATGTTTGCTCCTTTTCTGAAGTCATAGCGTAGGCTGCGCGCACTTTCCTCGCAAGGCTGCCGCAGTCCTCAACGCCGCGCCAGCCGGTAACTCACAAACGCCAACTGTTTGCTATCCGGCGACCACGACGGCACGTTCATTGTGCCTTGTCCGCCAAACAATTTCGCCAACACCTGCGGCTCGCCGTAACTCAGTGTCGTTCCCACCGTCGTCACCGGGATCAGCCGCAACATCACGTCTTTATTCGCGGGATGCCCGGTCACGTCTTTTTCATACGAGATGATGACCAGCCATTTGCCATCGGGCGACGGATGCGCGAACCAGTTGTTGTATTCGTCCTTGGTGACCTGCGTTTGCTCGCTGCCGTCGGCTTTCATCCGCCAGATTTGCATCAGGCCACTGCGCGCCGAATTGAAATAGATGTATTGGCCGTCGGGCGAATACTCCGGGCCATCGTCCAAACCTTCCGCCATCGTCAGGCGCTTCTCTTCGCCGCCTTCGACAGGGATGGAATAAACATCGAAGTTGCCGTTACGGTCGGCGCAATAGACCAGCGTTTTGCCGTCGGGCGACCAGCCGTGCCAGTACGAGGGCGCGAGTTTGGTGATGCGTTTGGGCGCGCCGCCGGTGATCGGCAGCGTGTAAATCAACGAGCGCCGCTGCTCTTGCGATTGATCGCTGATGACCAGTTGCGTGCCGTCGGGCGAGATGCCGTGATCGTTGTTCGCGCGTATGGCAAAGCCCGTGTCGAGTGTTTCTGGTGTGCCGCCAGTGACTGGCAATTTCACCATCCGCCCAGCGCGATTGAGCAGGAAGTATTTGCCATCACGCGACCAGTTGGGCGCTTCGAAATGCTCCTGGGCGGAATAGACGACCTTGCGGTCTTTCGAGGCAATCACCACCGTTTCCAGCGTGCTTTCCAGCACTTTCGTATTCGCCAGTTCGACGTTGGTGAAGACGGCTTTCTCGCTGGCGTTGTTGTCGTGCGCACAGACGCCGAGGCCGATGTAATACGGCTCAGTCAGCTTGAGGCGAAACGAACCGCCCGCCGAACGCAGCGGTTCGCCGGCGCGGGCACCCGCTGGCAATATGGACATAAAAACGTAATCGCCTTCTTTCTCGATGCGCAGCCGCGCGGAGCCTTTGACGTTGGCTTGAATCTCGCGCGTCGGGCCGCCTTTGACTTCGCGGTATTGCAACGAGGTCAGCCCGTCGCCGTGCAAGGCCGCATCGGCATAGGGCGCATCGGCGTCCAGGCTCTGGCGGATGATGAGCACGGCTTTGCGGTGCGCGTTACCGCCCGTGCCAAGAATCTTGATGTCGGCGGCCAGCGCGACATCGCCAGACATGCGCTTCCAGACGAAATGAAAGGCGTCCGTCGTGGCCCACATGTTTTCGCCGCCGCCCGCGATGGTGTAACTCTGGCTGGCCGCGTCGTATTCAACCGCGCCGGGCTTTTGCACTGCGCCGACGTCGCTGTGGTTGTCGAAGATGCCGAGGGGCGCGGGTTGTTGTGAACTGACGGGGATGTTGGAAAATAACCACCCGCACAAAAGCAGCAGCAAGATCAGGGGCAAATGTTTCATATCAATCTCGGTAATCGTACTCAGGGTTCGGTTGCGACGGGCGCAAAAATCACCGTCAAATGTTCAGCAGTGAACGCGTGGCTTTCGACTTGTTCCATGCGCGACATCACGCCGCGCACTTCATCCGGCGACAGAATTTGCTCCACCCAGAGCAGGCGCAAGACATCCGCCAAGGTGTAACAGCGCATTCCCCGTTGCGCGCAATAGCGTTGCGCCGCCCGGTCGTTACTCAACAAAACAGCTTTGCGGGTTTGCGCCAAAGCAAGCGCTTCACGCTCGCCGGCATTGAGGCCGCTGGGATATTTGAAGGTCAAAAGCTCTTCTTCAGCGGAAAGCTGGATCACCTCGATTTGCCGGGTTTGAATCGCTTGCAGGACGGGCTGAAGGTAGGCTTTGCCGCGCGCAAATCCGGCCTGCGCTTCTTGCTGCACGCTCGGCGGGATGACCAGTTTATCGCGCTGATACAGGACCACAAACGCGGGCAGTGACGCGCCAGCGGCCAACGAACTGAGGATGTTGGTATCGCTGACGATAATCACAACATCCCCTCGCGCCGCAATTCGTTTGCCAACGCATCCATTTCAGCAGCGGTTCTTTCGCCTGGGACGATCATCTTAATGCCGCGCTCCTTCATGCGATCCATGACATCCCAGCGCGTGACGCCCGCCAATTCCGCCGCACGCCCGACACTGCACGCATCGGCCAGATAAAGCTCAATCGCTTCATCTATCGTGGCGCTTTCCGGCAAAGGCGCGTCTTCAGCGCGGTTGAGCAATTCTTTCAACCGATTGCGTTCGTTGTCAGAAAGCGTTTGGGTCAGCGCCAGTATGTCTTGCAATTTGGTTGCTGTTGCTGTGCCAGTCATTTCATTTACCTCCGTCTGAATGATAAGCGCCGCCTGACGCTGCACAAACTCAAAACCGCAACAACTCTAAAAACCGCATGCTCAGCGGAATCTGTTCAATTGAAGCCGGCGATTCGTCCTCGATGAAATACCACTTCACGCCCGCCTGTTGCGCGGCCTTCAAAATCTCCGGCCATTTCAGTGTGCCCGCGCCGATGGCGACGTCGTTGGTCACGTCGGATTTGCCGGTCAGCAAGCCCGTCGGCGTGCCGCGCCGCATATCCTTGACGTGCATCAATTCAAACCGGCCCGCGTATTTTTCCAACAGCTTGACCGGGTCTTGTTTCGGATGCACAACCCAGAACACATCCATCTCGTAACGCACCAACTCCGGCTTGGTTTCAGCCAGCAGCAAATCAAACAGCGTCCCGGCGCCGTGCGGTTGAAATTCGTAGCCGTGCGTGTGGTAGAAAAATTTCAAACCGTGTTTCGCCAGCGCCGCGCCCGCGCGATTGAAGATTGCCGCTGCCTCGCGCGCGGTCTTTTCGTCGAACGGGTCTTGATGCGGAATCCACGCGCAACCGGCGTATTGCACGCCCAGCGCCTGGGCTTCGCGCGCGACGGCTTCGACATCGTCACGGAACCGCTCGAACGGGAAGTGCGCGCTGACCGGTTTCAAGCCTTTGGCGTCGAGTTGTTGTTTGAACGCTTCGGGCGCGAGTTTGTAGGTGCCCGCCAACTCTACGTATTGAATACCCAAGTCGCGCACGCGGTCGAGCGTCGCGGGCACGTCGCGGCTGAACTGATCGCGCAAAGAATAAAGCTGCAAGCCTAGCGGGCCTTTGAAACTCGCGCCCGTGCCGGTCGCGGGTTTGAGCATGCCCAGATCGGCCAGCCATTCTTCAAAGCGTTTCGGCCACGTGCCGAAGGGGATGCCGTCGCGCGGGCGAATGCCGCCGCCGTGGCCGCCGTGCGCGTAAATGTGCAACTCGGATTGCACGCCCGCCTCGAACAGTGAGTCGTGAAATTCGACGGTTTGCTTGGCGTGAAAAGCATCGTCCAACCCGGCGCTGGTCAAAAAGGCGGGCGCGGCATCGGGCGGCGCGGTGATGTCCATCGGCGCCCAGCCGGGATAAACCAAACCGATGAAATCGGGGCGGCAGCTTTGCCGTTCAATCAGGTCGGCGGCGTCCGGCTTGCCGCGATCAAAGCGTATGTCGGCCAGCGCGCCCAATGCTCCGCCCGCCGAAAAGCCCAGCACGCCAATGCGGCTCGGATTCACGCCCCATTCGCGCGCGCGCTGCCGCACGATGCGGATGGCGCGTTGCGTGTCCTGCAAAGCCTCGCCCTCGACGGTGTATTTATAATTCGGCGTTTGCGCGAGGCGGTATTTCAAGATGAATACGTGCACACCCAAGCCGTTCAGCCATTCCAGCAGGTCTGTGCCTTCCGAACCCCAGACCAGTTGGCGATGCCCGCCGCCAGGCGCTACAACCAACGCTGCGCCCGTCGCTTTGCCGGGCGACGCCAGGTGCACTTCTATCGAAGGGTTGTGGACGTTGACGATGGAGGCGATGCGTTGGCCCGGTTGGGACTCTGGCGGCGTGGTGACTTCTTTTTCGTTGACGCCTTGCAGCGTCGGATGGCCGGCGGGCCAAAGGTAGACGGTTTGCGGCGCGGGTTCGGCGGCAAAACCTGTCAGTGCCAGCACAGGCAGCGCCAGTAAAAGGCGTAGTAGTAGCTTGCGGGACATGGGTAACGATTCCTTTTTTTGGGTCAGGACTTACGCAAAGTGTGGTGCGGGTTCTTTACCCATGTGCGCCAGGATAACGATAAATAATGCCGGATCACAGCTTTACACACTGCCCATCAATGTGTTGTTCGTCGTTGG
>JAYUCP010000230.1:0-12531 GCA_043740245.1 Acidobacteriota bacterium | reverse complement strand
ACCCAGCCGAGCATGTGATTGAGCGGCGTCCGCAATTCGTGCGAGACCGTCGCTAAAAATTGATCCTTGAGCCGGTTGGCGGCTTCGGCCAGCTCGCGTGCTTTGCGCTCGCCGGCCAGCAGCCGTTTTTCTTCGGTGATGTCTTGCACTTCGATGACCGTCCCAACGGGCTTGCCATCCTTGAAGATTGGCGACCCGGCGCAGCGCACCGGATAAAAGTGGCCGTCCTGATGGACGAACGTGTCTTCGTAGCCGACGAGCGCTTGCTGAATCGGCAGCGCGTAATCAAGCCCGCATTCGTTAATCGGGAAGTGGGTGCCGTCCGGTCGCGTGTGGTGAATTTTGTAATGCAGCACTTCGCCGAGCAGTTCAGCGGGCTTGAAACCGGTGATGCGCGTCGTGGCGTGATTGGCGAAAGTGCAGCGCCCTTGCTCATCCATCATCAACAGGCAGGATTGCGTGTTGTCGGTGATGGTCTGCGTCAAAGCGAGTTGATATTTAATTTGGTCTTCGCTTTGTTTGCGCTCGTGAATGTCCACGACTGAGCCGATGTAGCCGAGAAATTCGCCGTTCTCAGCAAAACGCGGCTGCGGCGAATCAAGCGCCCAATGATACTTGCCGTTTTTGGCGCGCAGGCGATATTCCAACGAGAACGGTTCGCGCTTTTCGCTGGCGGCTGAAAATATTTCTTCGGCGCGGTTTTGGTCGTCCGGGTGAATCGCCCCCGTCCAACCCAAACCTAAAACGTCTTTGGGCGTTTGTCCGGTGAACTCATACCAGCTTTGGCTCAGATAAGAGCAAGCCGCGTCAGCTTCAGTGACCCAAATCATGACGGGCGCGCGATCCGCCATGTTGCGGAAACGCGCCTCGGATTCGCGCAAGCGTTCTTCGGTGTGGGCGCGTTCGAGGCGCACATATATGCGCGCCGCCAATTCGTTCAAAAGCTCGATTTCGTCGTTGCGCCATTGATACAGCTCGCGGTGAAGTGCGCTCAACATGAATTTCCACCGCCCGCCGCTGACATACGGCGCGTTCGCCAGCGCACCGATGCCGAGCGCCTTAAAGTTCGCCGCAGCTTCCGCCGCATGCGGTGCCTGCCTGACATCCCTGACATCCCTGACATCCCTGACATCATTGATTGCCAATGCTTTTCCGGCGGCAAGCTGCTGCCGTTCTGCTGCGGTGTGAAAATCCGCGAGGCGAAAAGCGCCGGCCAGATTCGGCGCGTCCGTGGCGTGGTGGTCGTGCAAAACTAAGGCTGTGTCCGCCGCCTCGTTGATTTCGACGAACAGACAGTGCGACAGCTTCAGGTATGCGGCGATTTGTGCGCCCGCCATCCGCATAATTTCGTCAGCGGACGAAAGCGGGGCAAAATCCTTATGCAGCTTGGCTAAAAAGGCGAGATTCAGTTCGATGCGTTTGCGCTCGGTGATGTCGCGGAAGACGAGCGCCACGCCGGCAAGCTGGCCCGCTTCGTTGCAGATCGGCGCGCCACTGTTGTCAATCGGCGTCTCACGCCCGTCCCGCGCAATGAGCACCGTGTGGTTGACGAGTCCGACCGTCATGCCTTCGCGGATGACTTTCGTGACCGGGTTTTCATCGGTGGCCCGCGTCTGCTCGTTGACGATGTGGAAGACTTCTTCCAACGGCTTGCCTGCCGCCTCCGCCTGTTTCCACCCCGTCAACTCTTCGGCGACGGCGTTCATCAAACTGATGCAGCCTGCGGCGTCGGTTGAGATCACGGCGTCGCCGATGTTCATGAGCGTGACGCGCAATCTCGCGTCCGCCGCGCGCTCGGCGTTTTCAGCCTCTTTGCGCTCAGCGTCCAGGCGTTCAATCTGGTGCCCGGCGCGCCAGATGAGCAGGCTGAAAAGCGCTAAGCCAGCCAGCACGAGCAGCGCCGTGCCGAAAGCTGCTTCGTACCACCCGGCGCGCGCGCTCATCAGTTCCAGCCAGCCGAGCAGCGCGAAGAGCAGAATCGCTTGCGGCCACACCCGCCGCAGCAATATGCCCCCGGGGCTTTTGCTCGTGAGCAGCGCCATCAGCGGCCGGCG
The DNA here is from genome assembly GCA_043740245.1 of Acidobacteriota bacterium. Classification (GTDB taxonomy): domain Bacteria; phylum Acidobacteriota; class Blastocatellia; order RBC074; family RBC074; genus JACPYM01. The sequence goes on along the minus strand of JAYUCP010000230.1, from coordinate 10,477 downwards.
CGGGCGCGCGGCCAGCAGCCCCGCCGACAGCGCGACGAACGCGAGCGCGGTGTGCAGCGCCATGTTCGTCGTGAACGCGAGCCGCGACAGGTTGGGCACGCCGTAGGCATAGCCGACGAGCGCCGTGAGCGCGATGACCAGCGTGGCGAGCGTCAAGCTTTGCGCGAGCCACGCGTGCGCAAAGCTTGACGCTCGCCACGCATGCGCGCGCGCCCTTGTATTGAGTAGCAGCAACGCGCCGCCAGACAGCACGAAACAGAGCGCGGCGTTCGCCCCCATTCGCCCCGGTTGCCCGGTCAGCACAGCCCCCGGCGTTTCGCGGAACAACCTCTGGTCAATGCCGAAGTCCAGCCCGAAAAGATATTGGCCCAGCGTGAGCAATCCGAGCAGCGTCACGACAACGGCGCAGGCGAGGCCCGCGCGCCGCCGCCACTGCGCCGCGCCTTCGTCGGCCAGCAGCCGCAGCGCCACGCCCGCCAGCACGAGTCCGAGCGCTGCGTTGGCCTTCATCGAAGACGCGCCCGGCAGGATACTTTTGAGCGCCTCGACATTGAGCGCCCACCCGGTGAGCACGAGCGCGCCCGCAGCCACTACTGCGATGGCAGCGGATTGTGTGAATAGTTTGAGTTGCCGGTCATGCTGGTCTGAAGAATGCTCAAGTAAGGTTGAAGTTGTCATCGTCGTCAATCCTGATCATAAACGTCTTCATCAATTTAAGGCGTTCTTCCACCATACAATATGTCCGCCGCCCAGACACAGGCTGTGTCCTGTTTGGCTGCAACAGATGTCATTTAATCCCTGATTTGTAGTTGCTTTCTTTGGCTTTTATCAATTTTCGGGCCTGCGAGAGGGAGTGGTTGAGCCGTTGGCGCAAAGACAACTGAGACTGCGTTAGCGACGCTTGAGTTTAGTTCCGTGGGTTTTTCAACCCACGGAACTGGCTCTTGCTTAGACGCTGCAGGCGTGTTCTTGCACGCCCTGATGCTTGGTTGCCGCGAGCGTCTCCTGAGTTTTGCTTACTTGGTCGGGCGCGCCATGCGTGATGACCATGTATTTCCCGGCTTTGATTTGCGTCTCATATTCGATGACGCTGGCTTCAGGAATCCCGCTGCTGAGCAGCCCCGCAGACAGCGCGCTCAAGCCGCCCGCCACGGCCGCGCCTTCCAACGCGCCGACGATCCAGCCCACCACCGGCCCGGCGGCCAGCAGCGGCCCAATGCCGGGAAGTATAAAAACTGCCGACCCGCACAGCAGCTCCCACCAGCCGCCCCAGCAGGCTCCCGTTTTACCCCAGGCTTTCATGCGGTCGCCGGTTGTGTAGTAACCACCCACCGCTTCTTCGGTGTAGCAGTCCTTGCCGACGATGGACAGCTTCTGCATGTCGAACCCCGCTTGCTGAAGCTCGCGGACGGCGACCTCAGCCTCCTGGTGCGTGTCGTAAAGGGCGACGACGGCGCTCATTTCCGCCTTCACGGGGCCGCCTTCGTTTTCCCACCTTTCGGCAGATACTTCCCCACTCAATTGATTACTCTCTTCTTTCAAAACGGTTGCTCCTCTTTTCAGTTATGGCTTCCCACCTAAAGGCATCTCTTCCACGAAGCCACACGAAGAAGACACGAAGAAGACACTCTGATGTTTTGCCTTTCTTCGTGTCCCTTAGTACACGAGAAACTAAGTTCTTTAATAGTTGCGACCTCACCTCGTAGTAACGAATTTATTCGTTACGCGCTGGGAGGTAACGAATAATTTCGTTACTACGAGGTGAGGCTCAAAATGTTAAGGAACTTAGTCGGCGGTGTACTTAGTGTGGCTTCGTGGAAGAACATTTTCTTGAACTCAATCGCTCCATTTCCATCCTGCCGCCCTTACACGCTGCCCTTAGACTGTTTGTTACTTCAGGCATAACGCTCCTTCTGCGGTTGATCTTCGCTCAACCCTCATAATCATAGCGGCGGCGGCGCGTCCGCACGCCCAGAATGGCAACACACACCATTGCTCCGATAATTGCCCAGACGACGGGGAAGTGTGTGCCGCCGATTTGCAACGCGAAAATTTCAGGCAAGCGAAACTGCCGGGCGAGCCAGGTTCCCAGCAGCGCGCCGATGAAACCCAGCGCGATTGAAGTGAACAACCCCCCGCGCGAATACCCCGCCAGCGATTGTGCCAGCGCGCCCGCCAAACCGGCGACGATCAGTAGAATGATTAAACTTTCCAAGTTCAAATTCATGGTCTGCTCCTGTTTCTCTAAGGCCAGCCGTCACGACCTGCACGTGCCGCTAGGTTAGCCGCATTGGGATGTGCACGATGCCGAAGACATTCAGCAGCCAAATGCATAGCGCCAATATGACGACGACCCGCAGGACTGTTTTGATGGGCGGTGACATGGGCACGTAGTTTTCGATCAGGTAAAGCACCAGACCGATGACGACTAACACGACGATGATTGTGAGTATGGGCATTGTTTCTCCTTGTTATGCGCAGCTTGATGCGCCGGAGGCGTGTTCTCGCACGCCTTGATGTTTGGTTACCGCAAAGGCCGCTTGGGCTTTGCGCACTTCGTCGAACGCGCCGTGCGCGATCACCACGAACTTGCCGGCTTTGATCTCTGTCTCATATTCGATGACGCTGTCCTGGGGAATCCCCAGACTGAACAGGCCCGCGCCCAGCGCGCTCAGGCCCCCGACCACCGCCGCGCCTTCCAGCGCGCCGACGATCCAGCCGACGAGCGGGCCGGCGGCCAGCAGCGGGCCGATGCCGGGAATGACGAAAAAGGCCGAGCCGAACAGCAGCCCCCACAGCCCGCCCCAGAAAGCACCCGACTTGCCCCAGGCTTTCATGCGGTCGCCGGTCGTGTAGTAACCGACCACCTCTTCTTCGGTGTAGTAGTCCTTGCCGACGATGGACAGTTTCTGCATATCGAACCCCGACTTTTGGAGTTCGCGGACGGCGTCCTCGGCTTCATCGTGTGTGTTGTAGAGGGCAACGACGGCGCTCAACTCCTTCTGCTCGACCTTTTCTGCGATTAGTGCTGCCTGTGCTTGCATGGTTATTTCCTTTTGCTTAACGTGCGCCCGCCTTCGTTTTCCCACCTGGCGACAGCCCGTTCTTCATCACTCATCGCGCTGCCTTCTTGACCTGAACATCGGCGTGTTCCGGGGTGAAGGTCTTGAGCATTTTTGCCAAGTCATCGGCGTGCTCCTCTTCTTTCTTGAGGATGTCTTCGATCAGGTTGCGCGTGGTCGGATCGTCATTGCCCAGCCAGCGGATGATCTCCGAATAAGATTCAACAGCGATGCGTTCGGCGACCAGGTCTTCGCGGATCATCTCGAGCAGCGAACCACCTTCGACGTATTCCGAATGGCTGCGCGTGAGGAGTCCTTCCGGATTGAAGTTCGGTTCGCCTTGCAGTTGCGTGATGCGCTGGGCGATCTGGTCGGCGTGCAGTTGTTCTTCTTTGGCATGTTGCAGGAACTCATTGGCGACCGGCTCGGCGCTGATGCCGCTGGCCATGTAGTAATGCCGCTTGTAACGCAGCACGCAGACCAACTCGGTTGCCAGCGCCTCATTCAAGACGGCGATCACTTTCTGACGGTCAGCCTTGTAACCCTCGGTGACGGGGCCTTGCTCAATGTGCTGGCGCGCACGTTGGCGCAGCATTTTTACATCCGATAGAAACTCGCTCATGGCGTTCTCCTTTGGTTTATTTGACATCCGCCCGCCGCGCTGATCACCTGCGGCGTAATGCACGTCACAGGTAATCAGCGCCAAGCGGTTTATGCGCGCGGAACTGCTGACTCAAGCGCAGCTTGAGTCATTGCAAGGTCTTTACTGATTACCGGCTTTTGCCTGCGGCTGGGGTTGATCCGCGATCACAATCTCCACGCGGCGATTGACCTGACGGCCCGCCGCCGTGTTGTTGTCAGCCACGGGTTTTGATTCGCCAAAGCCGCGCGCCGCGATCACGCGCTCCGCCTTGATCCCGTTTTGCACCATGTAATCGCGCACCGCTTCGGCACGCCCGCGCGACAGATTGAGGTTCGACTCATCCGAGCCGACCGAATCGGTGTGTCCTTCGATCTCCATCTGGTAAGCGCCGGGATAAGCCAGGAGAATGCCGGTCAGCTTGCTGAGCTTTTCGCGCGCGCCGGGTTTGAGCGTCGCTTTGCCGGTGTCGAATAAGACATCCGAAAGATTGACGATCAGCCCACGTGCGTCGCGGCGGGTTTCCAGAATTGCTGAGAGCGAGACGTAGAGGCTTTGCTGAGCCGCGTCTCGTTCCCGCTGCGCTTCGGCAGTTTGCAAACGGGCGCGGTCGGTTTCGGCGCGTGCCAATTCGGCAATCGCGTTGGCCTTGTCAGTGTCGGATTGTGCCTGTTCAACGCGGAGGCGGGCCGCTGCGGTCACGCTGTCGGCGCGAGCGATCTGTTCGCGTTCGGCTGATTGCGCGCGTTCCGCTTCCATTTTCGCGCGTTCAGCTTCAGTGCGAGCGCTGCCTGCGTCCGTGCGGGCGCGTTCCGCTTCCATTTTCGCGCGTTCAGCATCGGTGCGGGCGCTGCCTGCTTCAGCACGGGCACGCTCAGCATCGGTGCGGGCGCTACCGGCTTCAGCTCTGGCGCGTTCAGCATTCATTCTGGCGCGCTCGGCGGCGTTGCGCGCGCGCTCGGCTTCGGATTGAGCTTGGGCAATGTTGTTGCCAGCCTGCTGGCGCTCTGCGTCAAGGCGCGCTTGATCGCTGCGTTCGACGCTCAATTTGCGGGCTTGTTCGGCGATGCGCATCACGTCGTGCGCCAGGCCGCCGTTTTTCTTCGCGTTATCGCGCAAGTCCGAAGGTTTGCGCGAACGCGGCCAGGCCTGTTCCAGTGTGGCGAGCTTGGTTTCGGCGTCGCGCAACTCCACTTCGGCGAACCGTTTCGCGTCGGCCCGCTGCGCAATCTCGACGGCGCGGCGCGCGCCCAAGATCATCAGCGGCGTCGTGTAATCGGGATTAGCCGCCGGCGCGTTGGGCAGGAAGATGGCGTAGAACGTGCCAGGGTCGCCGCTATATTCAATCTTGCTCGTGGTGATTGCGCCTGTCGTCCCTTTGCCCAGGGTGTTCTCGGCCACGATCATCGAACTCGGCAGCTCCACCCGGGAATGCGGCTCGGCGGTAATGATCAGCCCGAAGGTCTGATATTTCGTCGTGGACTCGATCTTGAAATTCTTCTGGATCGGCAATTCCATCAGATTCTCAGCCTGTCCCTCCGGCGCCACGGCCCACAGCACATAGCAGGTGTAGAAAGCGCCGAGTGATTGCGGGTTGGCGAAGCTGTCCATCTCGAGCCGGACATTCGTGCGGCCCTGCTTAAATTCGACATCGGCCTTGCCGGTCACGCGCGGCGCAATGGCCGTGCCTGTCATCGTGACCGTGGTCTGTTTGTTTTCGTTGTATTTGACCGCCAGCACTTGCCGTTTGGCGGCAATCCAATGCGTAGGCCATTGCGTGGGTAAGGTGGTCTCGGCAGTTTGTGCCGCAACCGTGCCCGCGAGCGTCAGCAGAAACAGCGCGCTCGTGGTAATCAATCTGGTAATCTTCATTTGTTCTCCATCTGAAAGTTCGTAGACCCGTCTAAAGACCAATCCGGTTGAATTAGGAAAATTGTGTTACGGGACACGCCCTTTGACGCGCCCTTTGTAGTAGCGAATTTATTCGCTAGGTCACGCCGCGAATAAATTCGCTACTACAAGGGCAAGCGCTAATTCAACCGCACTGGCCTTTAGGCGGATGGTCTGTTGTCTTACTTCTCCGCCATGCGCGAAGAGTAACGGCCCAGCGTGTTCGGGAACGCGCGGATCGAAGCGGGCGCAGTGACTTTGTTTTCTTGCAGGACTTCCTTGGCGGTGACGCCTTCACCGTAAACATCGCGCATATCATCTTTGTCCGGCTTGATGACGACGCCTTTGAGTTCGAGACCGGCAAACAGCCCCTTGCTGCGCGAGTACGAGAGAATCTGCGCATTCATCTTCAGATCGGTCGAAGCGCCAGCTTGTCGTCCGACCGGCCCGGCGGCCACCGAAGCGTCGCCGCCCAGAGTGAAGCTGTCTGACAGCAAACTGTTCAGGCCGTCTTTGTTCATAAACAGCATCACAAAGTCTGTGGATTGCGCGCCGATCTGCAAGCCGAAGCTGCCGCCGCCCAGATTGAAAAAGGCCGGGGCGCTCCAACCCTTTGCCGTGCGGCAACTCGCCACGCCGCGTCCGCCGCGTCCGCCAATGATGAAGCCGGCTTTGAGCACGGAAGGGAAGACCGCGACGCATTCGGCGCTCTCCAGTAACTCCACGGGAATGCCTTTGTCCGGAGTGCCCATGATTTCGTTAAGAACGCGCGCGGCCTTGTCCGATTGGCTAATCCCATCCTTGAGATTCTTCTGCGCCTGGGCTTGCGTTACCGTGCTGACCGCCAGCGCCAGGCCGAAAATTACTAACATCCTACTGATTAACTTACTTTTCATAACTATCCTTTCGGGAAATTCGTCTCCCTGCTCGCTCGCATGCGAAGTCTGGCGAGGATTCGCCGCCTGTGTTACTTGCTTGGCAGAACGAAGGGAGTGGCTGCATCTTCGGTCAGTTCGAAAAAGATTGCTGTGCAGTAATGAACAGGGATGGAAAGAATAATCGCGGGGTTGAAATGACTGTGTTGGCTACGTTGACTACTTGAATTAGCGAACTGCGGAAGCCGAGGAGAGATTACAGAACAGACGGAAATAACGGAACAGACGGAAGCTCCATAGCTGTTTTCAGGTCTGTTTCCGTTTCGTTCCGTCTGTTCCGTTATTTCCGTCTGTTCCGTAATCTCCTTCTTCCCTTTATTCATTGGGCTAAAGCCTCACGGGGATACGACAAGCTGATTGTCTACTGATTTCACGCCCCGCACAGCCTTGACCACCTGTTCGGCCTTGGCCTTGCTGGCGGCGGAATTGACGGTGCCGCTCAAGACCACACGGCCTGCGCTGACGGTGGCCGTGACCGCGCTCAGGCTCGGTTCATCGGCCAGCCAGCTCGTCGCGAGTCTTTGCAGCGCCGCGTCATCCATGAGCGCGTCGCCGCTGGGCTGCGCGGGTTGTTGAATGATCACGGGCGCAGACTGCGCGGGCTGCTGAATAATGACGGGCGGTACCACGGCCGGCTGCTGAATGACGGTCGGCGGCACTTGTTCCCTGCTCATCTGACTCGCGGTTTCCCGGTTCGCCGCTTCATTCTCGTTTTTATTATTGACGACGTAAACCGCAATTCCGATCACGACGACCGCGAGCACCGCTATCAGCCCGATGGTGCCGGCCGAGAGCTTGAATTCCTGCGGTCCCGCCCGGCCCACCTGAGTTGATTCAGTGATCACTTCGCGGCGCTCGCCCGGGCTATCCGTGACGATGCGCTGCTGTTCGATTCTTTCATTCGTTTCCATCAAATTTACCTCAAGGTTACGAAAGGCGCGCGTTACCGCCGCCGCGCGCCTTTCAATTTCTCTAAGCTTGTCCCGTGCTCGCTGTAACTTACGGCGTGTTACAAACGTTGAGCGGGTCGTTTCCGTTGAATAAGTTGAACAGTTGCGCCAACGGCAGGAAATCTACCGCGCGGTTTTCGATGGACGCCAAATAGGCCTGATAGAACAGGTCTTTGACCATCGAATTGCCTGAGAGCACGACGCCATTGCTCAAGCGCACTGGGGCGAAGCTGAAACCGTAGCAGCTCAAATTCGACCATTGCGCGTTGTAGTAATTCGGCGAACCGCCACAGGCCGCCCACAATTCATTTAACTGCGCGGTGAGCCATTCGCGGTTGAATTGCTCTTGCGGCCCAAGCGCGCCGTACAAATCCGCGCCGCACCATTGCAGGGCGATCTTGACGGCATCAATGTTCTTGAGGCTGACCGCCTGGTTGAAATTGACGCCGTTGATCCAGACCTTGCCGGATGGCATGCGCGACTGGATGAGCTTGTAATGCAGCAGCCAGTAATCCGCTGAACGGAAGCAGAAGGTGTCGCATTTGACCGGCGGTAGCGGACATTGCGGACACACGATCGGGCAGGGCAAGCCCGTCGGATAGCCGCCGCTCAACCCGGCGATCAGGCCGAGTTGCGTGCGCGCGCGGTCGCCCGCCACTTCATTGCGTCTGACGATCACGTCGGTGACGAGCACGGAAATCACACCCGCGCCCGCGCCGCGATTGACCGAAACGCCCAATTGCAAACAGGCGTCCAGCGGATTGCCGGACTGCATCAGGTAAGACAGCGTGAACAGGCCCGTGCGCGAACCGGCGCTGCCCGCGTTCGCCACGAATGAAACGAAATCGCCCACCGATAGCCGTCCACCCTGTGCCAGGCGGTCGTTCAGATAAAGCGCGACAAACGAATTGAGCGAGGTCACGCGCACGCCGTTCGCTTCGACGGTCAGCGTCACAATGTTGAATGAGGGTGAACCGCTGGGTGCCTGCGTGAAAAAGGTGACGGTGTCGCCGGTGGTCGCGCCCGTGCTGGCGATCAGGAAACTGAAATCCCAGATGCTGTCGGTGCACGAGAGCGCCGTGAAGCGGCTGTTCGGTGTCGAGTAACTAAAGCCTTGCGGTGCGGTGCCGCTAAACCCGCCCACGCCCGTGACCGAGTTGCCGAAGCTGCTGGGATTGACCTCGAAAATGTTCAAACCCGGCGCGCTGAGCGGTACGGTGAACGCGAACGGTTGCGCCAGCAGGAAATGATCGCCCTGCGGCAATTGATTCGTGGTTACGAAACCGTGCGTCAAGGCCGGCACAGTAAAGGTTGGACAAGTGGTGGTAGCTTGGCCGGTCACGACTTGTGCAGTACGTTGCGGCCAACTGAGTAAAACAAACGCCGCCGCGAAGACGGCGCAAAAAACAAACGCGCGGTAAAAGCCCGGCGCGATTTTCAGGGAATGAGGCGTCATAGGGTTCTCCTTACCTGCTGCAAAGGGGGATGGTTGTGATGGGTGTCAAGGTTCGTTGCCGTCAATTTCACCTCGATAAAAATTCTCACCACGAAGAAACGAAGAGCACGCAGGACAGTGAAGAAACGTCAATGTTGATAAGCATTTTCCTTCTTCCTTCTTCCTTCTCTTCGTGTCCTTCGTTTCTTCGTGGTTGTCAAAGAACTTTTTGCCACTTACTTAAATGCGCGCGTTACTGCCGGCGCGCGCTACTGTTTTATCCGTCTTCGTTGTTGCCTTCAGGTGGAAGCGAGGCCTCCCCGATTCATAATGAGCCGGTAGCCCGCGAGCAAAATGATCGCGCCAAAAATAGCGGCGAGCCACCCGGCCTCGTAACCCGCTCCGCCCCAGAGGGCGCGACCGATGAACGTCCCGATGACCGCGCCGGCCATGCCGATGATGGCGGTGATAATGAAACCGCCCGGATCCCGGCCCGGCATCAGAAACTTGGCGATGATCCCGATGACCAAGCCAAAAACGATCTGACCAATTAGACTTTCCATGACACTCCTTGGTGTTTTCTCCGCAAAACGCGCAGGCTTTGTGAAGACGTGATGCCAGGGCGGACAGTGCTGTTTATCTTTACTGCGCCTGGCCTTTTGACTGCCGAAAGAGACCTACTTCGGCGTCCCAGATGAGCGAGTTTCTGTTACTCGCCGGGGGGAGTGGTTCAATCAAGCGAGAACGTTCGTAGTACCGGCTAAAGCCCAATGAGGTTGAATTAGCAATGTCCGACAAGCTGCCAGCTTGTCGGCGACTCCGAATGTACACAACTGGAAGCCTCGACAAGCTGGCAGCTTGTCGGACATTGCTGTACAACGAAATAGCTCGCGTGCCTGGGCTGACAGCGCGCTCATAACTAACTCGCCATACGGTTGCGCAACGTGCTGAAGCAACGCGCCAGCAGTAAGCCGATGCCGACGCCGACGCCGACGGCGATCAAGGTCGTTATGCCGGGGTTCTCATGACCGTAATCAACCGCCTTCTCATATTGTTCGCTTACGCGCTTGTTGGTTTGCTCATAAGCTGCGCTGACCTGCTGCTTCGCCTGATTGAGCACCTGCGCGCCGCGCTCTTCGACCTGTTCGCACACGGCGCTGACCTGCTGCTTCGCCTGACTGACCTGCTGCTTCGCCTGATTGAGCACCTCCGCGCCGCGCGCTTCGACTTGTTCGCGCACAGCGCTGACCTGCTGCTTCACCTGATTGAGCACCTCCGCGCCGCGCTCTTCGACGTGTTCACGCACGGCGTGAACGGCCTCGCTCACTTTGTCGGCCACCAACTGGGCGTCAGTGGAAGTGGCACGCGCCGTCGCCGCTCCGGTTTGTTTGAATGATTGCGGCTGGCTCTGATTATTTGATTCCATGTTGCTCTCCTTGTATTTGATGGTTGATAGCCTAAACCGATTAGAGCGGGTTGCAGGTCGGTGTACGGCAAACTGTTAGTTTGCCGTAGGCTCAATCCGCAAACCCGCTGTGCCGGCGTTGCTCACTGAGCGGTTTACT
>JAYUCP010000229.1:0-5141 GCA_043740245.1 Acidobacteriota bacterium | reverse complement strand
GTCCAGCGCCGCAAAGTGCCGCAACATCCGTTCGGTGTCAGGCGCAATGTCAGTAAACAGTTGGAAGGCTTTCGCCGCTTGAAAGACCGCCATCCCGCCACCATCCATCGTGCGGCAACCCAGCGCATGGGCGTGGCGCAGCAGTTCGGTTTCCAGCGGAAAGTAAATGATCTCAGCCACCCAATGTTTGGGTTGCAACAACGCCAGCGGCAACGGCGCACCGGGATGACTCGCCATGCCAATCGGTGTCGCCTGAATCACGCCATCGGCCTCTGGCATGCTTTGCGCCAGATCGTTGACGGCGGCTGCACCCACGCGTTCAGCCAACGCAGCGGCGCGCGCGTGGTCAGTGTCGTAAATCGCCAAACGTTCAATGCCCAATTGCCCCTGCTGTGATGATGCGACGGCGATGGCGGAACCTGCGCCGCCTGCGCCGAGCAGGATGACGTTGCGGATGGAAACGTCTGACAACTCGCGCTGAAAGCTCGCGGCAAAACCCGGCGCATCGGTGTTGTAGCCGATGCGCTTGCCGCGCCGGAAAACCACCGTGTTGACCGCGCCAATCGCGGCGGCTTCTGCGGATAACTCATCGAGCAGCGGAATGACCGCCTGCTTGCACGGATGCGTGATGTTCAATCCGGCAAAGCCTTGCTGCTGCGCTTCAGCCAGCAAACTCGGCAAAGCTGCTACGCTTGCGTTGCGGCGTTCGAGATCAAAGAGTTGGTACGAGTAATCAAGTCCCAGCGCGCGCGCCTCCTGCTCGTGCAAACGCGGCATGCGCGAAGCCTGTATGCCCGCGCCGATGAGGCCGACGCGAAACGAACGTGAGGATTGTCTTGCCGCAGCGGGCCCCCCTGTGGGGATGGATTCAGTGTCCTTCATGGCAATAATTGCAGGCGTTGCTCGCGTTGGTTTCGCGATGACAGTTCATGCAGCTTTCCATCGTCAGCGGTTTTTCTTTCCACAGCGCGTCGCGTTCGGCAACAGCGCCGTGGCAGCGGTCGCATTTCGCGCCTGCTTCGAGATGCACGCGATGCGAGAACCAGACCCAGTCGGGCAGTTGATAAACGCGCACCCACGGCACGGCCTCTTTGTTTTGATGAAAGGCGGTGAGTTTTTTGATTGCGGGTTTCTCAGCAGCGGTGTCTTCGTGGCAAGCCATGCATTTCGCCGTCGCCGGATAGGTCATCTGTTCGCCCGGTTCAGGGTTGACGTGACAGCCCTGACATTTCAAGCCCTGCGCGAGATGCAGCTTGTGGCTGAAAGGCAACGGTTGTTGCGGCGGCGGCGCAGGCGTTTGCGGGGTTTGCGCCAGAATGCCGATGGCAACAGCGGTGGCCAGCATCAAAATTTTGACGACGTTGTGCATTACTTTCCCGCAGCGGGCAGCGGTTTGGTTTCACCTTCGCTTGAGCCCAGCGACCATTTGATGGCCTCGAAATACATTTTCTGTATTTGCGGATCGTCCCAGTATTCCGCCGCGTGACCCAGCGACGAATAGAACACGCGGCCTTTGCCGTACATCTTTGACCAGGCCACCGGATAGTCGCCGTCCGTGCGATGAACGCGCGGATTTTTCATGTCGAGCTTGCTCACATCCAGATGCGCCAGCACGCGCAACTTGTCGCGCGAAAAATCTTTGTGCTGGTAGTGCTCGTCTTTGATGACGGAGATTTTAGGGAAATGCTTCATCGCGGGAAACAGCGGATCGTCAATGATGACAGTAGCGTCAGTGACACCCCACGGATGTTCGTCAAAACGCGCGCCGATCATTTCGCCGAATTCCGGCCACGAGAAAAACGCCGTCGTCGCCGTATGCGCGGCGACGAAGCCTTTGCCGTCTTCCTTGATGAACGACATCAAGTCGGCTTTCTGTTGATCGGTCAGCTCAATCTCGCGGACGCCGTAAAAGAAAATCGCGTCGAAATAGTTGAGATTTTTGTTCGTCGTGGGACGGGTATTTCCGCTCATCGTGATCGGCTGTTTGGTAATGAGTTGCGAATCGGTGCGGATGTACATGTCATACGCGCCCGACTCGCGCCCCAGCCGCTCCATCGTCACCAGCGCGCGCGTGACCGCATCATGCTGCACGCCGAAACGTTGATCGCCCCACGCCAGCACTTGTTTCCGCGTAGGGCGCGCTTGCGGCGGACGGCTTGGCGGCGGCCCTTGTTGCGGCGGCCCTTGTTGCGCTGCTTGCTTCAGCGGCAAGCTGAACAAGCACGCCGCCAATACACACAAACCAATCAGAGATTGCTTCATTTTTTCGCTCCTTCTTTCGCGGCTTTTTCTTCTCGGATGATTTCAACCAGCGCGCGCAAGCCCGCCGTATAAGAACGCCAGCCCAGGCCCATAATCGAAGCCCGCACCGCCGGCGTGATGATCGAACCCTGATGAATCGCGTCGCGTGTTCCCAGATTGGAAAGATGCGTTTCGATCACCGGGAACGGCATCGCTTTGATGGCATCGTGCAAGCCTACGTTGTGAAAGCTGAAGCCGGCGGGATTGATGACGGCGCCGGCTACGTCGTCAATGTATTTATGGAAGGTGTCAATGATTACGCCTTCGTGATTGGATTGCACGATGATGAGTTCGACGTTGAGTTCGGCGGCGAGTTTCTGCAACTGCTCGTTGATCTGCGGCAGCGTCGTCACACCGTAAATCGCCGGTTCGCGCCGTCCGAGCAGGTTCAGGTTCGGGCCGTGAACAATGAGGATTTTCAGCCGCCCGGCTTGTGCATTGGATTGCGCCTTGGCGTTGGTCAGCGGCAACCAAAGCATCGTCGCCAGCAAAAATGTGAGTATCGTTTTCCGAATCATTGAAGCTCCTTTATGGCAATGCAAACGCAATCACCGAATCTGCGCTCGACGGGTCGCTTAAAAATCCGCCGCCCGTTGCCGTGATGACGACGTACTGCTTGCTGTCCTTGCCTTGATACGTGACCGGCGCGGCGTGTGCGCTGGCGTCGAGTTTTGCCACCCACAATTCCTTGCCGGTCTTTGAATCGAATGCGCGGAAGCGGCTGTCATCGGTCGCGCCGATGAAGATCAATCCGCTGGCCGTCGCAATCGAACCGCCCAGATTCGGCCTGCCGGTTTTCTGTTTGTCTTCGGGCAAGCCCTCGGTGATGCCCAGCACCGATTGCCAGACGATCTCGCCCGTATTGACATTGACTGCAAACAGCCTGCCCCACGGCGGTTGCTGACAAGGCCAGCGCGTTTCGGGATTCCAGAATCGCGCCGTCGGCCCCAGCGGACTCGTGCGTGACCACGGCGTGCGCGCGCCTTCGGGATTTTTTTGCATGTAACCAATCGCGCCCAAGTCGCTGGTGTTGACGAACAGATAACCCAACCGAGGGTCGAACGACATCGGGTTCCAATTGCCGCCGCCCAGCGTGCCGGGAAAAACAACCGAAGGCTTCGTCGTGTAAGCCGTGTAAGGCCCTTCGTTGTGCATGCCGCCATCGCGGTCGAATAACGCTTCGCAATACTTGCGATGTTCGGGCGTCAGGTTGGCGAGTTCTTCGCGCTTGAAACTGTCGCGCGCCAGCGTCGCGGGCTTCAGCGGAAACGGTTGCGTAGCCCAGCTTGCTTCACCCGCCACATCGGTTTTCGGTATCGGTCTTTCTTCCACGCCATAAATCGGCTTGCCGTCGCGCCGATCTAAAATAAATAACAAGCCCATCTTCGACATCACCGCAACAGCGGGAATCGTCTTGCCCTGCCGCTTCACGTCGAAGAGCGTCGGCGGGGTGCACAAATCGTAATCCCACAAATCGTGATGCACGGTTTGGAAGTGCCACTTCACCTTGCCCGTATTGGCGTCGAGCGCAACCAGCGTGTTGCCGTAAAGGTTCGCGCCCTTGCGGTCGCCGCCGTAATAATCGTAAGTCGGCGAACCGAGCGGCAAAAAGACGAGGCCGCGCGCCACATCCACCGTCATCATCGCCCACACGTTCGTGCCCGAACGCCCCTTCCAACTTTCGCCTTCCCACGTCTCGTTGCCCGCTTCGCCTGGACGCGGGACAGTGTGAAACGTCCAGACCAGTTTGCCCGTGCGCGCATCCCACGCGCGCACGTCGCCCGCCGCACCGAGGCTCGGCGCTTCTTGCGTATGCGAGCCGGTGATAACCATTCCCTTGTACATAATCGGCGGCGACGACAGGCCAAGCTGCGCCTGATCGTAGCCATTCATCACACTGGCCTTCATGTCTACGCTGCCGTTGTTGCCGAATCCGGCAGCGGGTTGACCGGTCTTTGCATCGAGCGCAATCAACTCTCCATTCGACGTGCCGAAGAAAAGGCGCGGCCCAAATTTCGTTTGTGACTGCGCATCGCCCGCCCAGTATTCCAATCCGCGCGTCGCCGCTTCACCGCTTTTGATTTCGTATTCCCACAGGCACTTGCCGGTTTCGGGTTCGAGCGCGACGACGCGGCGATAAGCCGTGGTGATGTACATCACGCCGTTCACAACCACCGGCCCGGCCTGCGATTCAGGGTTGCGGCGACGCGGGCCACGCGGCGGCGCACCTGGCGGCCCGGGCGGAGGCATCCGCGATGCATCTGCCGTGGGCGCGACATAATTCTCAGGTTTCATGTGATACGTCCACGCGCGCACGAGCTTCGTGACATTGGCGGGCGTGATTTGCGTCAGCGTCGAATACCGCTGCCCGCCCGCGTCATTGCCAAACGTAGGCCAATCGGTCGCTATTTTTTTCTGGCCTTGCACAGACGGCAACAGGAACACACCAACCACCAACAGCAACAATGCCAGAGCCGAATGGATACGCGGATGACGCGGATGCAGCGGATTGGCGCGGACGTTTCTTGCGGCTGATCCGTGTTGATCCGCCGCATCCGCGTCATCCGCGTATCTATCTCTCTTCAATCTCAATTTCATTTCTTCCCTCCCAAATTTGCATCAATGAATTCCAGCGTCTTCTTCAACGCCTGATTGCTCGCCGCGTGCGTCACCTCCGCCGTCTTGCCGATGAAGCTATGGTCTACGTCGGGAATCACCACTAACTCGGCCTTGACGCCTTTGGCTTTCAGCGCGTCGTAAAACGCCTGCGATTGTTTGACCGGCACGACGCGGTCGGCGCTGCCGTGAATCAACAGCATCGGCGGATCGTTCGCGTCTAT
>JAYUCP010000228.1:0-12547 GCA_043740245.1 Acidobacteriota bacterium | reverse complement strand
CGAAAATTGCGGATGATTTTCCGGCACTCAGGCGTACGCTTCGCCCTCTTCGGTAGTGGCTAAGTCAGGTGGGATGTGTCAGTAGCCCGCGCGTGAGCAAGGGCTTTATTGACAGCAGACGCCCTTGCTTACGCGCGGGCTACTGACACGCCGTCCCACCATGTTTAACCACTACCCACAAGAGGAGGCTTTTTATGGAATCAGCAGAACGTTTGGCTTTTGGCAGACAGACACAGAGTTTTACGCTCACCCCGTTTCTGGTCATCGGCGTCGCCGTTTGGTTGGGCGCGACGCTGGCGATGCGCGTGGCGGGGCAATACTTTTTTCATCACGATAGTGCGGCTTGGATGGCCTTCAATTTCACGGCCATGCTGATCGCGATGCCGCTCTTGGCCCGCGCGATATTTCAGCGGCGGCGCGTGCCAGCTTCGCAACGGGCGGCGGCGGCGCTGGGCGTAGCGGTGCCGGGCATGTTGCTGGATGTGCTGACGACCTATTTCTTTGCGCAGACCTTTCCGAATGTGAATGCGGCGGGGGCGGGGGCGGGGGCGTGGGGGGCGTGGTTGCTGTTTAGTTATGCGCTGTTTTTGCTGCCCGCGCTTTGGGGCGGGAAGGATGAAGCGTTGCTGGGTACGCACCGCTTCCAGCGTGCGGGAATGATTCAGGAGCGCGATCACCGTCACCGCGCTTCTGAATCAAAAAATGGAACGTGACCGGTTTATTTAGCGGCAAGCTAAAAATTATCTGCTCAGCCTAAAGTGCCGCCGGGTTGTCCTTGGCGCCGTTTTTTCCTGTATTATCTCGCCTGCAATCCGCAGTGAAGCTCAATCAACTCAATTACGTCCAGCCAATTGCTTGTCCGGCTTTCAGTTCGCGCCGGAGCAAGCTGGGCGGTTGTACGGCAAACAAACCAGATGGCGAAAACCAAAGGCACAGGCGTCGCAAATTATTCTCATCCGCAAGAGCGCAGCCCGATGCGTCCCGAAGTCGGCGTGCAGGGGCAGTTCAAAAAGAAAAAGCCGCCGCAAAAGTACCGCTACGATTCTTCGCTTGCGCCGGCCTTGAATTGGGACGGGCAGAACCCGGCGCGCGAACAGGGCGAGGCTTTGCTGGCAGAGTTGGGCCGCGGATTGGCGCAACTGGACGCGGATTTGAAACAGGGGTTGATCAGCGTTGATCCGCGTTCAGCGGCGGCGGCGAGTTTGGCGCAGTTGGAAGCGGTGGTGCGCGAACTCAAAGCCCTGTCGCGCCCTTTCCTGGATTGGGCGGGCAAGGCGGAGCGGTTGTCGTTCGATGTGCCGACGCTGCCGCTGTTCATTCACGAACGCCTTTCGACGCAGGCGATCATCGAGACGCTCAAGAGTCACCGGCAGGATCGGCAGTTGGATTTGATAGACGTTTACGGCGACCCGCGCCATTCGATTGCCGAGCAATTGACCAAGGCCTATGAATACCTGGACGAATGGCGCAACCGTATGATTCTGGGCGACAGTCTGGCGGTGATGAATTCGCTGTTGCACTGGGATAGGCTCGGCGGCCAGATGCAGATGATTTACTTCGACCCGCCTTACGGGGTGAAGTTCGGCTCCAACTTCCAGCCCTTCGTGCGCAAACGCGATGTCAACCACAACGACGATGCCGAAATGACGCGCGAGCCTGAGATGGTGCAGGCCTACCGCGATACCTGGGAGTTGGGCTTGCATTCGTATCTGACCTATTTGCGCGACCGGCTGCTGCTGGCGCGTGAACTGCTCATGCCGTCGGGCAGCATCTTTGTGCAGATCAGCGATGACAATCTGCATCACGTGCGCGAGGTAATGGATGAGGTGTTTGGGGCGGAGAATTTCATCTCTCAGGTTACGTTTCAGACTACGTCAGGATTTGAAACTAACACAATTGCCACGCTGGGTGACTTCTTACTCTGGTATGCAAAAGACTCTAACCACGTAAAAGTTTATAAGCTGTTTGAAGAACAACCAATTGTTTTAGGTGAAGGCAATGCAGATTGGGTATTACTGCCCGAGGGTAGTTACCGAGGCGTTTTAGCAGAAGAAAAACGAGGCGAAAAGTTGCTCCCTGAAGGGGCACAGCTATACAAACCGGGAGACTTACAATCGCAAGGTGCGCCCAAGG
The DNA here is from genome assembly GCA_043740245.1 of Acidobacteriota bacterium. Lineage (GTDB taxonomy): Bacteria > Acidobacteriota > Blastocatellia > RBC074 > RBC074 > JACPYM01. The sequence goes on along the minus strand of JAYUCP010000228.1, from coordinate 10,414 downwards.
AACCGCAGCCATTCACTTTCCAAGGAAAGACCTACGAACCTGGCAAAAACTCTCATTGGAAACCAAATTATCCGGAAGGCATGCAACGACTTGCAGAAGCTGGACGAATTCATATTGCTAAAAACAGCCTTCGATATAGGCGTTTCGCCACAGACTTCCCTTATAAAGAAAGAGGAAATATTTGGACAGATACAATTACCGGCAGTTTTACGGACGAAAAAGTTTACGTTGTCCAGACAAATATCAAAGTCGTTGAGCGCTGCATCCTGATGACCACCGATCCTGGCGACCTTGTTCTCGACCCGACTTGCGGTTCCGGTACAACTGCCTACGTTGCCGAACAATGGGGCCGCCGCTGGATCACGATTGACACCAGCCGCGTGCCGCTGGCGCTGGCGCGGCAACGCCTGCTCACCGCCACCTTTTCCTACTACGAACTGAAAGACGAACTGCTCGGCCCGGCGGGCGGGTTCGTTTACAAACGCAAACAGAACAAGAAGGGCGAAGAAGTCGGCGGCATCGTCCCGCACATCACGCTGAAATCCATCGCCAACAACGAACCGCCCGCTGAAGAGATTCTGGTTGACCGGGCTGAAGTCAAATCCGGCATCGTGCGGGTGACCGGGCCATTCACTTTTGAAGCGACCATCCCGACACCGCTGGATGACACGCCGCAGATGGACGCAGACGAACGCGGATCAGGCAAAAAGAAAGATCAGCGTGACTCGGCGGAAATCAGCGGCGGCAACGAAGGCGGCTTCGTCGAGCGGATGATTGAAATCCTGCGGAAGAGTCCGGTGATTCGGTTGGAGGGCAACCGAACGGTGACTTTCAAAAACGTCCGGCAACCAGCCCGGACGCTGTGGCTTTCGGCGGAAGCCGCCGTAGACGCCAGCGCCCTCGCCGCTGCGCCCACCCTGACCGACATCGTGCAGGAAGCGCACGAAGCCAATGCCGGCATGCTGCCGCTTTCGCAACAGTCGGTCGCCATCGTCTTTGGCCCCGAAAACGGCGCGGTCAGCGAACGGCTGGTTTTCGAGGCAGCCAAGGAAGCCAACATGAAAGGCTACGCGCACCTGTACGTGATCGGCTTCGCCATTCAGCCCAACGCGCGCACCTTGATCGAAAGCAGCGCGGAACTGGGCGGCGTGCCGATGACTTACGTCCAGGCGACGCTGGATTTGCTGATGGGCGACCTGCTCAAAAACATGCGTTCGAGCCAGATTTTCAGTGTCTGCGGGTTGCCGGAAATCAAGCTGACCAAATCGAAGAAAGACGGCGCGACAGTTTATCAAGTCGAGTTGCTGGGGCTGGATGTCTTCGATCCCATCACGATGGAAAATGACCACCGCAAGGGTGACGATGTGCCCGCATGGTTGCTGGACACGAACTACAATGGCAACTGCTTCCTGGTCAGCCAGGCCTTTTTCCCGCGCACCAGCGCCTGGGACAATCTGAAAAAATCGCTCAAGGGTTATTACGAAGAAGACGTCTGGAGCCATCTGGCCGGCACGAGCAGCGCGCCCTTTGAAGCCGGGGACGAACGCCGCGTCGCCATCAAAGTAATTGACGATCGCGGCAACGAATTGATGGTGATCAAAGATTTGAAGGAAGCCATCCAGGAGAAAAACAAATGATCCGCCGCGTCGTCATCCGCCGTTTCAAACGCTTTGACGAGGTCGTCTTCGACCTGCCGGGACACATTGTCCTGGCCGGGCCGAACAACACTGGCAAGACAACGATGTTGCAGGCTGTGGCGGCATGGAATCTGGCGCTGGATCGCTGGAAACGATTGAATGATTTCAACCCGCGCAATCACGGCTACACCAAAGCGCCGGTCACGCGGCAAACGTTTTCGGCTGTGCCTTTGCGTGCTTTTGAATTTTTGTGGAATGAACGGCGCTACCAAACCAGTGCGCCCATTGAGATCGAAATCCATCACACGGCAGGGTGGAAGGTCACGATGGAACTGATTGCCGACAGCACCGAACAGATTTACGTCCGCCCGAAATCCGATGTCCCAGCGGCAATGTTGCGCGAGGCTGATTTGCGCACGGCGTTTGTTCCGCCGATGACAGGCTTGAGTACGGACGAGCCAGTTTATCAGCGCCCCAAACTCGACCAATTACTAGGACAAGGCCGTCCGGGCGAGATCATCCGCAACTTGTTGGTCGAAGCGCATCAGTCAGAAACCGCGTGGCGCGATTTGACGGCTTCGATGCAAAGACTGTTCGGCTGTGAAGTGTTGCCGCCGGATGCTTCGGGTGCGGACATCATTGCCGAGTACCAAATGGGTGGCAGTGAGACCAAGCTCGACATTGCCAGCGCGGGCAGCGGCTTTCAACAGGTGTTGATGTTGCTGACCTTTCTCAACACACGGCCTGGGGCGGTGCTCTTGCTGGATGAACCGGATGCCCATTTGCACGTGCTGTTGCAAGACGCGATATACAGCGAATTACGTTCAGTGGCAGCGCGGCAGCAGTCTCAATTGATCGTCGCCACGCATTCCGAGGTCATTATCAATTCCGTCGAGCCATGCGAATTGTGCGTGCTGTTCAATCAGCCGCGTTGTGTGACCGATGAAGGCGAACGCACGAAGCTGGCGCGTTCGTTGGGGATTCTGACAGACACGGACATTATGCTGGCGCTGGGTTCACCGGGCGTGCTGTATCTCGAAGGTCATACCGACCTGAACATCCTGCGCGAATGGGCACGCATTCTCGACCATCCGGTGAAGGACGCGCTCGCGACGCGCATTTTTTGGCGGCCAACGGTTTGGGAAACAAGACTTGGCGCGCGCGGCATCACCGCCAGGGAGCATTACGATGCGCTCAAACTGGTGCGGGATGATTTGCCCGGCTTGGTGATACTGGATGGCGACGACAACCCGAATATTCAACCGACGCCCCTAACCGGCCAGGGTTTGCAACGAGTCCGTTGGCGGCGCTATGAAATCGAAAGCTACCTGATCCATCCTACTGCGCTGGCGCGTTATGTCGGGAAGAAGATTGGCGATGATGCCGTCGGTTTATATTTGGCTGATTTGGAAAAGTATTTTGCCGACAACTTTCCGCCTGCTGTTGTGCGTGACCCCTTGGGCGACCACGCCTTTCTCAACAGTACAAAAGCACGCGCTGACATCATTCCCCCGGCGTTGGCAGCGGCTGGCTTGCACGGTATTCCTTATACCGACTATCACGAAATCGCCGCCCTGATGCAGCCCGAAGAAATCCATCCTGAAGTGAAAGAAAAACTTGACGCGCTTCAGCGGGCTTTCAACCTATGAACAACTTTGAAGTCGCCGAACCGATTCTGAATTCTCCCTTTGAGGAGCCGAAAGAGTATTGGCACATCGTCGAAGGCGAAGAACCCCGGCGTATCACAGGCCGCCGCCTGGCGATGTATCACTACCACGATCCCAAAGCGCGGCGCGAGAACGGCAACAGTAACGGACTCGGTATTACGATTGAGCTAAAGCTGGTCAATCGCATCCGCGAGCGCGTCAAGGCTTGGCGCGCCGAAGGCTATCCCGGCGTGACGCGGACCACACTGGAATTGTTGCAGTACTGGCGGCGCGAGGAACGCGAAAAGCCGCTCTTCTTTGCTCAACTCGAGGCAGCCGAAACAATCATCTTTTGGGCCGAAGTGCGCGGCGATTTTCGCCAGGGCATTGAAATTCCGCGCGATGAACCGAGCGATACGCAAAAGGCACAAGGCTATCTGGGGTTCCCGCGCTACGCCTGCAAGATGGCTACCGGCACGGGCAAGACGACGGTGATGGGCATGCTCGCGGCTTGGAGCATCTTGAACAAATTGAACAATCGCGGCGATGCGCGCTTTTCCGACGTGGTGCTGATCGTTTGCCCGAACGTGACGATTCGTGACCGGCTGCATGAGTTGCTGCCCGAATTGGGCGAAGCCAGTTTGTACCGTACCCGCGATCTGATTCCCGAACGGCTGATGACTTCGCTGAGCCAGGGGAAAGTCATTGTGCTGAACTGGCATCAACTGGCGCTGCAATCCCCGCAACAAAATGGAAGCGCCGCGCGCGTGGTGCGAGCGGGCGTGGAAGTCAGAACCACCGAGACCATTACCATTGGCCCGAAAACGACGACGGCGCACGGCAAGCGGTATTTGACGCCGGAGGCTTATGAACAGCAGGTGGCGACAGGCTTGCTGCAAGTGCTCGGCGAAGAGCGCGACAAAGCCGGCAACCTGAAAAAGGTCAAAGTCGAATCGGTGCGCTACGTCGAAAGCGATACGGCGTTTGTGAATCGCGTGCTGGGGCGCGAAATCGGCGGCAAGCAGAACATCCTGGTGATCAATGACGAAGCGCACCACGCCTACCGCATTAGGCGCGAAGAACCGGATGAATTTGAAGACGATCTGTTTGGCGAAGACGAAGAGGCCGAAGATTTTTTCAAAGAAGCGACTGTTTGGATCGAAGGGCTGGATCGCATCAACAAACTGCGCGGCATCAACTTTTGCCTCGACCTTTCGGCGACACCTTATTTTTTAGGGCGCGTCGGACAGGCGACCAATCGCCCGTTTCCCTGGGTCGTCAGCGATTTCGGCTTGATCGAAGCCATCGAATCCGGGCTGGTCAAAATCCCGCAACTGGCGGTGCGCGATTCGATGGGGACGGCGATTCCAGGTTACTTCAACATCTGGCATTGGATTCTGCCGCAACTGACGCCAGCAGAACGAGGGGGCAAAAAATCCAGCCCGAAACCTGAAGCGATTCTGAAGTATGCGCATCACCCCATCGCCATGTTGGGCGGCTTGTGGCAAGACGAACTCAAAGAATGGCAAAAGAAAGGCGAGGACAAACGCGAACCTGTTTTCATTCTCGTTTGCAAGAATACACAGATTGCCAAAGTGATTTACGAATGGCTCGGGGAAAACAAAGCGCCAACCGGAATTCCCGCTGCCAAGCTGGATGGCTTCCGAAACAACGGCAAACTGCACACCATCCGTGTGGATTCCAAAGTCTCTTATGAAACCGACACCGGCGAAGCCAAAAGCGATGAAGTGCGTTGGATGCGCTTCACCCTCGACACCGTCGGCAAACTCGACTGGCCGAAAGACAGTCAGCAGCGCCCGCTTTATCCCGAAGGTTTTGTCGAACTGGCAACCAAATTGAAACGCCCGCTTGATCCACCGGGACGTCATGTGCGCTGCATCGTGAGCGTGGGGATGCTGACCGAAGGCTGGGATTGCAATACGGTCACGCACATCATCGGCTTGCGCCCTTTCATGTCGCAGTTGCTTTGCGAGCAGGTCGTTGGGCGCGGGCTGCGCCGCACCAATTACGAGCCGCAGGAAAACGGCAGGTTCGGCGAAGAAGTGGCAAAAGTCTTTGGCGTGCCGTTTGAGATCATCCCGTTCAAGGCCAATCAGCAAGCCGCGCCGCCGCCGCCCGTGCAGCGCTACCACGTGCGCGCAATGGCGGCCAAGGCGCAATATGAGATTCGCTTTCCACGTGTCGAAGGCTACACGCAAGCCATTCGCAATCGCCTCGCGGTGGATTGGGACAACGTGCCAGCGCTCGTCTTGCAACCGGATCGCATTCCACCGGAAGTCGAGTTGAAAGCCGCGTTGCTGACCAATCAATGTCGCCCCTCGTTGTATGGCCCCGGCAGGCTTGAGAGCATCTCGCTGGCATCGTTCAGAGCCGAACGGCGGTTGCAGGAATTGATTTTTGACCTGACGCAATCGCTCACGCGCGGGTATGTCGCCCAGCGTTCTACCGAAATGCCTACTCACGTACTGTTCCCGCAATTGCTCAGCATCGTGAAAAGTTACGTTGAAGAGAAGGTCGTCGTTCAGTCGCCCGCTGTGATCAAAGATTTGTTTCTCGCGCCTTATTACGGCTGGCTGGTCGAGATTTTGTTAGAGGCAATTCGGCCAGATGCGACGCAAGGGGAAATACCTGAAATCCCACGGTATGAAGCAACACGCGGCCCCGGCTCAACGGAGGACGTAGATTTCTGGACCAAGCGGGAAGTCCGCGAAGTCAGCAAAAGCCACGTAAATTTTGTCGTAGCTGATACAGACCGCTGGGAACAGACTGCTGCTTACACGATGGACACGCACCCCGGTGTGGCGGCTTTCGCCAAGAATGCCGGGTTGGGGTTTGCCATTCCTTACCTGCACAATGGTCAAGTTCACGAATACCTGCCTGATTTCCTAATTCGTTTGAGCGGGATGGAGTCAAGGCACCTGATTCTTGAGACTAAGGGGTATGACCCATTGGTCGATGTGAAGAAGGCTGCGGCAGAACGCTGGGTGAATGCTGTCAATGCTGATGGGAAATATGGCACGTGGTCGTTCAGGATGGCCAGAAAAACAAGTGAAGTGCGACAGTGCATTGATTCCGCACTGGACGGCCGGCAGCACAAACGTTAGCGGCAGGCATTAACTGAGTTGTTAAATACCTGCCACTGTGCGCGTTTCAGTACGCTACTTTCCGCGCGTCATTGTGGTCAGACCGCCACCATCACGGACTCTTTCATCAACGCCTCGATCTCACTCACTTCCTTCGGCACGCCCGCCGTCAGCACTTCGCAGCCGTCTTCCGTCACCACCACATCGTCCTCGATGCGCACACCGATGTTGAAGTATTCAGCCGGAACACCGTCTGCTCCTTCGGCAATGTAAATGCCAGGCTCAACCGTGAAGACCATGCCGGGTTCGAGCACGCGCCAACCGTCGGCGGTTTTGTAGCGCGCCACGTCGTGCACATCCATGCCCAGCCAGTGCCCGGTGCGGTGCATGAAGAATTTGAAATAACCCTTTTTCTCGATGATCTCTTTGCGGTCGCCGGTCAGCAGCCCCAGCGCCAGCAACTGGTCGGTGACGACTTCGACGGCCTTGTCGTGCAAATCGGTGAAGCGCACGCCGGGTTTGACCAGCGCAATCACGGCTTTGTTGGCGGCCAGCACGGCTTCGTAAATCGCGCGCTGGGCTTTGGTGAATTTGCCGTTGGCGGGGAAGCTGCGCGTGATGTCGCCGGTGAAGAGATTGTATTCGGCGCCCGCGTCAATCAGCACCATGTCGCCGTCTTTGATCTGCTCGTTGTTGGTGTTGTAGTGCAGGATCGTCGTGTTGAAACCAGAACCAACAATCGAAGGATAACCCACGCCCGCCGCGCCGCTCTTGCGGAAGACATATTCGACCAGCGCTTCGAGTTCGTATTCAAACATTCCAGGCTGGCAATGTTTCAGCGCGGCGACGTGTCCGGCGGCGCTGATGGCGGCGGCGCGGCGCAAGTCGGCGATGTCCTCGGTGTTTTTGCGCAAGCGCATCTCGTGCACAAGTGTGACCGGATCAATGATCGTGGTCGGCCCGTAATCGCCATACCGCACGCGCTCGCGCAGCCGTTTGATCATCCCGATCAGTTTCAAATCGAAACGCTGTTGCATGCCCAGCCGGTAATACAGCGTGTCCGCGCCGTTCAAATACTGCGGCAGAATTTCGGGCAGTAGCGCGATGTCATAAGCGGCATCGGCCCCGTGCGTTTTGATTGCGCCCTCGACGCCAGCGCGCAGCCCCGTCCAGATTTCTTCTTCTTTCACGCGCGGGCGGACAAAGAGAATGTATTTGTGCTGCGGATGATCGGGCGCGAGCACGGCGACGCAATCGGGTTCGTTGAGGCGCGTGAGGTAGTAAAAATCTGTGTCCTGGCGGAACTCGAAATCGCTGTCCTGGTTGCGGCGGATTTCGTGCGCGCTGGCAAAAACGGCGACGCTGTTGGGCGTCATCTTGCTCAGGAACTCGGTCAAACGGGCGGGCTTCATGTTTGGTTGGATTCTCCGTGAAAAAATAAGAGCAAGCATTGCGCGCTTGCTGGTGAATGCGCCGCGAGTTTGAAGGGGAAAGACCCTGCCGTCAATTCAGCACGGTTGATTCCTTTGGATATGGTGGGTGTGAAAGCAATGGACGACGGATGCTACGGATGCGACTGATTGGCGCGGATTTGATCTGTCTGAATCAGTGGCATCCGTGCAATCCGTTGTCTATTTGCCGTTGGACAATAGACGACTGATTTTACGGAGGCGACGGATTGGCGCTGATCTGTCTTGCTCCGTAGCTTCCGTAAAATCAGTCGTCTATTCCCCAATGCCCGCAAAATCTGCGAAGAGCTTTAATGCGCCACCGCGCCGCAGCCCGGCTCCGGATTCATCGCATTGCCGGGCGGATAGTCTTTGGCGGAAGTGAATTCCTTGAGCGCCTGGCAATTGATGAGCGAAGAGAGGCCGTCTTTGGCCGCCGCTTGATAGCTGCGTTTCAACGCCTCGCGCAACTCTTCCGGCGTGCGCACATATTCGCCGCGCGCGCCCAAGCCCTCGGCCATCTTGTCGTAGCGCAGGTTTTCCTGGAAGACGTACATATGCATCGAACGCGCGGAGGTCGCGGCGTTCGGCCACATGCCCCAGGAGTTGTTGTTGTAAACCACCGTGATGACGGGAATCTTGTACTTGGACGCCGTCTCCAGCTCGAACATGCTGTAAGCAATGCCCGCATCGCTGGTGACGCAAAGCGCGGGCGCGCCTTTGTATGCGGCTTGCGGGCCAACGCCGCGCTGAACGGCTGCGCCCGCGCCGATGACCATCGCCAGGTCGGGGCCGATCGCGCCGTATTGATAGGCGCACACGACGCCCTGGCCGGGCCGATTGGCGCGCAACCAGCGTCCGGTGTAATTCCCAATCGTCCAGCCGCCCAAACCCGTCACGGTCTGTTTCGGATCAATGTCGCCCTGGTAAAGAAACTGGTGAACTTCCTTGCCGATGACGGCCGGGTGCAGGTGGTTGGTGTCGCGGCTGTATTTCAATCCGAGGTCGTACTGTCCGTGGATCAACTCGTCGAATTTCTTGCGCGCGGCGGCGAGTTCGGCAACCCAAGCGTCACGTTTCTTGTTGGGCAAGCTGTTGGCGAGGGCTTCGAGAAAGATTTTCTCGTCGCTGACGATGCCCAGATCGAGCGGCCAGTTGCGGCCCAGGTCTTCGGGCGCCGGGTGCACGCGGATGGCTTTGACATCGGGGTTGAAGCGGAATTCGCCGGGGCTGGGCATGGAATACTGGCCGACAAAGATGACCAGATCGGCGCTCATCAACGCCTCTGGTGCCACGCTGACCGACAGCCGGTGATCGTCTGGGAAATGGCCGCGCGACGGGCCAGTGGTGACGACGGCCATCTCGTGTTTCTCAGCCACCTGTTTCAGCACATCCCAGGCCTTGCCGTGAAAGACGCCGTGGCCCGCGACCAATAGTGGCCGCTCGGCTTTGCTGATCATCTCGACGGCCCGCTGCACTTCTTTGGGCGCGGGATGCGGGCGCGAGTCGGAGCGGTACTTTTCTTTGGTGTAAAAGTCTTTCAGCTTCGCCGGATCGGTGAAACGCGCGCGCGCCACTTCGCCGGGGAAGTCCAGATGCACGGGGCCGGGCACGCCGGATTTCATGTTGCGGAAGGCATAGGCGCCGTATTCCCACACGCGGTCAGGCGCGATCAGGCGCTTGCCGTATTTCTTCATCCCGGTGGTGGTTGGTTGCTGGTAGCCCGTTTGAATAAAGGCTTCGCGGTCATCGCCGGCAATTTGCATGTTGCTGGCCAGCACCAGCAGCGGTGTGCGCGCGGCGGCGGCGGCGGCGATGTTCATAATCATATGTGTGAAGCCGGGGCCTTCGGTACCGGAGCAAGCTGTGGCCTCGCCAGTCACGCGCGAGAAGCCATCGGCAGCCGCGCACATCGCGCCTTCGGTGCGTCCGCCATACGCGGGCACGCCCGCCGCCGCGATGGCGTTGATGACGGTGTAATTGCCGGGGCAACAGAACAGGGCCGCGAGTTCTTCTTCCTTGCAGAGCTTGGCGAAGACCTCGGCGCCGGTCATGCCCTGGCCTTCAAAAGAGCCGGGCTTGGGCGTTTCGTTGAGCGAAGCGGGAATCTCTTTGGGAATCCGAATGGACGGAATCTCGGCGTCAGAACCGGCGAAGAGTTTCGTCTCCGCGCCTGCGGCGGCGATAGCGGCGCCGACGGCCGGAGCCGTATTCAAGAGAAACTTCCGGCGGGTGCTGTCTACGTTACTATTGGTTTCGGTCGTCCTTTTTTTCATGGTGCAGTTCCTCTCTGAGCGGTGATGAGTGATAGGTTGGGCGAAGCCTTTGGAGTGCGGCGGCTCGACGCCGCTTTGGTATGCCTTCAGTGCGTCGAACAATGAAAGAAACAGACGCCACGGCAACACGGGCATCCCTTGCGTCTACTGCCGAGGGCATACCAAAGCGGCGTCGAGCCGCCGCACTCCAAAGGCTTCGCCAAGTAATCAACTGATGTTACGCAGTGAGAGATTCATGAGTAAACTTGACAAATGGACAAAACACTCTTGGATCTCTACACCGATTACCTGATAAGTTCGTTT